>DATFDJ010000188.1:0-11929 GCA_035252115.1 Nitrospira sp. | reverse complement strand
CTCCATTTCTTCGCCATTCATTCCTGATTCAAGAGCGGGCTCAGATCGACAAACTTCGCAGGGCCGGCGTCCGATCGGTTGAGATCGACGTCGAGCGAGGGTTGGATCTCCCAAACGGCCAGGCGGCCGGAGTGGACGATGCGCCGGGCACCTCCACGCCGGCGAGCCGCTCTTCATCTCGGACGATGCAGCCGAAATCGCTCAGCCGATTGAGTGAGGAGTATGTGCAGGCGACAGCGGCAGCGCAGCAGCTTGAACAGACCGTCCAGTCGCTGTACTCAGGCATCTCGGAAAAGGGAACAGCCGATCGCAACCGGACCGGCGAGGCGATTCAAGAGATCCGCATCGTGACGAGAACGGTGACCAGGGCGGCCCTGTTCATGACCTTGAGTCAGAACCGAGGCGGCGACTCCACGCTCAGCCGGCATGCCCTGGCCACATGCACGCTGGCGCTCATTGTGGGACAAACGTACGGCTACAACCCGTTGGAGCTGAACGAGCTCGCCACGGCGGCGTTGTTGCACGATATCGGCCTCCTCCACATCCCGCCATCCCTTCTTCAGCGCTGTGCCAGCACATCGTCTTCCCTGTCAGAACGGGAACGGCAGCAGTTTCGTGCTCATCCCAGGCTCAGCGTCACCATGCTGGAACGAGAAAAAGGGTTCGAGGTTTCCATGCTGCACCTCATCGACGAACATCATACCTTGCTCGACGGCAGCGGCTATCCACCGGAGACGCGGGGCGAATTTACATCGGGGCTGACGCGAATCCTGGCCATCAGCGACCGGTACGACGATCTCCTCACCGGCTTCGGCGGCGCCACGCCGCTCGCGCCTCATCAGGCGCTGCAGCGGTTGTACCGTGAGGCTCAGGAAGGACAACTCGACCGGGACATTGTTTCACGATTGATCAAGACGTTCGGGATCTATCCTGTGCACAGTTGCGTGCGTCTCAATACCCGGGAACTCGCAGTCGTGACGGAACAGAACCCTTCGCGGCTCCACCAACCGGTCGTCACCGTCACCCACGAACCGGACGGCGCCGGCTATACCATGCCGTTCGTCGTGGACCTTGCCGATCAAGAAGGCCGGATTCCCGAACGGACCATCGATTCGGTGCTCGATGTCAGTCCGCTTTCCGTCGAACCGGTGCAAACGGTTTGATGCCCGGTGGGATCGACGCTATTCGTAGCGCAACGCGTCGATGGGATTGAGGCGGGAAGCTTTGTTGGCTGGATACAGACCGAAGAACAGTCCGACCACGAGCGAGAAGAGGAACGCGATCACGATCACGTCGCCCGAGATGATCGTGGGCCAGCCCGCGATGATCGTCGTCAGCTTGGCGCCGACCAGACCGAAAACGATTCCGAGCGCGCCGCCGAAGAGGCTGAGCGTCATGGCCTCGATCAGGAATTGCATGACGATATGGCGCCGTTTGGCGCCGACGGCCATCCGGACTCCGATTTCTCTGGTCCGTTCGGTCACCGAGACCAGCAAAATGTTCATGATGCCGATCCCGCCGACGAGCAGGGACACCGAGGCGATCGCAAAGAGCATGATCGTCAGCGTGTGACCGGTGCCTTCCTGAATTTTTCCGATATCGACCTGCGTCCGGATCGTGAAATCGTCCGGCTGCTCCTGTTGCAGCCGATGCCGTGCCCGCATGACTTCGCGAATCTGCTCGACCGCCTCCGGCAAATCGTCGGCGCGATCCGTCGAAGCAAATACGGACCCGACCGAACCGAGAAAGAGCGTCCCCAACACCTTCCGTTCGGCCGTGGTGAAGGGAATGAAAATGATGTCGTCCTGGTCCGATCCCTGCGCGGACTGTCCCTTCGGAGACAGCACCCCGATGATGCGGAACGGTACGTTGTTGATCCGGATGACGGCATCGACCGGCTCCTCTCCCGCCTCGAACAAGCTCTCCACCACCGTCTGGCCGACCAATGCGACACGGGCTGCGCTTTCGAGATCGGCCTGTGTAAATGGCCCGCCGCTGCTGAACGACCAGTCGCGGATGGTCAGATAGCTCGGAGATATGCCGTTGATCGGGGCGTTCCAATTCCGATTGCCGTAGACGACCTGCCTCACGTCACGCTTCGACCATCCGGTATCGGACAAGAGCGGAATCTTTTTCTTCAGATCCAAAGCGTCGGCGACCGTGAGGGTCACGGCGCCCCCTTGAGCGCTCCGGACTCCACTGGCGGTCGTCACTCCCGGCCAGATGATGATGACGTTGGTCCCCATCGTGGCAATCTGCTTCTTCACGGCCGATTTCGCCCCTTCGCCGATGCTGACCATCGCAATGACGGCCCCGACACCGATAATGATACCTAACATGGTAAGTCCGGCTCGCAGGCGGTTCCGGCCGAGGATTCTTAGCGCCGTAAGGATGGTCAACCAGACGAAGGCGGCCATCTACGCCCCCACCTCGTGCGAACGAGCTTTCGTCGCCCGATCGCTCAAGATCAGACCGTCCTTGATGGTGATCTCGCGCGAGGCATAGGCCGCGACATCGGCCTCATGAGTGACCAGGATGACGGTGATGCCCTCCCGGTTCAATCCCTCCAGGATTGTCATGATTTCGCGGCTCGATTGCGTATCGAGATTCCCTGTGGGCTCATCGGCCAGCAACAACGACGGAGACGTTACGAGCGCGCGCGCAATCGCCACACGCTGTTGCTGTCCGCCGGAGAGCTGCGTCGGATAGTGATGCTCACGTCCGCTCAGGCCGACGCGCTGGATGGCGGCGGCCGCCTGCGCACGCTGCTCTTTCAGCGACAATCCGCGATAGAACAACGGAAGCTGCGCATTCTCCAGGGCGCTGGTGCGGGGAATGAGATTAAAACTCTGAAAGACGAACCCGATCTGCCGATTTCGAATCTCCGCCAACCGATCGTGCCGTAACTGTTCGACTTCGACGCCGTCCAGGCGATAGCGGCCCTTCGTGGGCTGATCCAGACAGCCGAGGATATTCATCAGCGTCGACTTGCCCGAGCCGCTGGCCCCCATGATCGCGACGAATTCGCCCTGTTCGATCGTCAGGCTCAATCCGCGCAAGGCCGGCACCTCGACATCCCCGATCCGGTAGATCTTCCAGATATCCTCGCAGACGATCAGAGGCATACAAATCCTTCGTGAAGCGTGAAGCGTGAAACGTGAAGCGTGTGCATGGAGAAAGACTACTGTAGGATTCCCGACCATGAGGCTCTTGAGGCGAACGGAGACGAACGCCGATTCACGAGGGACGCTTCACGAATTTCACATGCCGCGCTCTCGCCGAGGCCGCTGCTGGTTCCCGAAACCCGGAGGCAGATCGGTGCCTCTTCGCTCTCCGCGGAGCTGCTCGATACCGATGATCACCGGCTCGCCTTCGACAAGCTCTCCGGACAGGATCTCGGTGGCCGCTCCATCGGAAATGCCGGTTTGAACCGGTACGGCAACCAGGTCGCCGTTCTCTCCCTGTTGCTTCCACACCATTCGGGAAGTCATACCGGCGCTCGTCGGAACCGCTCGCACCCCTTCCACCCTTGGGGCCTGTCCCTCTCCCTTCGGGGGCATGAATCGCAGCGCGGCGTTGGGAACCTTCAGCACCTGATCTCTCTGCGCGACGACGATCGACACGTTGGCCGTCATGCCGGGCTTCAACCGGAGATCCTGGTTGTCCACTCCGACGACGACATTGTACGTCACCACGTTTTGCACATTGATGGGCGCAAGCCGAACCTGCTTGATCACGCCTGAGAACGGCACGCCCGGATAGGCGTCGACGGTAAAGCTCGCACTTCTTCCTTCGGACATGCCTCCGATATCGCTCTCACTCACAAAGCTATCGACCTGCATCTTCGTGAGGTCGAGCGCGATCAGAAAAAGATTCGGCGTCGCAAAGCTGGCGGCAACGGTCTGTCCGACCTCGACGTTCCGAGCTACGACTATGCCGTTCACGGGAGAGCGGATGGTCGTGTACTTCAGGTCCAGCTCGGCGGCATTTAAAGCGGCTTCCGCCTGCTTGACCTGCGCGGCCACCACGTTGACCTGCGCATCGGCCCCTTGCGCGTTCGTCAGCGCCACATCGACGTCGTTCTGGGATACGAATTGCTGGGCAATGAGCGACTTGGCCCGTTCCAACTCTCGACGCCGCTGAGCCTGGTCGGTTTTCGCCCGAGCCAAGTTTGCCCGGGCCATCTCCAAATTGCTGGCAGCCTGATCTCGCCGGGCACGGAACGGCTCCGGGTCGATGACCGCCACCACATCGCCGGCTTTGACCACCGAATTGAAGTCGGCATGCAGGCTCTTGATCATGCCCGACACTTGCGTGCCGACCTGGACGGATACGACCGGATTGATGCTTCCGGTGGCGGTCACGATAGAAACCACCGGGCCTCGCTCGACCGGTGCAAACCGATAGCGGACCGGGATCTTTCGTTCCCCGTTGAAAAAGACGTAGCCGCCGATCACCAGCCCGATGGCAAGAACTGCGACAATGAGCAACGCTCGACGCATAGAAAAACGTTTCCTTCGTCTATAGGAAGAGGCGGCCTATTCTAACAAGAAGATATCGGTGAATCATCTTTCAGTCTCCAGAAGCGCAACAGGCCATCCACCGGTCGGTGGACGGCCTGTCGTTCATTCACTCTCCTGTATCTCGTCTCTCGTCGTTCGTAGGGCCTCACAGCGTCGAGGGGGACAGCCACCGACCGGAAAGGTGGCAGTCCCCCTCTAGGGACTCACGCTGATCCGTTCCCTGATCATATCAAACGTCTCTTTGGGCACGACGTTTTTCGCCACCAATTCTCCCTTGACCTTGTAGGGTCGATTGCTGACGATGCGGTCCGCCATGTCCTTGGGAATGCCGAGCACCAATACCATGTCGCCCGCCGAGGCCTTATTGACGTTCATCAGACCGGACGGCGCTTGCGGCGGCGCCATACCGGGAGCGGCGGGTGCCGGAGTGGGCTGCAAACTCGCCGGAGGTACGGAGGGCGGCATCATGGAACCTGTGACACTGCGCTCTTTCAGCTCTTTTTGATAGCGGGCGACGAGCGACTTTAGCGTTTCGTTATGGCGTTTGGCGTCTTCGTATTCGGCCTTCACGGCACGATTCTGCGAGGTCAACTGCTTGACGCGGTCTTCCAGTTCCTTGGTCCTACTCTCGACGCTGCCGCGCTCCTTGTCTCGCCCATATTGAATGCGTTCCAGTTCATCGTGGGCGGCCTGCGCCTCGTTGCCGAACTTGACGTTCAGTTCCTTGAGCGTCTTGACCTGTTGTTCCAGGGCACTCTTCTGCGCCCTTGTCGTCGCCAATTCGGTCTTCGCGGCCTCCGCATCGGCCACGGCATCCTGATACTTCGAGTTGCTCACCACACAGCCCGTCAATGATGCGGCGCCGGCTGCAACGACGGCCGCCATCCACACTACCCTCATGGGAACCTCCCCTTGCTGATTGCGGTCGAGGACCGCATTGCGTTCTCGCACCCAAGTATGAACCATGGTCGCGCCCGGATCCACCGACCCGGACGTATGAGATCCTTCTGTATGCCAAGCCCGAGCCTTTGTCAACCAATTTACGAGCGAAAGGATTGCCGCATGCTGAAAGTCGATCCATTGCTTGACGGGATACGATCACTTTGTGATGATGCGCCGGACTCTCATGGATCGCTCCTTCCGGCAAGGACTCTCATCATGAACGAATGGGGACCGGCCCTCGCCGTCATTCTCGGTATCGTCGAAGGACTCACGGAATTCCTGCCCGTTTCTTCGACCGGACATTTGATTCTCGCGGGCCACGCCTTGGGGTTTACCGGGGAGGTGGCCGCCAACGCGGAAATTTCCATCCAACTGGGCGCGATCCTGGCCGTCGTCGCCTACGAGCGGGAGAAACTCGCGACACTGCTGTCTCGTGCGATGGGTGAACAGAAGGAGGCCCGCAGTTGGATGCAGCGGAAGGACGCCGGATCCTGGAGCATTGCCGCTCGCCGTTCGATGGCTGCGCATCCACACCTCTGGTTCCTGATCGGGTTGGGCGCAGCGTTCCTCCCGGCCGGACTGGTGGGACTTGCCACCCACGGCTGGATCAAAGGGCACCTCTTCAGTCCGCAAACCGTCGCCGTGACCTCGATTCTTGGCGGACTCGTGATCCTGGCGGTCGAAGCCCGTACGAGAAAGCCCGACGTGGGGCAGTTGGAGCAGGTCGGTCTGCGCGAGGCGATTCTGATCGGCCTGGCTCAATGCGCCTCCCTCATCCCCGGTATGTCGCGATCCGGATCGACGATCATCGGCGGTCTGCTCGTCGGACTGGACCGCAAGGTCGCCACGGAATATTCCTTCTTTCTCGCGCTCCCGACACTCATCGTGGCGACCTGTTACGAAATCTGGAAGTCCCGGGGCTTGTTCCGTCCGGATGACTATGTCGCGCTCGGCATCGGTCTGCTCGTCTCTTTCTTCGTGGCCTGGATCGTGATCGCAGCGTTCCTGACGTTCGTCAAACGCCACACGCTCCGGCCCTTTGCCTATTACCGGATCGTCATGGGACTCGTCGTGCTGTATATTTTCGGTTTCTAATAGAGGTCGATATGGCCACAGATACCGTGCAGGTTTACGACACGTGGGTTCAGGGCAAGAGAGGACGCATCCATTTCGACGTGATGACCACGGATGAAGCCACGGCACTCAAACTCGCGAAGCGCTACTTGGAGGAACTTGGCGAGGGGGATAGGCCGGTGACGGTGAGGGAATGCCAATTCTGCCACAGCGAGCCGCTGGTCATGTTTTCCGCCGAACAGCAGAGGCAATTTCGAGAAGACGGCGGCTTTATCGTGCCGCTCCCCGCCTAGCGAGGGGACAGGCACCGTCGCGGATGACGGAGCCAGTCCCTGAGTGTCAAGACCTCGAGCTTTCCGGTTCAGGAAACGTCTCTTCTTTCCGTTCGAAGGCGAAATGGATGATCAGACAGACGACCCCCACGCTGATCGCCGAATCTGCGACGTTGAAGGCCGGCCAATGGTAGGACTCGATATACACGTCGAGAAAATCGATGACTTCTCCGAAGCGGAGGCGATCGATCAGGTTGCCGACCGCCCCGCCGAGAATCCCGGCGATGCTGAGTTGTCCGATCCAATCGCGTTCCGGCAGCCGAACCAGAATGGTGCCGAGCAGCGCCAGCGCGAACAACGACGTGATCCCGAAGAACACCATACGAAAGGCGTTGCTGCTCCCGGCCAGCAGACCGAACGCCGCTCCGGGGTTCCGGATATACGTGATGCTGAACAGGTTCGGGACGATGGGTATTGACTCATGCAACCGCATGGACTGCATGATCGAGTACTTCGTCGCCTGGTCGAGGATGATCACTGCGAGACCGATCAACGCGAGCAGCACATAGCGACCGTTTCGGCTCATCGCACGGCCTCCAGGCAGCGGTCGCAGAGGCCGGGGTGCTGTTCATCCTTCCCGACCGCCTCACGGTAATTCCAGCAACGCTCGCATTTGGCGTACGGAGATTTGACCACCGCGACGACCAGCGGGGCTCCAGGCTGGTCGCTCGAAACCAAGCTCACCTGCGACACGATGAAGATCGTGGACAAATCTCTTTCATAGGTTTTGAGGAACGCATAGTCGTCAGGGTTCGCTCGCAGCTCGACGGATGCTTCCAAAGATGATCCGATTACCTTGTTGCGCCGGCTTTCTTCCAGGACGGCCTGTACCTGCCCACGGTACCCCAGGAGCCGGTCCCATCGCTGTCCCAAATCATGATCTTGCCATTCCGGCTTCGGTTCCGGGAAGCGGGTCAGATGCACGCTCTTCGCACCCAGAGCCGTCTCGAACTGTGCCGCCAACGTCCGCCAGATCTCGTCGGCGGTAAAGCTGAGCACCGGGGCCATCAACTTCGTCATCGCAAGAATGATTTCATATAACACCGTCTGAGAGCCGCGGCGCAGCGGCGAATCTTTGCGGAACGTATACAGCCGATCTTTCAAAATGTCGAGATAGACCGCACTCATGTCGACGGAGCAGAAGTTGTTCAAGGCGTGATAGATGGTGTGAAATTCAAACGTCTCGTACGCCTTCGTCACCCGCGTCTTGAGCTCTTCCAGCCGGAGAAGCGCCCAGCGGTCCAGCTCGGGCAGCCGCTCGTACGGCACGCGATCCCTGTCCGCATCGAAATCGTACAGATTGCTCAAAAGAAACCGGCAGGTATTGCGGATCTTCCGATAGGCCTCGATGAGATGGTTCAGGATCTCCGGCGAGATGCGCAGATCCTCCCGGTAGTCCTGCGCCGACACCCACAGACGCAAAATTTCGGCGCCCAACTGTTTGATGACGTCTTGCGGCGCCACAACGTTGCCGGCCGACTTCGACATTTTTTTGCCTTGTCCGTCCAGCACGAAGCCGTGCGTCAGCACCGATCGGTACGGCGCGCGCCGATCGGTCACCACGCCGGCCAGCAACGCGCTGTGGAACCAGCCGCGATGCTGGTCGGAGCCTTCAAGGTAGAGATCGGCGGGCCACCACTTGCGCGGCTTCAGGACCGCGGCAAAGCTCACGCCAGATTCGAACCACACATCGAGAATGTCCTTCTCCTTTTCCCAATTCGATGCACCGCACTTCGGACAGATCGTCCCCGCCGGCAGCAACTCGGCCGCCGAGCGCTCGAACCAGATGTCGGCGCCGTCGGCTTCCATCAAAGCCGCGACGTGCTCGATCAGCTTCGGATCCGCGACGACGTGGCGGCAGATGCCGCAGGTAAAGCCAGGAATCGGTACGCCCCAGACGCGCTGGCGGGAGAGGCACCAATCGGGCCGATTCGCGATCATGCCGTGGATGCGGTCCTTGCCCCAGGGCGGAATCCACCGGACACGATCGATCTCCGCCAATGCCTCCTCGCGCAGATGGTTGATCTCCATCGACACGAACCACTGCTCCGTCGCCCGAAAGATGACGGGACTCTTGCAGCGCCAGCAATGCGGATAGGAATGGACCAACGAACTGTGGCCCAACAGAATCCCTTTCGCCGCGAGCCGGTCGACGATGCCGGGATTCGCTTTCAACACATGCTGGCCGGCGAATTCGGGCACCGCATCCGTGAAACGACCGGCATCGTCGACCGGCGCCACGATTTCCAATCGTTCACCGGACGATGCGTGGGCATTGTGCTCCAAGACCAACACGTAGTCCTCCATGCCGTGCCCCGGGGCGATATGCACGCAGCCCGTGCCCTGGTCCAAGGTGACGAAGTCGCCCAACAGGATGGGTGAAAGGCCGGTGCTGATCGGTCGCTGGGTTTCCAGTCCGCTGAAGCCCTCGCGTCCCTTGCGCGTCCCCAGGATGCGATAGCCGGACAGCCGGCATTTCTCGGCGACGTCGGCCAGCAATTTTTCCGCGACCACGAGGACATCCGTCCCGACCTGGACGAACGCGTAGTCGATGTCCGGATGGAGACACACGGCCTGATTGGCAGGCAAGGTCCAGGGAGTGGTCGTCCAAATGACGATTGAGACTCTGGTGATCTCCTTGGGAAACGCCAAGCCGAAGATTTCCGCCTTGCTCAACACCGAAGGAGGACTGACGAACGGGAACTTCACATAGATGGACGGCGACGTATGCTCTTCGTATTCGACCTCCGCTTCTGCGAGGGCGGTCTGGTCCTGCGTACACCAGAGCACCGGCTTCAAACCTTTGTAGACTCCTCCCTGCTCGACGAACTTGCCGAACTCCCGCACGATCGTCGCTTCATAGGCAGGATTCATTGTCAAATACGGATGTTGCCAATCACCCAGCACACCCAGCCGCTGAAACTCTTCCTGCTGAATCGTGCGGAACTTGTCGGCGTACTCGCGGCAGAGTTTGCGGATGGCCATGGCATCCAACGATTTTTTCTTCTCGCCCAGGTCTTTCAAGACCTGATGCTCGATCGGCAATCCGTGACAATCCCATCCGGGGACATATGGAACATGGAAACCCGCCATCGTCTTGGACTTGACGACAATGTCCTTGAGGATCTTATTCAGCGCATGGCCGATGTGGATACGGCCGTTGGCGTACGGCGGCCCATCGTGCAGCACATAGCGGGGTCGACCCTTTCCCGCTTCCTGAATCCGCTCGTACAGCCGTTCCTGACCCCACCACGTCAGCAGCTCCGGCTCCCGCTGCGGCAAGTTGGCCTTCATCGGGAAATCGGTCTTGGGCAGGTTCAGTGTCGATTTGTAATCCATTATCCTGTCCATCGGCTCTGGGCTAGGGGCTAGAGGCGAGTAGTGACAGGAAATTTACAGGAGGGATGGAATCGAAGCAATCTCAAACATTTCTCGGCTGTGGCCCCTTGCCGCTTGCCTCGTGCCTCTGGCCCTTCAACTGACGGCCATCATGCGATCGAGAGCAATTCTTGCCCACCGCTTCTCGTCATCGGGAACGACGATGTGATTCACGACATGTCCGTCGGCGAGGTTTTCCATCGCCCAGCAGAGGTGCGCGGCGTCGATGCGGAACATCGTGGCGCATTGGCAGACGGTCGAGGAGAGGAAAAAGACCCTCTTGTCGGTCAGATCCCGCTTCAACCGGTTCACCAGGTTCAATTCCGTTCCGACGGCCCATGTGGTTCCTGGCGGAGCCGCCGTCACGGTCCTGATGATGAATTCGGTCGAACCGACCAGGTCGGCCTTGTTCACCACATCTTCGTGGCATTCGGGGTGGACGATTACTTTGCCGTCGGGATATTGCCGGCGAAAATGATCCACGTGAACCGGCTGGAACATCTGGTGCACGCTGCAATGACCTTTCCATAGAATCAGTGTGGCGCGCTCGATCGCCTGGCGGGTATTACCCCCGTTCGGCTGGAACGGGTCCCACACGATCATGCGGTCGCGCGGCACTCCCATCTTGTTCGCGGTGTTCCGGCCCAGGTGTTCGTCCGGAAAGAACAGGATTTTTTCTCGTCTGGCCCAGCACCACTCCATCACCGCCTTGGCATTGGACGACGTACAGGTGATGCCCCCGTGTTCACCGCAGAATGCCTTCAGCACAGCGGCGGAATTCACGTAAACCGCCGGCATGACCTTCTCTTCGACCGGCAGGATGCGGCCGAGCGTCTCCCAACATTGATCCACCTGCTCGATCGCCGCCATATCGGCCATGGAGCAACCGGCCGCCATATCGGGCAAAATGACCGTTTGCTTGGACCGGCTCAGAATATCCGCTGTCTCCGCCATAAAATGGACGCCGCAAAAAACCACATAGGGCCGATCGGACCGTTCGGCCGCCAGTTTCGAGAGCAAGAGCGAATCCCCTCGGAAATCCGCGTGCTCGATGACCTCGTCGCGCTGATAGTTATGGCCCAGGATCATGACGCGGTCACCCAGCAGGCGTTTGGCCTCCGCGGTCCGGCGAAACAATTCGTCCGCGGAAAGCCGCTGAAAATCGGCGACTGGTCTGGGCAATGTCGAAAGGCTGTTCACAAATCCCTCGGGAAAACCGCTGAGAAAAGCATTCTACGATACACCCCCCCGACAATCAACGAAGCGCCTGCCTGGATTTAGCCCTAGTCGTTGTGGGCCCGGCCGGGCCGGAACAGGATAGGGCGAATAACACGTTGACTTCGCGATAGGGCGAGGACTACGATCGACTCAAAGCTAGGGGTGCCACAAGGCTGAGAGTCCTCCCGCAAGGACGGACGACCCTTAGGGCTCCGGTTGACACTCCGCCGGAGTCCTTGGAACCTGACCTGGGTAATACCAGCGTAGGGAAGCGGAACAGCACAGACGCCGCTCGTTCAGCCGCACCCCCGCTTACCCGGTGCGGCTTTTTTATTTCGGCAGTATGAGCGATCAGCGATAGTTCATCTGTCCGCAATGCGGACTGACGATCGCCGGCTGCTCGCCACGAAAGGATCTCCTTATGAGCACACATGGAACAGCCGACGGCAACGGTCAGAAGCC
>DATFDJ010000187.1:0-75263 GCA_035252115.1 Nitrospira sp. | reverse complement strand
CCGAGCCCACCGCCATGATTTTTACGCGATCCGGAGCAAGATGTTTCTTTGCGGCGGTCAGGACGTCCTGCTTCGATACTTTGAAGACCGCCTCGCGCAACTGCTGGAAAAAATTCTTGGGCAGTCCGTCGTATTCCAGTTCCATGGCATGACTGATGATTTGCGATGAACTGGAGAAGTCAAAGACAAACGAGTTCAAGTAGGCTTCTTTGGATATCGCGAGTTCGGCATCGCTGACGAGCTCGGTGCGCATCCGCTCGATGTTCGCCATGAATTGTCCGAGCACTTCCGTCGTCGAGGGGAGTTTGGTTTCAGCCCACACGAGCCACATTCCTTGCTGGCGCGTCCCTGCACTCAACTCGCTCCCCACCGAATAGGCCAGCCCTCGCTTGGTCCTCACTTCGTTATACAGCCGGCCCCGGTAGGAATCCCCGCCCAAAATATCGTTGGCGATCGCAAGCGGGATGTAATCGGCATCGCTTTCCTTGATCGACAGATGCCCCATCCGAAGATGCGCTTGGGACAGATTTTTGTTGACGATTTGAATGACTCTGCTTGCCGCTTCGCTGTCCGGAACGTCGGGAATCGTGACGTCCGGCACCGTTCCCTTTTCCCAATCTCCAAATGCTTCTCGGAGGGAAGCGAGCATCTCGTCTGTGCTGAAATCGCCGGCCACGCCGAGGATCATGCCGTTGGGATGGACTGTATTCCGGTGAAAGGCGATCAAATCCTCTCTGCTGATTCGTCCCACTGATTCGAGGGACCCTTCCCGTGCAGCGGGGTGAGCGGGACCGTAGAGCAGCTTGACGAATTCTCTGCTGGCGAGCGATTCTGGATCGTCCTGACGCCGGCGGATGCGCTCACCGGCCTGAAGCTTGGCGAGCTCCACACTGGCGGAATCGAACGCGGGCGTCCGCAGCAAGCGGGCGAGAATGTGCAGCGCCGGCTTGAAGTCCTTCTTCAGCACATCGAGCGATGCGGAACCGGACTGCCGACCGATGCCGATATTGATATGGGCGGCGAGCTCCCGCAATTCTTCATCGACCTCTTCAGGCGGCATCCCGGCCGCCCCTCCTATCCGCATGGCGGTGCCGGTCAATGCGGCGAGGCCGACCTTATCAGGCGGATCGAGCCAACTGCCCGTCCGCAGCAATGCGCCGACCGTGATCAGCGGCAGCTCATGATCCTCCAATAAGAACACCACCATCCCATTGTCGAACACCACGCGGTCCGGTTCACGTGGCACAAATGGAACGGCATCGAATATGAGCGTCCGGGGATCGAGCGGTGCCGGCTCTGCCGCGTCGGCGTTGGGAACCGGAATCAAGAGCGCAACCAGCAGGCTGAAGAGAATGGAGCGTCGTATCGCGCACCGCATCCGACGAACGTGCGATTGAACTGAAGACCACCTCTGACGGAGCTGGTCAATGCGGCGACTACATGGGAAGGAGAGGCGTGTGGTGCGTTTGTTGGCTTCGTGCCGGAGGAGTGCATGGCCAACGCGTCCCGCCATAGTGCCCCATGAACGATGGGAAGCCGGCGTCTACAGAAATCCGATAAGCGTCTTCTCTATCTCCATGACGCAGCGCGGCGACAATGTATTTCCTGAATGCAATGTGTTTCCGGAATACATTGTGACGCCGGCTCCGAGCAGTGACACGGTCCATGTTATTCGTCTCCTCGAAGGTCACCAACTATTTTTCATTTTTCCGGCAGCACTGCAGCCCGCGCGGCGCGACCAGGGAGCAGTTCGGAGAGTGAGACGGTTTTAAGGGTGGCTTAATGGGCGGCTAACCTGGACTGGTTAGGCTTTACTCGGAAAGGAGATCGCCATGTCGATGCAGGTCTATTTGACGGCTGTGCGATTGGCCTGGGCTTCTATGGTGGCGCGAGTGAGGTTCGGGTACGGCCCTATCTCTGAACGCTCGCACGAGGGACATGGGCGCTAGTCGCTTCGATGTTGTCCCTTGCAGCAAGAAGATCGTCGCCGCCTTTCGCAGGACGTGGCGGCTTGCGGAGACGTGCTCCGGTGTCCGCCTTGGCGGCAACGCGCCTCCGAAGATAGAACCGCGTCCAACAGGCTTCACAGCGCCAGGGAAAAATACCGAGGAGGCTGTGAGCCAAATCGCGGCAACCCTGCCGCGACGCCCGCCGGCAATTCAGCGACGCACAGAACGGGCACACGATTTTGCTGCCCCATTTATACGTCTCGATGGTTTGCAATCTGTCGAGTACCGTCGACATGGGTCACCTCACGTCATCATGACCATACTGTCAACCATGTTCACCCCGTTCGTGTTGCAGGTCCACGGCGTCTGTCGGTATTGATGGAATCGAGCAGCGTCCTGAGCGCGTTCCGTCAGCGGACTCTGCTATCGAACGAACAAGTCGGGAGGATCGGTCTGAGAGGGGCTGGCCAGATAGCGGTGATGCCGTTGGAATGGCATGCTGGACCTGAGTCGAGAGTTGCGCGCAACTATACGCGCATGGACGGCCGATTGGCAAGAGGGGCCGGTGAGCCCTCCCCATCGTTCAGTTCGAATTCAGATCCGTCTCCTCTTGCTGCATAATCCCTTCCAGAATTCGGTGCCTGATCCCTTCCATGGTTTCCATGCCGACGGTTTCGACTCCCTCGCACAGGAGCCGCTGGAACTCTTCCCGAAACGGGACAGCCGGATGCTGCCGTTCGAGCATCAGCAGCAACGCATTGACTTGGATTTGCATCAAGGCAAGAGACGTGGACACGGCCGTCACAACTTTTTCATCCATGGTGAACCTCTCGTTTCTGTGCGGAGTGCCTGCGGGCCGGTCCGATGACCGCCATCGCGTGCTGAATGACTTCGTGTAAGTCGTCGCCCGACGTTCGGCTTTTGACCAAGGAGGCGACGGCGCCGTGGTTCTTGGCTATTTTGCTCAAGTCCGGCGACGGGAGCCGAGTGAGGACCACGACAACAACCTCCGGTCCGCTGCGGAATGGAATCAATTGCATGAGCACCTCGAAGCCCGACATATCGGGCAACGCCAGCTCCAGCACGACGCAATCGATTCGGTGCGTTCGGTACACATCGAGTCCGGACTGTCCCGTCGCCGCCTCCAAAACGACGAGGCCCGGCGAAGAGAGCTTGAGGCGATCCGCATAATACCGCCGGCTGTAGTCATCGCCATCAATCAGGAGAAGCGTCGTATCCGAATGAAGTACATCCATAGGGACTCCTTCACCCTTATTCACACGTGGCTGTGCCGTGAACGGTCGTGAAACGAGCGCTCTACAGCGCTAGACGATGGCGGAGATCGGCGGAGGACGAGAAATCAGCGACGCAGACGGAAGGTGTGAGAATCGAAACACAGCGGCGATCAGGAGATCGACTCCTCTCGTGAGCGGGCGCGGAACCGGCGGACCGGCTGCCACGACCGCGATCGTGCGTCCCTGCGCCCCACCGGAGGCGAGGCTGTGATCGTCGGGACCGTCGCTGTCGGCTCTGACTGTGGTCTCTTGCGCGAAATGCGTCGGCGTGAAGTCTCCGTAGAAGGCGACATCGAACAGATAGGGTACGGAAAGAAATGCAATGATCAGAACGATGACTCGCTTGACGGACCGGCCTGGCATCGTCTCGCTCCTAAGATAAGGTCGTACTCTAGCAAACTTCATCCCCTTCTGACTACGACGAATTTCTCTCCCGATCCCGATTCTTCTCCGGGGAGTCGGACAGGCGGTCAGGCGGCACGGGACGATGCCTCCGTCGATTCGGACTTTGCACTTTTCGCCTGCGCCTCGATGAACTCGTTCAGCGTGGCATAGCTTTCCCGGGTCAGCTTGCCTTGCGCGACCAATGTGATCGCGCGCATCCGAATATTTTCGATGGTCGCCCGATCGATGGCGCCTTGCCTCCGCATGGCGTCGACTTGCGCCATCAACTGGGCGACGCGCCGACGTTGAGACCAGGCATAGAAGAGGGTATACACGGTCGGGATGCCGCCCAGAATCGATAAGACGATATCCCGATGGTCGATGGCCAGGCGGACCTTATCCTCGAACCACGGCCAGAGCGGTACACTGTCGCCTTTATAGTAAGCCACCGCTCCCGGATGGAGGGGGAAATAATCGTTCTGACTCAATTGCGCTTTTGAGAAGTCTTCAGGGAGCAGCATCCCGGCCTGCAACTCCGGCCAATGGAGGGCGACCGTGCGAACAATGCGGTAGGCCAGGCGATTGCTGATTTGGCCGTTCGCCACCAAGATATCCTCGGCGGCCAACGTCGTGATCTCGGTCTGCGGAAAGTCCTTGTTGTAGACGCCGGGCGGAATAATCCCCGGGAGGAGCGCAGGATTCAAGGTATGGATGGCATCCACGAGGGTGCCCACCACCGGAATCAACGATCCATCATGCGACATGGCCACGATCGCCGGACTTCCGACCGCCACTAAGAGACACACCACATCGAGCTTGCCGTCCAGTAATCCGTGCGCCGCATCGGCATACGTTCCGTCTTCGATGATGTCCCACCGCAACCCTTTGTCCGGGGAAACCTTATAGTAATTGAGGATGAGGTTCATCACGCTGTGAGTCGATCCGTGCGGAGATCCCAGGTAAATCCGAAGGGGTCTCCCGAGTTTTGACGGAGCCATGTCGAGCAGCTCCGTGAACTTCGTGACGGTTTTGCCGAGTTGGCGATCGAGCCGTTTCGCCACCACGATATGAAGGTTCGAGGTGGACAGCTTCATCAAGCCTCTGATATCGGCATCGCCCGCTTCTTTGGGTTTGACGGAGAGGCCTTCCAGCGCCAGGCCAAGCTGTGCGCGGCGTTCCGCCAAGAGATTCAGATTTTCCTTCGGCCCCCGGGAGTCGCTGGACTGGAACATGAGCGGGGCCTCGAACCGCTGTCGCCCGAGTTCGGCGTTCAACACCTGCCGCAGCTTGTCACCGAGCTCGTAGTACCCTCCGCCCGGAGCGCCTGAGGCGATGGACAACGTTTGCGTGACGTTCAACGATTCATAAACTTCGTACGCCAGGACGAGCGCAAGAATCGATGCGATGACGGTGGGAACGATGCGCCAAGGAATCATGTGATTACTCTAGGAATCCCGGTCGGTGACGCAAGCTGGTATGTTCCCTGGGCGCTGCACAATCGGGCCGGCTTGACACCGAAGTCCGGGCACGAGCATCTTTGAGCTTCCGCAGTTGGGATCCAATCGAGGAGCGCAGGATGATGCCGGAAGACAATCGAATGAGTGAGCCGCCATGTGAGAGGCCTTCGCAAATCACCCTCACCAGGCGCGGATTCGTGACGATCGGCCTGGCCGCCGGTTTTGCCCTCGCCGTGCGGCCCATCGCCGCGGAAACCATTTCGACGGACGAAGCGGGGCTGACGGCCGGAGAAGTCCGGATCCGAACCGGCGACGGCCACATCTCGGCCTACCGGGCGAAGCCGGCGGACAAGCAACGGGCGCCGGTCGTCCTCGTAGTGCATGAGATCTTCGGCGTCCATGAACACATCAAGGATGTCTGCCGGCGGTTGGCCAAGCTGGGATACCTGGCCATCGCTCCCGATTTGTACGCCCGCTACGGCGATGTGACGAAACTGACCGACATCGATCAGATCCGAGACAAGGTGGTGTCGCGCGTCTTGGATGCGCAGGTCTTGAGTGATTTGGATGCGACCGTCGCGTGGGCCGGAAAGTCCGGAGAAGGCACGGTCGAACGACTCGGCATCACGGGGTTTTGCTGGGGCGGACGAATCGTGTGGCTCTATGCGGCGCATGCGGCCGGTCTGAAAGCGGGCGTCGCGTGGTACGGCCGACTGGTGGGCACATCGAGCGACCTCCAACCGACACACCCGATCGACGTCGCGTCCGCGCTGAAGGCGCCGGTGTTGGGACTCTACGGAGCCGAGGACCGTGGTATTCCGGTCGACACCGTCGAGCAGATGCGGCAGGCGCTGAAGAAAGCCGGCGGAACTTCGGAAATTGTCATCTATCCGCACACCCCGCACGCCTTTTACGCGGACTATCGGCCGAGTTACCGAAAGGAACAAGCAGAGGATGGCTGGCGTCGACTCCGAGACTGGTTCACAGAGCATGGCGTGGCGTAATTGCGCGAGACTCGCTTCCGGTTTGTCGGTTAAAAAGTATTTACAGAATTTTTACTTTTCTTTTCTTGCACCGGACCGGCATCCGGACTACTCTCCTTCAGATCTTCTGGAATGCGCACGAGACCTCGGGCGTGCAGAGTACAGGTACGAGCATGCGACGCAATCTGACATACGGTTTGATCTGTCTGGCAATCTTGGCGGCGAGCCCGTCTCCGGAGGCTCAGGATCAACTGCCCCAGATTTCTCCTCGTTGGTCTTCGTGGCTTTCCGCACAAGACATTCAAACGAGCGTCACGCCGGCGCCGAGCTCCCTCTATCAATCGAGCGTCACACCGACGTCTTCCGCCGTACCGGCTGTTCCGGCGGATGTGCGTAATCTGTCCGCCGATACGGACCGGCCACGGACACAAGGCATTCTGAATTCCACCGCCTGGTTCAACGGCAAGATCACCACGGAAGCGGAAGTCGCGCGTAACCAGGGAGGAACCGCGGGTCTCCAGAATACCATTCCAGGCAATGCACAGGACGATCCCACAACGAGTATGATGCGGCTGGGCCTCAGCAGTTCGGCGGCATCCGTCCGCTATGGCATGACATACCGCCAGGCCGGGCAAGCCTACTATAACGGCGCGGACCAAGCGGTGCGGGAAGTCTGGGGAGAATGGAAGAACGGCTGGACTTCGATTCGCAGCGCAGTCGGCCGGCAATGGAACAATGTCGCAGGAGATCCGACGAGATCTCGTCTCGATCAGACCTATGGCCGCATCGGCCTCTCGTGGAATAAACCGGTCTGGCCGACCTTCGCCGTGAACTACTCCGAAAATACGATGAAAAGCCAACTCGATCCTGTGGGCACCACGCCGCAGGCCGTCAACAGTCATACGCTGGAGGCCGTGCTC
Source organism: Nitrospira sp. (assembly GCA_035252115.1). GTDB lineage: Bacteria > Nitrospirota > Nitrospiria > Nitrospirales > Nitrospiraceae > Nitrospira_C. The sequence goes on along the minus strand of DATFDJ010000187.1, from coordinate 68,275 downwards.
GGATATCAGACGACTGTATGGACCGCCAGTCTCAGCTCCAGTTACAGTCTCGGCACCGATCTGCTGCACAACGGAACGGACAGCCGCGTGACGGCGGAAACGCTCACGACCTCGTTCAGGCCGTTCAATACACTGACCATCGCGCCGGTCCTCGGATACCGCGTGGAGCAGCAGGATGCGTCCGGAGTGCGGACCGACTCTCCCTCCGCCTCGCTCACGATGAATTACCGGCAAAGCCAGCAGTTTCTCATCACGGCCTTGGGAAACTATTCCGGAACCAAATCGAGCGATCGGCTCACCGATCTGGACAATGTCGGTGGGAAAGGGATTCTTACCTGGGGTCTTCCCCCGCCATCGCGGGACTGGAACGCGCTACTTTCGTTCGAAGGCGGCTACAATCGTCAAATCAATCGGCTGTTGCCGTCTGCGGACCAACAAGATCTGTCCGGCGTGATGCGCTTCGTGCTCGCTCCCCTCTAAGCAGGGCTGGGCTGGTGCCGGCCTTTTTGAACATCCTGCGAAGTTATTAATCCCGTGCGAACCGGGCTTGCGGCATACCGCCCGTAACGAAGCCGAGGCTCGTCGACGGATCTTCACGAAACGATCGGTGCAGGCGCGCGATGGCCCGCGACAACGCCTCATCCAGCGCAGCGTGCATCGCGGGTTGCAGCTCGTGGTCGCTCGCATAGTCCGCCCACTCGCCGGACGGAGGGACCGGTACGGCTCTGACGACGTCGTGGTACAACACTTCCCCGCTTTCCACCGAGATGATCTTGCTGGACACGACGAACGGCGGCATCCTTTCATGGAACCGAGCCAATAACCGGTCTCTCCATGTCGGCACGTCAATCTGGAACAGCACGAGACTATCCGCACCGATCCATCTGCCGATGCGTACAGCACTGTCGTCGTCGATACGCCCCGAGGCCTGCAATCGTTGCTCATCGGTCAATGGCCCGATGTTGCGCCGCTCGAGGATCGTCATCCCCGCCCGCTGCGTCCTCAGTTGAAACGCCGCTTGTTCGAGCCTGCTGTACCCGTACGCTGCCTCTCGTTCCGAGGCGCGGGGATACCAGACGGCCAGGCGTCGAATGTGCTGCGGGACTGGAAGACTGTAGGGGTCAACCTCGATCGCGGGCGGGTTCACGACTTTCGGCGTCGGGCGACAAGCGGTTTGCATCCAGCAGACCGCCGCAGCGGCAATGAGAAGGACCAACCGGCTCATACGGATGTCGATGACCATGGACGAGCATAGGAGGGCACAGGGCGGGAAAGCTATCCTACGGATGGGGAAGATTACCCGAACGGCTACCGGGTCACGGTGGAAGAGCCGGCGGGAACCTTTTGCCGAATGCGGGTCACTTGGCCCCATCCTCTTTGAGCATCATCAAGACGATCGCCGCCGCCGCGCCGCCATAACTGTGTCCCGTGACTCTGGTCTCGTAATCCGTCTTCAGCAGCGGCTTTGCGAACCGGTACACCTCCACCGCGGCATCCGCGAATCCTTTATGCAGCGGAAGTGCGGCACCTGTCCATCTTCGTTATATTCATTGCCACATGATCTCGTGTGTAAGGCGGCGCATCTTATGGCACGACGCCGGCCGGGCGAGGCCTAGGACCAACCCTAGTTTGAACGCGAGCCAGATGGAATATGGAACGGCGGCCGCCCCATCTTCCGTCGGAGCCAATTCACACTGTCCATGACCTTCGGCCGACCTAATATCCGCCGTTGCAGTGTGAGCTTGCCCGGAAAATCCGCAAGCACGACTCCCAACAAGATGGAAAGGATGCCTTGTCCGGGGAGGACGAGCATGGCGACGCCCAGGACGATCAAAACAACCGCGAGAAGATTCTTTCCGATGCGTACGGGAACACGCACCGCCGCTGGCTGGCGATCGAGCCAACTCTGCCGCGATGGGTCGCTAAAGTAATCCTCAGGCAGCGTGGCGACGACCCAGGGTACTGCCAGGGCGCCGATGATCAGACCCACGCCCGATCCAACGGATAGCCAGACAAGGGTCTGCTTGGAGATCCACTGCTCCATACGGTTGAGTCAATGGGCTCTATCTCTAAAAATCGGACAGCCGGTCATCCTGTTGAGAGAGAAGATACCGTGAATCTGCGACCAGACGCACTGCAAGAAACCCCTGTCAATCTCCTTGTAACTCCCTTCGTTCTCTTCCCGACTACAGGAGAAGAGCTTTCGCAACGTCCCCACTATGACAACATGTGTCGAAAGAGGTGCGGCTTGACATTTTTCGCCGACATAGGATGGTTCATCGTATTTCTGTTCACATCTTTCACGTACGGCCTCGTAGGAGCCGGGCTGCTTGCACTCCTTGCTCTCGCCGGGCGTCGCTTCCTCAAAACGAGCTTGACCGCCACGCATTGGGCGTCGGCTCTCGCGATATGTTTTGTTGCGGGATTGTATGTCCAGTGGCGGGACGTTCAGCACTCAGTGCACATAATAGACGGCGCGGGTGCCACGTCGAGCGACGTGCAACGGCTTAATCAACGGGTGCATGACCTCGGCGATGCCGTTCGCGAGAGGGACGAGACCATTCAAACCCTTCGACGTGAAATCGATGTCTTGTCGGCGGAGTTGGACAGCGACGCATCGGAAGACCTGTCCATCATCGCCGCCCTGAGGAACCAACTGGATGAGCATCAACGCAAGATTTCCAACCTGACCCGACAACTCAATGCCACAGCGAGGCCGTGACCGGGCAAAGCCCGGCTCAGCGCATCGCTCTCCAGCCTTGCAACCGAGTGCCCGGCGCTTAACCGAGCCGGGCCTACATTCGATTAGCCGGCCTTGCACGGTCTTTGGTCGGAATCTTACAATGCCCCCCTTGCACGACAGCCGTTCGCATCGGTCCCTACGGTCCTCCTCTGACGAATGTCGACGTACGGTATTGTGGGATGCCTCTGTGCCTGCGGGACAGATGTTCTGCCTCCGGGCGATATGGCTCGCGTGGACGCCCATCTCCGCACGCGTGTGCCGAGAAGTTTTTTTCGTCACCTCAAACGCATACGAGTCTTATGGCTCACATGCTGCATGAAACACGTGTCCGAGCCGGTATGATGTCGCCCGGTTCTTCCATCGCAATATTCGTCGTCACGGCTTTGGCGTGCGGGTGCACGTTGTCGCCCAAGGTGAACGTTTCAGAAGGGGTCGCCAAATCGGCCGCATCCGAACTGGGGACAGGAATGGAAGGTGCCGCTCAAAAATTTGGAACAGAGATCGCGGCCGCGAGCCGGCCGTACGAGGAAGAGCTGCTCGCTCGAGTGCATGAGCTCACACTGTCGGCCCATCGCCTCGTGGACGAGGCCCGCACCATGCCGGCGGCATTTGGAGAAGCGGTCGCCGATCGATTGACGAAGGAAGCGTCGTTTCAGGAAGCCTTGCGCGGGTTCTCAGTGCTGGCTCGCTCTCCCGAACGCTTCGCGTCCGCGGTCGAGAAAAGCCCCTATCTTCTGAAGACCAAGCTCGACGAATTGCAGACGGAACTCGTCAAAGAAGACGGCTTCGTGACCCAGCAGCGAAACGCCTTCTTCGAAGGCATGAAAAAAGAACGCGAGGCGGTCACGGCGGCGATCCGCGACGAGCGGCTCAACGCGATGAAAGAACTCGATGCCTACACGACGCACGCCCTCGACGAGGTGTTCTCGCAGGTGACACGTCTCGTGGAACGTTCCCTGGGATTCTTGATCGCGCTCATCCTGGTCGTCTGGGGCCTGCCGTTTCTCGCAGGGTTCCTTGTCGGGCGCGCGGTGAAAAGGAATACGTGGTCGTCACATTGATCTCCGGTCGCACACCGTAAGACTACGGATGAACTTCGGCCGGAGCTCATGAAGCGGTGCGGTCTTGCGCTCGCCCTGTCGGTCTCCTACAATACGCCCGCCTGAGACTGTCATGCCGGTTGTTTTCCGACCATCGTCCAAATCGTGAGGGACCCCGTGATTGTACGCATCGCCGCAGCCCTCGTGCTGTCGATCATCTGGAGCAGCGCGCACGCGATCGAACAGACGAACCGGCCGGAACAATACATTTGCGTCGCCAATAAGCTGTCCGGTTTCGAATACAAAGACGATACCAAGATGTGGGGCCCGGTCCATTCACGTTCCGATCGAAAATATCTCGTCGCTCCTGTTTCTGAACGTGACGTGAAATTCCAGGTCACCGAAGTGGGCAAGAACGCCCCTCTGGGATTCTGCAAAGGAGGGTTTAACGACTCCGGGCATTTGTTCTGCGATGTGATCGGCGGTGAATTCAAGATCAACAAAACCAACGGACGATTTTTGCTCTCCTATTTGGCAGGATACTACGACGTGGGTTCGACGCCGGAGATCACCGACGAAACGAGCGATATGCCGTTTCTCGAAATTGGAAAATGTTCCCGCTTTTAGCCCAGCCGGCACTCCATCCGTTCTCACCTATCTTCCATGACGCTCCTGGGTAATCGGTCCACATCTTAGCCCTGTTGATCCTCCCGCAGAAGGCTCACGTAACATTTTCATGACCGGCTCGTAGAAGCACAAGCTTTCTTTGTTCACGACATCAGGCACAGTTGAATAGACCGGTGCAAGGGACCGAAGATCCGGAGAGGTGCGAGAGCGGCTGCAATCGAGCGGCAGAACATCGCTGCTGTCCGGGCGACCGGACCGTAGGTTCGAATCCTACCCTCTCCGCCAAACCGCACTTCGTGTGGGCCGCCGGTTTTTTCTTCCATTGACACCGGCGGATAAACACCTCCAGTATTCTCTGCCAGCGACGAATGTTGAGAACGCGAGGGTAGGATTCGAACAAGGGCCATGTTCGCCTGGGGGCTTCTTGTCCGGCGCCTAGGGGCCTTTCCAGGTCCCTTCATCGGAACCCTCGCCAACAATAAGACCCGTCGATCTGATTGTAAGGCGCCGTACCTGAGCGCGAAGGGCGCAGTTTGCAACACTGCGATCAGCGGTTCAACTCCGCTCGGCGCCTCCATTATTTGCCACATTATTGAGAGCCGAGTTCGATCGTCCTCTTCGAGTCTCTCCTTGCCCATTCCATCTCATCGTCGTAGAGTTACGGACATGACTGCCGCACAACAGAGACCTCCCATACGTGTCTTATTGGTGGACGACCACGCCATGGTCCGGCAGAGTCTGCGAGCCGTTCTCGCCACATATCCCAATTTCGAAGTCGTGGGCGAGGCTTCAAATGGTGAAGAAGCGTTACACTACGTCCAAACACTTTCACCCTCTGTCGTCGTTATGGATATCAATATGCCGCGGCTCAACGGCATCGAAGCGACGGCCAAAATCAAGCAAATCTATCCGCACGTCGTGGTCGTCGGACTGTCGGTCAATGCGGCCCAGGAAAACCAATCCGCCATGAAAGCGGCAGGCGCCACTCGCGTCATCTCGAAAGAGGCGGCGGTCGAGCAGCTCTACGAGGAAATTATCGAGTCGGTCAACAGACGATCTACCGCCTTCCATTGAATGTGCTTCGGCGCTCCCGGACCATTTCTTTGTACCAGGGTTCCAGGCTTCCCTGACAAGTGAATATCCGAGCGGCGTGGGAGCGGCTCGCGCGATAAAGTAAGGATACTTTCGGAAAGCGCAGTGGCGACATTGCGAAAGCCGGAAGAAAGAAGGCTCGCCTCCGAAAGGGGACGAGCCTTTTTTATGAGGTATGTAGATGCATTGGTGGGGCAAGACGAGAAACAGGGTGGATCAGGAAGGTACTCCGTCGCGTGGAGATTTTCCACGCGACGGAGTACCTTTTTCTCACTGTGTCGGTGAAATCGCGACAACCTGCCCCTTGGAGTTGATCTGCGCCTCAACGACGTCGCCGACCTCCACATGCCGACTCATCTCCGGTGACAATGAGATTGGGATCTCTCTCGTCTGATCCTTCAGTACATAATGCTCTCCGCCCCCGGTCCGAGTGTCGTTCAGGTCTCGAGCCAGTTGACCTTTCACCGTCCTGGTGCGCAGACCTGCAATCGCTTTGGCCAGCGTGGCTCTCTCCTCCGGCGTTCTGGTATCTCGAACGTTCATCCCGGCCGCGCGTGACAGTTTGATACGCGCATCTCTGACCGCCAAGGTCGCGCTCGGTCCCAAATGACTTTGGCCCAGGCTGATGCTATTTCTCAACGCCATGATGCCTTCGTTCAAGTCGGGCTGATGGCCCACTCGTTGGGCTTCTTTTGCCTGATCCAACGACAATTCGGCATGTCGCAGCATCTCAGGGTAGTGTCCTTGTTCTCCGGCCAACTCGGCCTCCCTTGCATGCTTCACGGCCTTATCCGTATAGCGATCGTAGAACGAGCTTTCTTGCGTCCAGCGTATGTTTTCGAAGCTGCTTCCCATTTGGCGGCGAGCCCGTACGGGACAGTTGGGATCTTCATACACAATGTTGCCCTTCGCATCCACCCGCGAGCGACAGGACCCGACCAGACTGATGTACCGTTCGGGACACGTGGGATCCTCGTAGATCACGTTTCCTGTCGTCGCGTCGAGCCGTGACGGACAGGCTTCTGCGAGCGAGGGATCGTTCTCCTCCGCACGGACACCGGCGCGCCGTCCCTGTCGGTTCATCTGATCGCAGTCCAACGACCCGCTGGCATCGCCCTTATCATCCGCGCATGGGACGATGCGATCCCTGGCCATGGCCTCACCCTCGCCCGCTGCCACACGGCCGCTGGGCACGGGCCGCTCTGTCCTGGAACCTATATTGTCCGGGGTCAAACGATCGGTCGGGTCATACGATACCGTGCGGTCGCCCGGCGGGGTTTTCGATTGTTGAGTCCCCTTTTGGACCTGGGATTCGACCGATGTGCAGGCAGTGAAGAGTACGAGAGCCGAGAGATAACCTGTGACACTCCATGTAAGTCTCTTCGTCACCATAGATAGCCTCCGTCAATAAATAAAAGTGGCAGTCACCTTCTCTCTACACAATACTGCCGACTTGCCGAAGCGCCCCACTAGGCACCTCCCGATAGCCGCCACGCCACGGCCAGGGCACCACCGCGCACATGTTGCTTTCTCGCGAGCCGCCGACGCACGGTAGAATGGCTGCTAATAGCCTCTTGCTGGGCAAATTCACAGGTATGCGGCAAAAGGACCGTTGGGAAATCGACGCGGAGGACTGTGAGAAGAGGATGGATTAGAAAATGCCGGCCTGGCGTTGCAGCCAACGAATATACAGCGTAATTTGGTCGACGTCCGACGGCGTGACGCCTTCGATCTTCGGCATGTTGCCGAACTCCCAATGATGCGCTCTGACTCCATTGGCAGCAGCTCGTTGGAACGCCGCATCCCCGTGGTGATTCGGTTCGTAGATCTTGTGAACGAGCGGCGGACCCTGGCTGGTGCCGGACGCCTGCTTGCCATGGCAGACGGCGCAATTGGCGTTGAACTTGGCCTCGCCGGCTTGGAATTCCGGCGGCACGGAACTTCCGCCGACCGCCGAAGTCGGTTGGGACGAGTCGCAGGCCGCGACGACCGTGAGCAGAAGAATCGCCGGCCACACATGCCATGCCGCATGCGGCACGATCTGTTGCATCACGAGCCCGACTTCTTTTCGCCTTGGTCGCCGAACTGCTCTCGCAGCATCTCGCGCGTCCGCTGCAGGGTCATGCGGCGGTAGAGCCGCGCGCCGATCGGCACGAGCACGATCAAGCCGATGGTCAGATACATGAAAAATTCTTCAGGCGACATTTACGCAACGTGTTACACGCATTACGTCATCAGGGTATCGCATAGACTGTCGGGTCCACAACCCCGGCCTTGATGAATCCTTCTCGACGAATCAGACAACTGTCGCATCGTCCGCAGGCCGACTCCCCGACCGGATCGTAACAGCTATGCGTCAAGTGCAACGGGGCTCGGAGGGCCGTGCCCTCGCGGATAATTTCGGCCTTCGAGAGAGTGATCAGCGGCGTCCTGATCTCCAACGGCCGTCCCTCCACTCCGGCTCTCGAACCTTCCCTGACCGCCGATTCGAACGCTCGAATGAATTCCGGTCGACAATCGGGATACCCCGAATAGTCCAGAATATTGGCGCCGAAATAGACGGCCGTGGCGCCGATGACTTCCGCATGCGCGGCTGCGAGGGAGAGAAAAATCAAATTACGCGCCGGGACATAGGTGGCCGGTATCCCTGCACCTCGTTCAGACTGGTTTCGATCCTTCGGGACTTCGATATCTGCGGTGAGCGCCGACCCCCCGATCGCCCGCAGATCCACGGCGCAGACGACATGGCTCGTGACGGCCATCGCCGCGGCGATGCGTCTCGCCCGCTCTACTTCGATGGCGTGACGCTGCCCATACTCGATCGTGAGGAAATACAGGTCGCAGCCGTCGCGGCGCGCCATGGCGGCCGCGACCGTCGAGTCGAGCCCTCCGCTCGCCAGTACGACGGCCCGCTGTTGGTCCATCGTCGCCATTGCGTCCCGGGACGGCACAGTCCGGCCCGCCGGTTAGAGCAGCGCGGTAATCGAGTTCCCATCGATCGGATAGAAGCGGCGGTGCGGCAGGCGATGCGAGAACGAGACCGGAAGCGCCGCGTCTCGCGTCAGTCTCGTTCTTCTTCTTTCTCGATTTTCTCGAGCAGTTCTTCTCTGGATTGACATTCGACGCACAGCTTGGCGAACGGCACGGCCTCCAGCCGGCGCTCGCTGATCTCGATACCGCATTCGGCGCAGATGCCGTACGTGCCTTCCGACAAGCGCCTCAATGCTTCGTCGATCGCTTGCCGGCGGCGGTTGCGCATCTCCATCAACGAAATGCCCAATTCGCGATCCAAATCCATGAGAGCCTGATCGCCGACGTCGCGCGCCGATTCGAGTCGCCGCTGCTGATCTTCCGTCAACGACTGGCCCAAGCTGCCTTCGATTTCCTTCAGAATTTCTTGGCGCTTGCGGAGCAGCATTTGCTGAAGAACTTCCCGGCGGTGCTCGCGCGCCTCGCGTTCCTTGGCCGATTCCTTGGGCTTGGCCGCGAGCGGAGACACGGCGACAGAAACCGGTTTCTCCAAGACCGCCGCCGCAGCCGCATGAGGTTCGGTCTTCGTCGTCATCTTCGTGGGAACAGGCTTGCTCTTCACCGCCGTTTTCTTCTTTGGAACGGTTTTCGCCGCCATACGATCGTCCCTCTCCCGTGAACGTGGCTGGACGGAAAAAAGTTCGGCATTCATAGCACGGCCCTTTGGAGGTTTGCAAGGGGATGTAGAAGCGACGGCTTCGACCCCTAGGGATAGAGGATCGTCGAATGCACCGGATAGCCGGCGAGCTTCGCCCGGCCGTTCAAACTTTTCAACTCCACGAGGAAATCGAGTCCGGCGATTTCGCCGCCCAACTGCCGGACGAGCGACACCGTCGCCGCTGCCGTGCCGCCGGTGGCCAGGAGATCGTCGACGATAAGCACCCGCTCGCCCTGCGAAATGGCATCGCGATGGATGGCCAGCGACGTGGAGCCGTATTCCAAGCTGTACTTCACCTCGAAACAATCGGCGGGCAGCTTGCCCGGCTTGCGGACCGGCACGAAACCGGCGTGGAGATGTTGAGCCAACGTCCCTCCGTAAATGAACCCGCGCGATTCGATACCCACAACCTTGGTGATGTGCTGCGCTTGATAATACGCGGTCAATTCCTCGGCAATGGCGGAAAATGCGCGCGCATCCTTCAACAGCGTGGTGATGTCGTAAAACAGAATCCCGGGTTTGGGGAAATCCGGCACTTCACGGATGAGGGAGCGGTAGTGGTCTGCGGTCATCGACTAGCCTGCGATCATGTGGGGTTCACGAAGAAACAGCCGACACGCCATGTGAGACAGACGCTCGGAGTACTGAAGGAAGGCGTTCGGGCACAAGACGGCAACCGACTGAGCGATGAACCGGCCGGTCTGTATGTTGAAAGCCGGTGTGCGGGGCAATCGCAGCGGGACACCGGATGTCGCAGTAGAACCTCCCTGACGAATGCGGGCTAGAGCAGGTCCGCTTGTGTCAGTGTCTTTCGTTCAATGGCATGGCGGAGACGGCTGAGTGCGGCCATCTCGATCTGACGGACGCGCTCGCGAGTCAGCCCGAGTTCCGAACCGATCTCTTCAAGCGTCTTCCCCTCGCTTCCGTCCAGCCCAAACCGCGACACAATAACAGTTTGTTCTTTTTCCGGCAACTCCTTGACCCACGTCATCATTTCCGTCCGCCGCAGCACACCCTCCGCGGTATCGGCCGGGGAAGGGCACATGGGATCCTCGATGATGTCGCGCAGAAATGTGTCCGCGCGATCGCTGAGCGGACTATCCAGCGAACAGGTCGTGCGGACCACTTGCTTGAGGTCCAGGATCTCTTCTTCCGTAGTCTGCATCTTCGCCGCAACCTCGGCGGCGGTCGGCTCTCGTCCCAAGAGCTGAACCAGCGCCTCCGCTTTGTTGAGATAGCGGTTGAGGCGTTCCACGACATGGACCGGCAACCGTACGAGCTTGCCTTGATTGATGATGGCGCGCTCGATGTACTGCCTGATCCACCAGGATGCGTAGGTGCTGAACCGGAATCCCCGCTTGTAGTTGAATTTCTCGACGGCCTTGATGAGGCCGATGTTGCCTTCTTCCACGATGTCGGAGAAGGGAAACCCGCGGTGCATGTAGCGCTTGCCGATGCTGATGACGAGCCGGAGATTGGATTCGATCATCTGCTGGCGCGCCTGCTCATCGCCGGCCATCACCCGCTTGCCCAACTCTTGTTCCTGCTTGAACGTAAGCAGGCTCGATCGCCGGATTTCCCTCAGGTAACTCTTGATCGTGTCGAGTCCCTCGGAGCGCCGGCTCTTCTCCTCGCCGGCGGACTCTTCTCCGGATTCCGCGGCCTCATCGTCGTGATCGGCAAGATGACGGCGGGCTTCGCTCGCGTCCTCGAACTCGTCCTGTCCTCTCGACATGATCTCCAACTCAGCTCAGGATTCTACCGAGACGTGTCTGATGATGTGGCGCATTCGTTCAATGCCTGCTAATAGCGCACGCGAAAATCGACGAATCGTCCCGTGGCGCTTCCCCATTCGATCTGTACGCCGGATACGCGCGACGCAGGAGGGCCGCCTCGCAGCTCGTGAACGAGCGCTTCAATCGCATCCCTGGCGCCTTCGACCTCCAACTCGACCCGCCCATCATCGAGGTTGCGGACGGTGCCGAGCAGTTGCCGCGCAGTCGCCGCCCGCAGTGCGAACGCCCGATATCCCACACCCTGTACGCGTCCTGAAACCACAATCGTCGCACGCACGGTCTCTGATTCGTTCGGATGTCGCTTCGAAGACATGGTACGGTTGTCATCGGGCCTCCGAGACGGCGTCAACGGAGGAATAGTCTCACACCTCCGGAAAGGCGTCACGTCTTTTACACTTCTCCGCGTCAAAATAACAGCCCTCGACGCGAGAAGAACGGGGAACCGGACGGCCGCTGAAAGGGCCAAGCAGAGTGCGGTGTGTCAATCCCGCCCGCCTCTGGTTACAATACAGAAGAAGCAGGCGTCAAAGAGTCTGCCGCAGGAGGCGTCATGATCATTGGAGTGCCGAAAGAAATCAAGGACCAGGAGTACCGGGTGAGCATGACACCGGACGGCGTACAGGCCTTGCGTCAAGCCGGTCATGAAGTGTGGCTTGAACCCTCCGCCGGAGCGGGCAGCGGCTATACGGACGAAGAGTATCGCCAAGCCGGCGCAGCGATCGCAGGATCAAAGGAAGAAGTGTTCGCACGCGCATCCCTGATCGTCAAGGTCAAAGAACCGCTGTTGTCCGAATGTCATTTGTTCCGGCCCGGCCAGGCGCTGTTCACGTATCTCCATCTCGCTTCATCGCCGGAGCTGACCAAAGCGCTGCTCGATGCGAACATTACGGCGATCGCCTACGAGACGGTGGAAGCAAAAGACGGGACGCTTCCCATGTTGAAACCGATGAGCGACATAGCGGGACGGATGTCGGTACAGATCGGTGCCCATTACTTGCAAAAGACCCAGGGAGGACGCGGCGTGCTGCTGTCCGGAGTGCCGGGGGTCGAACCGGCTCGCGTGGTGGTTCTCGGCGCCGGTATGGTCGGGACCGGAGCGGTCAGAGTCGCCGTGGGGATGGGGGCTCAAGTCACCGCCATCAATCTGGACCTCGAACGGCTGCGCTATCTCGATGATCTGTACCGCGGACGCGTCGTCACCCGTGCTTCGACCGAGGCGGCGATCGAACAGGCGGTGCTGGAAGCCGATCTCGTCATCGGAGCGGTGCTGATTCCCGGAGCGCGGGCTCCAAAATTGGTTTCACGCTCGCTGGTCGCTCGGATGAAGCCGGGATCGGTGATCGTCGATGTGGCGGTCGATCAAGGAGGCTGTATCGAAACCAGCCGGCCGACGAGTCATTCCGATCCGGTCTACCTGGTCGACGGCGTCCTGCATTATTGCGTAGCCAACATGCCGGGGATCGTGCCTCGCACGTCCACCGGGGCGCTGACGAACGCGACGCTGCCCTATCTGATGAGGTTGGCCGCCCAAGGCGTGGACCAAGCCATTCATGCAGACGCCGGATTCGCCAAGGGCGTGAATCTTCTGAATGGGACAGTGACCTGTCGGGCCGTCGCCGAGGCCCATGGCTTGCGTTTCAGTCCCGTGATGTAAGACAATCGCCATTCGTTTTTGCACAATCGGACCAGGTCGGGGCGTAGCGCAGCCCGGTAGCGCACTGCGTTCGGGACGCAGGGGTCGGAGGTTCAAATCCTCTCGCCCCGACCATAGTGTGAAAAATACGATTGACCGTCGAGAGGATTTGAAGCGGCGGAGCGCCGACGGTTGAGGAGGAAGAGGTCGCAATCAGCGACCGTCAGCGAAGCCGCCGGGCCGGAGGCCAAATCCTCTCGCCCCGACCAAACCTCGCTTGGCGCGTACCGCGTGCTCTTTATAGCTGTTTCGTAATTGATGCACGCGGATAAACACCTCAAGTGAGTTAAGCTGTTTGGAAATGTGGGCCGCGTGCTCTTTATCGTGGTTTCGTAATTGATGCACGCGGATAAACACCTCACGTGAGTTAAGTTGTTTGGATGTATGGGCCACGCGCGGATAAACACCTCAAGTGAGTCGATCTGTTTCTGAGGGCTGAACAGATGAAACCCGGGGGATTCTAGCGATGAACGCAGCTGGCTCCTGCAATGGATGCAATGTCAGCGGCATCCCGTTGATGAAGTTATCGCTCGGGAAAGACTTCTTCGGACGGGCCTATGACCGGCTGTCTCCATCGAGCGATCAGAGTCCCAAGTGGTATTGCGAAGGCTGCTCCATGCAGAAGAACCTCCAACGAGACTTCCGGGATATCCGTGCCGAGCACGACAAACTGACCGCCGGACAATCGTCCGAGCTCTCGAGTGCAGAAAATTTTCAGCGCGCCGCGCTGCGACTCCGTGAAATCGTCGCGATCCTCGGCGGCTCATCTGGTCAATCCGTCCTGCTCTCCGCGGCCGACGTGAAGCAATTAATCGACCGGTTTCAAACCACGACGATGCAGGCCTGACTCCGGACACTCCTTGTCCATCTTCAAGCGACATATTTTTGTCTGCATCAATCAGCGAAGCCCGGACGATCCGCGCGGAAGCTGTTCCAAGCTGGGCTCCGAGGCGCTGCATGCTCGCTTCAAACAGGAGGCGAAGCGGCTGAATTTGAAGGACGTCGTGCGCGCCAACAAGGCCGGCTGCCTGGACCATTGCGCGCTCGGCCCCAGCGTGGTGATATATCCGGAAGGTGTCTGGTACAGCGTAAAGACGGAAGCCGATGTCACGGAAATCATGGAGCGCCATATCGTCAACGGCGAAGTCGTGACGCGCCTGCTCATGCCCAATCACCCGGCTCCCGACAAGCTCCTTCCATTATCCATACTTGACTGAAGGATCGTGCGATGGCTGCCGAGGACAAATGGAAGGCGAATCTCGAAAAGGTCGCCTTCATGAAACAGTTCCCCGGATTGGTCCGAGACTGGCCATCGCTGAAGGGGAAAACGGTCCGGGATGTCGTCCCGCTGGCCGGCAAACAGGGCGCCTTCGTCGTGGTCTTCACCGACGGGACATTCACCGTCGCCCCGCCGATGGCGGTCGAGCCCTATGAATTGAGCGAGGCGCTGACGGTCGCCCGGGATCAACTGGAACCGGCACACCAGGCGGCTTATGTCGAATACGATCGTCTCGTCACGAAAGATCGTGAGGCGCTCAAAGCGGCGAGGCTCGAGAAAATTATCGGCGCCGTTCAGAACAATCTTCAGCACATCCCGGAATTGAAAGATCGTTTGAAAGCGCTCGTGAAGGAGTGGAAGTGAGCAACGGCCTTCCCAAGAAAAATATGTTCGAGATCTTTTCGCAAGGTCTCTTCGAAGGAGTCAAACCCATGATGGTCATCCGCGATCACCTCGTCCGCCACCCCGACCGTTGCACGCATCAGGCCATTTGCGTTCCGATCTGTCCGACCGGAGCGTGGCTCTCCACGCCGCCCTATAAATTCGATCCCTCTCGTTGCCTGGAAGGCTGCCGCCTGTGCCTGGATGCCTGTCCCTCTCAAGCCATTTATGCCGTCTTCAGGAAGGGCGATAAGATCCTGGAGCCGCAACAGAAGTAGAGAGGAGCACCGCGGACGAAGGGCGCGCGAGGGGTCGAAGAGGAGTGACTCGAGGCTAGATCAGTTGCTTCCTCAAGCGGCCCCAATAGGCCGTGCCGACATAGCCGCACGCGCCCGTGAGCGTGGTCAGCGCCATTATCCGGTAAACGGTGCGGCGCGGGATCTTGACGTGAACGGTGGAATCCAGCAGCACCGGCGAGGCGAGAACCAGCTTCAACGACTCGCCGGCCGACAGGATCGGCCACATACAGGAAAGGCGGAGACGCGTTTCGTACCGCGGGATGGCCATCGTGTACAGCCATCCATGATCCAAATGCCCGACCGCCGTGCGGACCAACTCGCGCAAGACAGGACGGAGACGGACAAGATTCTCCCGATCGAGAAGCGCCCGGGCGTTTAAACCGACCTTGGCGAGCAACGATTCCGGAATATAGCACCGGCCTCGCTGCAAATCGTGAGCGACGTCCTTGACCACGTTGGTCAGTTGCAGCCCTTTCCCGAACCGGACTCCGACTTCGGCCATCTCACGGACATTCCAGGCATGGAGCGCGGGACGATGGACGCACATCAAATCCGTCCAGAATTCTCCGACGCACCCTGCGACGAAGTAGGTGTAGCGATCCAGATCGTCGAGCGTCTTCAGCGCGGTGACATCGTCCGCCGATTGTCCGGGAAACGCCGCCAGATCCATTTCCATGCCCTGAGTCAGCGTGGTCATCAGACGCTGGACGCGCCCCCGATCGTCCTTCGAGAACGTCTGAAACAGCCGAAAACAGTCTTCCAATCGCTCGATCAAGAGGCGCTCCGTGGATTGTCGCTGTACCGGAACCATCGCCTCCTGAATTCCCCGGATCTGCCCCCAGACGATGTGATCGGAGATGAACTGCGCTTTGAACTGTCCGAGGTAATCCAACCGGCGAGGCCGGTCGATCAGTTCGGTATCGGCAATCGTGTCTGCGGCCCGGGCGAAGAGATACGCCAGGCTGACCTGATCCCTGACGTTCGGCGGCACGACCGTCAACGTCGTGTAGAACAGGCGGGACACCTGCTTGAGGAGCGTGCGGAGGAGTTCGTTTTTGTCAGAATAGGCGGGCGTAAGAACCTCCTCGATGCCCCGGAATCGAATGGAACCGCCAGCCTTGACCTTCAGCGGACTTCGAGCTTCCCTTCCATGCCCTTTTCTCGATGGCTGCGGAAGAACAGAAGTTTTTTGTCGCAGTAGATCGAGAAGGTGCCCGGTCGGGCGGGTGTGAATTTGACGACAGCGGTCTTGCCCGCCCCCACATCCTGCTCGACGGATAATCCGCCGGCCGGATCGTTAATGACGAAATTGTGGGGTGTAATCGTCGTCACGCTGGTGAGCGTCAATTCAACCGGCTTCCCTGCTTCGACGATCAAGTGGTCCGGGCTATACGAGTAACTGTCCAATATGACTGTCGCCCGCTGCACGCCATCCGCCGACGACATTGGAACCTTCATGGGAGCATTCGGCGGTCCATCGCCGCCCAAGGCCATCTGCGCCATACCGATCACGGCCCCGGCGAACCAGACGCAGACACGAGAGCCACTTCCCATCGCATGCTTCAACATGAGACGTTTCTAACAGGCCGGCCGGGAATTGGTCAACGTTCTCCAAGCAGTTCGGGGGCTTCCAATGCCTTGACCTTCGCCGGCGAAGGGTTATTGTAGAATCCGGCGCACGGCGATTTGTATAATCATGGCACGGCACGTCGGTCGCAGCAATGGCCGCGACGAGTCGCAAGGAGGATCTCGATGAAGTGGATCAAAGGCATTGTGTTGTTCCTGATCGCGAACTTTCTCATCTATCTCACGCTGTCCTTCACCGCCAACATCTTGATCAACGTGGTGTTGCCGGCGTTCGGCATCGACGTCCGGGGCGTGTTCAACCAGCAACTGCTGGTCTGGTCGCTCGTGATCGGCTTCGGCGGCGCCTTCATCAGTCTGCTGTTCTCCAAGCAGATGGCGCGTGCCATGTTGAATTGCGAGCAAATTGTCCAGCCGCGCACACATGCCGAACATGTGGTCTATGGATCGGTCCAGGAAATCGCCCAGCGACTCCACATCGCCATGCCGGAAGTGTGGATTTACGATTCGGCCGATCCGAACGCCTTTGCAACGGGACCCAGCAAGAACGATTCAATGGTCGCGGTATCCACGGGCCTCCTCCAAAATTTGAAAGAGGACGAAGTCAAGGCGGTGCTGGCGCATGAGATGGGCCATGTCTATAACGGAGATATGTTCACGACGACGGTGCTCGCCGGCTTGATGAACACCTTCGTCTACTACATCAGCAACTTTCTTTCCTCGCTCGTGGGACAGTCTCAAGCTGATCGCGAAGAAGGAGGAGGCGGAGGAAATCCGTTCCTGGCCTTCATCGTCTACATCGTGCTCCAGGTCGTCCTGTCGTTCCTCGCCATGCTGGTCGTGAGCTGGCATTCACGACGGCGAGAGTTCGGCGCCGACGCGTTTTCCGCGAAGGTCTATGGGAAGAACGCCATGATCTCGGCGCTGCAGGCGATCAATCGCTGGATCAATCGCACTCAGACCGATTTCGGAACCCAGGATCCATTAGCCACGTTCAAGATTGCCGGGAAGACGTCGGGTTTCATGCACCTGTTCGCCACTCATCCGCCGATGGAAGAGCGGATCGCCGCGCTCGAGCGACTCTAAATAGAGGAGGAAACCATGGGCACAAGGCAAGCAGGGCTCATAGGGATCGCGCTGTTGCTGGGTCTGGGCCTGGCGGTTTCGGTGAAGATGGTCCAGGCGACACAGGAGGGTCATCTCATGGCATCGAGGACTGCCAGCGTCTACGACTTTACCATGGACGATATCGACGGAAACCCGGTCAACCTCGGCCAATACAAGGGCAACGTGCTGTTGTTGGTGAACACGGCGAGCCTCTGCGGCAACACGCCTCAATACGCCGATCTCGAAACCATGTACGAGCACTATCACGACAAGGGATTCGAGATCCTGGCGTTTCCCGCCAACAATTTCGGGCAACAGGAACCGGGAACCAACGCGGAGATCAAAGGTTTTTGCCTGACCAAGTACAGCGTCAGCTTTCCGCTCTTCAGCAAAATCAGCGTAAAAGGGTCGGACAAACACCCGCTCTATCAATATCTGACGGAACAGAGCCCGTTTCCCGGTGAAGTCGAGTGGAACTTCCAAAAGTACCTCATCGACCGCTCCGGGACCGTGGTGGGCCGATTCCATCACCGCGCCAAGCCATTGGCTCCCGAAGTGGTGGCAGAAGTAGAGCGAGTCCTCAACCGCTGACGGCTCCCGCTTCATCTCAATAAGCCGGCCGACGGCTCACGCCTGTCGGCCGGGTCAGCTCAGTTTGAAGAAATTGATGTGTCGCTGGTATTCCTGAATCGCGGCCCCGAGTGCGGCGCCGCCGAGGGGGATGTTGGCATCGAGCGTCTCTTCGATGGCTGGTTCGTCGATTTCAACCTCGTAACGATCCTGGATATTCGTCCTCACCGGCCCGTGAGTCACCTCTCGCGGCATGTAAATCTCCTTCCACACCTCCTTTTCGACCAGGCAGACGTCTCTGAATCGTTCCAACAACAACGCCAATTTTTCCGGATCGGTCACTTTGATGCGATCGCCCATCCGATATCCACGCTCCTGTTTCTATGCGGTTGATCCGACCGAGGCGGGGTAATGCAGCATGAAGAGGGATTTATTTCGCTGTGCCCGATTGGCTCGCGGAAGCCGGCTGAGCGATGGTGAATCGCATCGTACCGACTTGATTCACCGCGTGAAACGGCTGCTGGCCCAGAGGGGTGATGAAGAGTTTCGTGAGGTACGTCCCCGGCACCCATTTTTCGCCGGGCTTCTTCAATTCGAGGAATCCATACCGCTCGTGGCCGGGTACTTCCAACGTGTCCTTTCCCAACGGCGAAGCGGGAACTGTTCCATCCGGCCCCTCCAAGAACCACTGGGCACTGAACTGAGCCGGGTCTTCCAACGGCGCGACTTCGAACACGATGTAAATGGCCGGCGTGTCCGGTGAGAACACGGTCCCCGGCTCGATAGGCTTCAGCCTCGGATCCTGCGTGTACCATCCTTTTCGGCCGAAGCTGTCCCATTCGACATCGTAGCCCTTCGCCATCTTGATCCATACGAAAATGGATTGTGGAACCCCCTTCCTCTGATTGTCGAAGGAGGGCAACTGACTTGGATCGATCTCGGTCTGCTCCTGTTCTTTCGGTGCGACCAGATCCCGAGCATACGCTTCTTCGCCGATCACAGCGAACGTGCTCAGCGCTGCCAAAGCTGCCACAATCGATTGCTGTCGCCAAGAAGGGCCGGTCTGGATGGACATAACGCCTCTTGCCAATATCGTATCGAGAGGCAGGCTATCGGGTCAACGGCTCCCAAACTGCCGAATTGATACAGAAGCGGCGTTTCCTATGTTATGGTACCTCCATCCTATGACACACGAGCGACTTCCGTGAGCGTGGTTGAACCCGCCTCGCCCCACAACTCCAGCGAACCCGATGCCGTCCAGCAGGATGTCGGTGAGCGAAGCCGGCGTTATGGTCTGCTTGACGGCGCTTATCAAGCCGTCGCGCAGGGAGGTGGAGAACAGTACCTGTCCGCCTTTGCACTCTTGCTGCATGCGGGGCCGTTTCAACTCGGAATCCTGTCGGCCCTTCCACAACTGATCGGCACCGTGGCTCAACTGGCTTCGGTGAAATTGGTGCGCTGGTTTTCCGACCGGAAATCGCTGATCATGACCGGCACCGTCGGGCAAGCAGTCTCGTGGATTCCCATCATCCTGCTCCCGGTCCTGCTGCCCCGCTGGGGCCCCTGGCTGCTTATCGCAGGAGCCGGTCTCTATTTCGCATGCAATCACTTTACCGCCCCTCTGTGGACCGGCTTCATCGCCGACCACTTGGAAGAGGATGAACGGGGCGCGTACTTCGCGCGGCGCGCATCCATCATCGCCGCCGCCAGCTTCGGCGCGCTGTGTGCAGCCGGCGCGGTGCTGGCCTTCTGGCAAGAACATGCATGGTCATGGGTCGGCTTTGCGTTGATTTTTTCCATGGCCGGAGCGGCTCGGTTTTGCTCCGCCATTGCGCTCCGGCCTATCGAGGATCTACACCATACGGCGAGCGGTCCGGGCCAAGGAGGATTTCGCCGCTTTCTTGCCGAAACCAGCCGCAGCTTTCGACACTTCCTCTTGTTCTCCAGCCTCATGCACGTGGCCGTCCTGATCGCCGGACCGTTCTTCGTGCTGTATATGTTGCGTGATCTGCATTTGTCCTATCTCGGCTATGGGAGCTGGCTGGCAGCCGGAGTGCTGGGGCAACTGATGACCCTTCAAGCCTGGGGACGGTTCGGCGACCGGTTCGGGAACAAGGCGCTGCTCTCCATCACGGGTCTCTCGGTGCCGTTTCTGCCCATGCTCTATCTGTTCAGCACCAATCTGGGATTCATGATGGGCGTCAATTTCCTCGGCGGGGTCGTGTGGGCCGGACTCTCGCTCGGTTTGCAAAACTATGTCTTCGATGCCGTCAAGCCGGAGGACCGAACGAAAGCCGTTGCGGTGAACAACACATTCAACGCACTGGGCTGGTGCTGCGGCGCGCTTCTGGGAGGATGCCTCGTCGACGTGCTGCCTTCGGCGATCGAGCTTTCACGACTCCCAATGCCCTTGGCGTCCCACTTGCCGCTGGTCTTTCTTCTCTCCGGTCTGATGCGGCTGGCGGTGGCGGCCGCTTTGCTGGGACGGTTCCATGAGGCTCGCGCCGTCGAACGCATGCCTCTCACTCAGTTGGTCTTCGAGGTACCGCTCGTCAAAACCATGGCGCAACTCATCGGAAGCCCGCTCTCCCGGCTGAACAAGTGAGAGCGGCGGATCTGACCTATGGAGCCGCCGGGGGCTGCGACGCACGCTCGTGCTCTTCCTGCTTCAACTTATCGAATGTCCGGTCCGCATGACCTCTCACTTGTTCGGGAGTCGGCTGCACCATCGGCTTCGGTTGGTCGCTCGAACAGCCGGCTAAGATCAGAATCATGACCGCGCCGGTCAATCCCCCTGTCAGTGCTCCGACAGAAACGCGTGTGCGTGTCACTGTGCCCATAGGCCTCCCTTCCATAAAAGGTTTTTCACAGGTTAACTCGAACGCCTCCATCGAGTTGCAGCAAACGACCAAGCGCCACAACTCGATTCTGTGCAACACAGCAATGGCCCCCACGCCGCACATCATACTCTCTGTAAGAATGTAAAACTACCGGGACGCAAGACGCCTCCGCGATTGACTGAACTAGGTAGCCGCGCTATTCTGACTACTCGCTCCTCTCCACCAACTCATCCGGCGGATGGTATGTCGCTGCGTGACCGACTCACCGAAGATCTCAAGCTCGCCATGAAATCGCGCGACCAGCTTCGCATGGACGTGATTCGCATGATCAAGGCCGCGGTATTGAACAAGGAAGTCGAGTTGAAAAAGGACCTCGACGACGCCGAAATGAGCCGCATCATGACGACCATGATCAAACAGCGCAAGGAGTCCGTCGAACAATATGAAAAGGGCAACCGTGCCGAACTGGCCGCCAAGGAACGGCAGGAAATCTCCATCATCGAGTCCTATCTTCCACAAGCCGTCTCCCCGCAAGAACTGACGCAGCTCATCGACAGGGTCATTGGTGAAACCGGCGCCGCGTCGCTCAAAGACATGGGTCATGTCATGAAAACAGTGATGGCGAGCCTTGCCGGCCAACCTGTCGACGGCAAGCAGGTCAGCGATCTCGTACGCGCCAGACTCCAATAGCGGCACGTCGAATCTTTACCTTTTCCTTTTCCCCCCGCCGTTCCCTGCTATACTTTGCTCGACGTTCTTCGACCCTCAGATTTAACCATGGCCATCCTCATTGTCGACGATTCCCCGGATCAACATACCCTCTTGCGGTCCATCTTAGGGAAAGCCGGGCATACCGACATCCTGAGCGCCGATTCCGCAAGGTCCGCTTCCGCGTTGCTGAACCTCCACGAACCGGAAAAGCCTCAACCGGTAGACCTCATCCTCATGGATGTTCTCATGCCGGAGCAGGACGGTGTAGAAACGTGTCGGCAGATCAAGAGTTGCGCTCACCTTCGCGACATTCCGGTGATCATGGTGACGGCAAAGAATGACCTCTCAAACCTCCAGGCCGCGTTTGCCGCCGGCGCCAACGATTACATCAACAAGCCGGTGCAGGGAGTAGAGTTGCTCGCCCGGGTATCGTCTGCCCTCGCGCTCAAGCAGGAGACGGATCGCCGCAAAGCCCACGAATTGGAATTGCGCCGAAGCAACGAAGAGCTACAGCGGGCATTGCGCGAAGTGAAGGTCCTGCGGGGTCTGATCCCCATTTGCGCGTCGTGTAAGAAGATTCGCAACGACGGGGGGTTCTGGCAACAATTGGAAGAATACCTCAGTGAACATTCCGAGGCCGAATTCAGCCACGGTCTGTGTCAACCCTGTATCAAAAAGCTTTATCCTGGTGTTTACCAGGAGTAGCTGCTAGGATTTCACCAATCTTTCCCACGACTCTGAGGCCTGGATCCCATGAGCATCTTGATTGTCGACGACTCCCAGGACGACCGGGCCCTCCTTCAATCCATTCTGTCCGCCGCGGGCTACGATCACATCCTCGTGGCCGAGTCGGCGCCGGCCGCCTTCAATCTTCTCGGAATGGACGGGGGGAAGAATGGAGGCTCTCGCGTCGACCTCATCCTCATGGACATCGTGATGCCCGAAATGAACGGGATCGAGGCGTGCCGGCAGATCAAGGCGGTCGAACGATACCGCGACACTCCGATCATCATGGTCACGGTCAAAACCGATCCCGTAGACCTGCAATTGGCCTTTGCAGCCGGAGCGCTCGACTACATCGCCAAGCCGATCAACAAGATCGAGCTATTGACCCGTGTCCGGTCGGTTCTTCGCCTGGTTCATGAGATCGAGCGTCGACGGGCCCGCGAACAAGAGCTCCTGGAGGTGATGCGCCAGCTTCAAGAAGCCAACCAGATGCTGCTTCGTCTGTCTTGTCTCGACGGCTTGACCGGTATTACCAACCGCCGCCAGTTCGACGACTTCCTGGACCAGGAATGGCGTCGAGCCGTCCGTGAATCCACTCCCTTGTCGCTGATCATGCTCGATATCGATCGATTCAAGATCTACAACGATACACAAGGACATACGGCGGGGGACGAATGCTTGCGCCAGGTGGCCAATGCCATCTTGGGCGCAGTGAACCGGCCGGGAGACCTGGTGGCCCGCTACGGAGGGGATGAGTTTGTCGTCGTCCTTCCAGGGACGACGACGGAAGGCGCCGCTCAGGTCGCCGAAACGCTGCGCCGGCGCATCGAATCGCTGAACATGGCACATTCCGACGGAGCGCGCATGACCATCAGCGTCGGATACGCCAGCACCGTCCCAAGCCGGAGCGCCTCACAAACCGACCTCATCAAGGCCGCCGATCAAGCGCTCTACCAAGCGAAGCAAGAAGGCCGTAATCGCGCCAAGCAGGCCAGCATCCTCTCCCTCGTGCCCCATTCGCACGAGGATTGACTTCCGTGCGCCACCATCATGGCAGCATGTCCACGCAACGGCCGGTCGCGACCGGACCATCCGTTTCTTTTTCTTCGCGGTTCAGTCTCAGGGCCTTTCTCCGGCTCGAGAGGCTTCGCTAGCAGGCTCGTCGCTGGAGCCACCATGGCCAAGAAACCGGTGAAGATCCGCAAGCCTCGCAAGAACAAGCCCGCACAGGGAGGCCGGACTTCCATGCGCCCACGGACCCACCACGCAGCCAACGAGAAACTGAACGCACACATGCTCGACGACTTGCGGGCGCACCAAGCGCTCCTGACGTCGATCATCGAGAATATTCCGCACATGATTTTCGTCAAGGATGCCAAGACGCTCAGATTCGTGCGATTGAACCAGGCGGGCGAACAGTTGCTCGGATATCGTCGCGACGCGCTGATCGGCAAGAGCGACTACGATTTCTTCCCCGAAGCGGAGGCGGACTTCTTCACGGCCATGGATCGCCGGGTCTTGCGGAGCGGAACGATCCTCGACATCCCGGAAGAGCCGATTGCCACCAGGCGGAACGGGACCAGGTTTCTCCATACGAAGAAGGTACCGATCAAGGCCGACGATGGACAGGCCCAATACCTGTTGGGAATCTCGGAAGACATTACCGACCAAAAGCACCTCAAACAGGTCGAACGCCGGCGCACGATCTTTCTCGAACAGCAGCAACTGGCGCTCTGCGAATTGACCAAACATGAGGCGACGTACACCGGAAATCTGGACCGCGCGGTACGGCTCCTGACGGAGACCGGCGGCCGGGTCCTCGACGTCGAACGGAGCAGCGTGTGGCTTCTTTCGGAAGACGGCTCCTCGCTCGCTCTGGTGGATCTCTATGAGCGGTCTCCCAATCGGCATCAGTCCGGTATGACGCTCGCTGCGCGGGACTATCCCGCTTATTTCAAGGCTATCGCCCATGAAGAACAGGCCATTGCCGCGCATGATGCCCAGAAGGACCCTCGGACACGGGAATTCACAGAGGCATACTTGATTCCCTTTGGAATCGGGTCGATGCTCGATGCGCCGATCCGGAGAAGAGGCCGCACCATCGGAGTCCTATGCCATGAGCACATCGGGGGACCGAGAACATGGACGACGGAAGAGATCTACTTCTCCAGCTCGCTCGCAACCTTCATGACGCTGATTTTGGAAGCACACCAACGGCGCGAAGCGGAACAGGCGCTGGTGGTTGCCAAAGAATCCGCTGAGGTCGCGAACCGCGCAAAAAGCGAATTTCTTGCCAGTGTCAGTCACGAGATCCGCACCCCGATGAATGCGATCATCGGCATGGCCGACCTGCTCTGGGAAACCGATCTGACGCCCGAACAGCGAAAATACCTGCGGAGCTTCAGGCGCGCCGGCAGCAACCTGTTGACCCTCATCAACGATATTCTCGATCTCTCGAAAGTCGAAGCCGGACACATCGAGCTCGAATCCATCGAATTCGAGGTCAACGATCTCGTGGACAAGGCGATCGAGATCCTGGCCATGCCGGCCAACGAAAAAGGGATCGAACTCGCGTGCCATCTTTCCCGCGACGTGCCGGCCGGCGTGGTGGGAGATCCGAACCGCTTGCATCAGATCCTGATCAATCTGATCGGGAACGCGATCAAGTTCACCGACTCGGGATCGGTGATCGTCGAGGTCGCCAACGATCCGGACAATCGCAAGCCCGGCGCGATACGCTTTTCGGTCAGCGATACGGGAATCGGCATCCCGAGCGAAAAGTTGGCGATGATTTTCGAGAGCTTTACTCAAGCCCATGCCTCGACCAGTCGAAAATATGGCGGGACCGGACTTGGGCTTACGATTTCCAAACAACTGGCCGAGTTGATGCACGGGCGGATTTGGGTGGAAAGCACGGTCAACGTCGGCAGTACGTTCCACTGCTGTGTACAACTGGGCGTGCCGCCCGGTCACGCACCTTCCGCCCCATCAGCCGCGCTCGATCTCCGAAATCTGCGCGTGCTCGCCGTCGACGATCATCCGGTGAACCGGAAAATTTTGCGCGAAAGCTTGGCCGCCTGGGGCGCGAGCGTCAATGACGCGCCGGGTGGTCGGGAGGCGCTGACTGAACTGGAGCGCGCCGCACAGGACGGCCGCCCCTACGGGCTGCTGCTCTTGGACTGCCGCATGCCGGACTTGGATGGCTTCGCGGTCGTCGATCGCATACGCCAGACCCGTCTCGCGGAAGGACTCACGATCGTCATGCTGGCCTCCTATCAATGGGCGGACGACATTGCGAGAACCTATGACCTGGGCCTCGGAGGCTATCTCATCAAACCGATCAGACGGTCCGATCTTCAACAAACGATCGGTATCGCATTGGATCGGCGAAAGGCTTCTTCGGCGCCTGTCTCACGCAGCACATCGGCCGTTCCTGCCGCCGCATTGCGACCGTTGCATGTGCTCTTGGTTGAAGATTCGCCGGATAATCAGTTCCTCATTCGATCGTATCTCAAGCAGACTCCCTATCAATTGGACATCGCGGAGCACGGCGCGGCGGCGGTGGAGAAAGTGAAGACCGGCCATTTCGATCTCATTTTGATGGACATGCAGATGCCCGTCATGGACGGCTATGCGGCCACCAGGGCCATTCGCGCCTGGGAGTTCGAGCACGATCTGCCTCCGACCAACATCATCGCCTTGACCGCACTCGCGCTCAAGGAAGAGAGCGAACGGATACTGGAAGCCGGATGCAATGCTCACATGACGAAACCGGTTAAGAAACAAACGCTGCTCGAAGTGCTGCAAGCCTGCAAAGGACACCGTCACGCATGATCAACCCCGAGCGCAATGCCGACACTGACGCGGAGCGCGTCACAGTGACGATCGACGCCGATCTCGAAGAAATCGTCCCCCGCTTTCTCGACAATCGCCGTCAGGATCTGACAACGCTCCGGGCCGCGATGCAGCACGACGATTTGCACATGGTCCGCCTCCTCGGTCATCGCATGAAAGGAGACGGAGGCGGCTACGGATTCGACGCCATCAGCGCGATCGGGGAAGCGCTGGAGCAGGCGGCCCTGCGCGAAGATCGCATGGCCATGATGCAGCAGATCGGGAGGCTTGGCGACTTTCTTGCCCGCGTGGACGTAGTCTATCGCAAGTGAACACCTCCGGTTCCTGTTCCGTTCTCAAAGCTCCATTCGAGATCTTCCGGTGGCGGCTGGATGAGCGCTTGTGTATAATGCGTCTCGGGGACGCGAGCCTGCTTCCTCCTCCCCGTTCTTCTCCCGCAGCATCCAGTCTGCACGCTGGTGTGCAGCAAACCCTGCGGATGTCGAGAACTCGCGTTCCCGGTTTCTTGAGGTGGGGGGCTAGCTCAGTTGGGAGAGCACTACGTTCGCAACGTAGGGGTCGGGGGTTCAACTCCCCTGCCCTCCACCAAACCTCGCTTGCGTGTGCCGCCGCCTTTTTATCGGTTTATTGGATTGAAGGCGGCGGATAAGAACCTCCAGTAATCTCTTTCTCACTTCAAGCTTGCGCGTACCGGCGACTCATCAGGCGAAACCTCTCTACTATCTAATTCGCCCATGCATTATCTCAATCTTGGGCACCATGATGATGCAGTCTTGAACGCCGGCTGGAACATTGAATTATCCCAGTAGGCCATTATATCCCTTGACTACGAGATGCAGAGCGCTTAGCGTGAACTCATGACGTATTGAGCCACGCCGACTTTCCGCATATCCCTCGCGCTTCTCCTCCTCTTCCTTAGCGCGACCGATTCCCAGGTCTCCGCTGCTTCTACGCCAAAGTGTCCGGCAAGGGTGTACGGCTGTGCTGTCCGGCGCCGCGGTCTTCGGTCGAGAAGGGCCTCCATAGCCAACGGGTTGATGCGCCTGGTGTGCGCGATTCTATACTGAAAGGAACATGGCATGATCACGATGACATCAGCGGCCGAAGGCAAGATCCGAAACTTGATGCAAGAGGAGAAAGACGCGATTGGTCTTCGCTTGTACGTCAGAGGCGGCGGCTGCCATGGCTATCAGTACGGGATGGCCTTCGAGTCGACCATAGCCGATGACGACACAGTGATTGAAAAGGGTGACGTCAAAGTCATTATGGATTCACAGAGTGCTCCGCTGCTGTCCGGCTGCCAAGTCGATTATACGGAGTCAGTGCAAGGTTCCGGCTTTACCATCAACAACCCGCAAGCGAAGACCACGTGTGGATGTGGCAGTTCATTCAGCGCATGACATCATCACGGCGTGCCGTCACGGACGGAACAGCACCGTGGCGAGGGAAAGGATACATCGATGGAAACGACAACACTCATGGGAACAAAAAATAAAAAAGGTCAGGTGTTCACCAACCCCCGCGCGATGTTGAACGAAGCGCCTCGCACTGCTTCCTTTTATACGGGCAGCGAAGTCATTAAGGAAGCGATCAGGCGCGCGAGCATCGACGTGATGATCGCCTATCCGATCACGCCGCAAAGCGAGGCCGCCGCGCTGATCGGCGAGTTGTTCGCCGAGGGCTATATCGGCGATTACTTCCGTGGGGAGAGCGAATTTGCAGTCATGTCGCAGTGCGCCGGGGCCGCCTTTGGCGGAGCCCGTGTCTTCACGACGACCGCCGGCCCCGGCACGATGCGCGCCATGGAAAACTTCCCGATGTGGGCCGGAGCCCGACTGCCGATTCAGTGTATCGTCACCTGCCGCGGAATCAATTCGCCGCTGTCCATCCAACCGGATACCCTTGAGATTGCCTACCTGATGAATACCGGGATGCTGGTCTGGCACGCGGAAACCGCGCAGGACTTTTACGATTGGATTCTCAAGGGCTACATGGTGGCAGAGGAGCCGGATGTCCATCTTCCCTTGGCGCTCTGTTGCGACGGCTTCTTCGTGACGCACACGAAAGACGTTGTCGATTTGACCCCGACCGACATGTGCCTTCCACCCTACGACCCCTACCGCTCGCCGGTGCCCTGTATGGATATGGAATGTCCACCGGTTCGAATGATGCGCGATCCGTTCGTCATGAAAAGCAACTACATTAGCTATGCCACGCATGCGAGCTGGCAACAGGAGGTCTGGGCCGCGGCGGAGCGGTCGCGCAAACACACGATTGCCTGGCTGGACGGACTCATCGAGACGGAAAACGCCGACGCCGATATTCTCATCGTCACGTCGGGAACGGCGGTCTCCCAAGGACGTGAAGCCATCCGTCTGCTGGCCGATGAAGGGATCCGTGTGGGGCTGGTGAAGATCAAAACACTCCGGCCCTGGCCCGAGGAAGAAATCATTGAAGCCACTAAACATGCCAAACATATCATCGTGCCGGAGTTCAATGTCATCGGCTGGCTGGCACGAGAAATCAAAGCCACGATTCCCCGCAGCGAGCGGGTCGTCGCTGGACCGCGCGTCTGCGGGGGCATGACCATGCCGCCGGAAATCATTGTAGAGCAGATCAAAAAAGCCATCGGGATCCGCTCCCGGGTGCTAGCCGGACGCGGAGGGTGAACGGTCGCGCTTACGAAGCAACAGGTTTGAGTGCCCGCTAACCGGCGCAATCGCGCCAAACGAAAGAGTGAGGTGCCGCATGGGTCTAAACTATGTGAAGTTCACTCCGGGGTTTGACGTCTTCATGCCGAAGGAATATCGCGACATGGTGGAGCACGGGCCATTCGGCAAGAAGACCACGGTGTCGCAGATGGGGAGTTTCAAGGAAATTCTTGAGGAGCATCCGATGTGCGCCGGCTGTGCCATGACCTTATTCATCCGCCTGGCCATCGTTGCATTCCCGAATCCCGAAGACACGATCACTGTCGGCACGGCCGGCTGCGGCCGGCTGGCCATTTCCCAGGCGGCCATTCCCTTCGTGTACGGCAACTACGGCGACCAGAACGGCGTCGCCAGCGGCTTATCGCGTGGATTGCGTATCCGGTTCGGCGACCAGCCCAAGGATGTCGTCGTGATGGCCGGCGACGGCGGCACCGCTGACATCGGATTCCAGCAAGTGCTCCATTCCTGGTTCCGCAAAGAACGGTTCACGACGA
Source organism: Nitrospira sp. (assembly GCA_035252115.1). Taxonomy (GTDB): domain Bacteria; phylum Nitrospirota; class Nitrospiria; order Nitrospirales; family Nitrospiraceae; genus Nitrospira_C. The sequence goes on along the minus strand of DATFDJ010000187.1, from coordinate 39,039 downwards.
TCATGTTGGATAACGAAGTGTACGGCAACACCGGTGGGCAGGAAAGCGGCATGACGACCAGAGGTGCGGTTCTTAAGATGGCTCCGCTCGGCAAGAAATTCGAAAAAATGGACATGGTCGCCATGGCCAAGATCGCGGGATGCGCCTACATCGCGACGGTCGTGCCGAACAATCCGCGACGGGTGGAGGGCTGTATCAAAAAAGCGGTGCTGATCGCCCGTGAAGTGGGTCCGACCTACGTTCAGGCCTATACCTCGTGCAATATCGAATATGCGATCCCGACTGACAAAGTAATGGAGGACGCCAAGAGCGTGGAAGGCGATCGCTACAAATTCTCAGAATACATGAGCGACGAGGCCAAGGAATTTCTGGCTGATCGGTACGGTTACAAGGAGTTCGTTCCGAAGTCGGCGGCTATGATCGCAAAGGCCTGAGTGACAGGATCTGTAAATGATCCGCAAACCGGAGTCCCGGAAGAGTGAGAACTACGTTAAGCCATTTGGAGGAAAATGCAGACGATGCAGACACTCGATATCGCTCGTCCAAACATGCCTGATCTGCAGTTCGTCCTCCTGGTGACGGCGCTCTGCACTTCTCGTCTTCGGTCGCTCAACGTTCCGGAGTCCCTGCGCACGACGATGTTCGACCGGTGCTGGATACTTATTCACGATACTCCTCCACCGCGCAGGCCGGAGGAACGGGTCTTGGATCTTCGACCCTGGAACGACGTGACGCTGGAAGCGATGGTTGAGACTATCCGCCGGACACTTTTGGAGAGCGATATCCCGATCTTGATTTGGGATCATCAACCCGCCGATGCCACACTCGCGAGCGCGTACGAAATCCAACCTCTGATTGATGGACTCGGCCAACATCATCCTCGACTATCCGGGGGGATCGACGCCGTCGTTGTGACCGAGCTTATGAAAAGTTCGCCGAGCGCGGGTACGTCCATACCCGATGTCTGGCAATTGTTGGGCAAGATCGCAGCATCGATGGCCACATTCCAATCTGCATTGGAGCGTCGAGCGAACGAAATCGCGACGACTGATACAGATGCCGAGGCGGGCATCACGCTGCTTGCAGGAGCCGATGTGATGCGACGCAGCGCCAACACATTTCTGACCTTGGGTCGCCATTACGCCAGGCTAGCCGGCGACAATGCCGAAGCAACCGATGATGAATGACACCATCAGCTGACAGAACCAGAAAGTCCCCGGTGCTGACAGACAGCACCGTTCACGTTTCCGGGGCGGATGTTTCAAAATCCTGCATATGTTTCACGTCACCTGACTGTGTCTGTGGTAATGCAGTTCCCGGCCGCCGATGCAATACTGCACTCGATTGCTCTCCCCACTTTTTGGCCTGCTCGCAGCGCTGCAGGCCGACGAGCGTATCGAGTTGTCCTTGCGGCAATTTCAGGATTCGTTCGAGTTGGTCGTGCATGTCGGTCCGATTCGTCACTCTGTGAAGACCGTTCGGTGCCAGCAAGTCTGAAATATACAATTCCGCCATGCGGGTCGCACGTGCGAGATCTCGCTTACCCAACCTGAGCTGTTTCAGCCGATTCTTAATGAACAGTGCCACATCCATGACATCTCACCAATAAACTTGCGAATAAAGGTACACTGCTTGGCCTCAGGCTAAATTGGATTCAGTGAGTCCACTGCTAGAGAAGGAAGGGATATCACACCTTCGAATCGCAATCTGATCACAATTGCTCATTTGGATTGGGTGACAGGCAGATGTGTTGACTGGATGAATTTCTTCTGTGCGAGCCGGCAAGCCGCTTTGCGGCACACGAGCCCCGTTTGACGACCCATCGGCCCCGTTGAGTAATCATGTTCGTTGAAGATTCGTTGCAGATGCATGCACATGACACGGCAACTGTAGAATAGAAGAATCCAGCGGTCGAAGACCACTATTGGGTGGTCTGAGGAAGTCTGCGCAGCGAGGAGGCCAGGCCGATTCGTGAAAGTCCGAAGATCAGCCACTTCGAGGGGTCGAAGTTGAACCAACGGGGTCCGTTCCGGTAGTCGCTTTGGAAGGTGTGATGGTAATTATGATAACCCTCGCCGAATGTCAGGAGTGATACCCACCAGCTATCCCGGCTCGAATTGAACTGTCCGTGAGGCTGTCGTCCCCAGAGATGACAAATAGAATTAATGCAGAACGTGGAGTTGAGCACGGCGAAGGTCCTGCCGATCCCAGCAAGCAAAAAACACCCGACGCCACCGATCCAGCCGTTGTAGAGAAATCCCACCGCATAGGTGAACGCCAGCCCCGTAAGTACGATGGGGAGGTAATAGCGGTGTTGCCATATTACGACCGGGTCTTGTCGCAAACGTGACGCATATTTCTCATCCGTGTAGAGGTCATCGAAAAACAGCCATCCGCAGTGGCTGTACCAAAATCCTCGACTCGCGTTGTACGGATCCTGTTCTTCGTCGGTATGAGCATGATGGCGTATATGATCAGCAGCCCACTTTAGCGCTGAGTTTTCGAGCGCCAGGCCGCCGGCAACTAACAATCCAAGCTTGACCCAATCAGGGCAATCGAAACTACGGTGCGCGATGAGGCGATGGTACCCTACCGTAATGCCCAAGCCCGTCACGACATAGAGTAATCCGAACAGGCCCCAGTCCACCCACGAATAGCCATAGACGCTCGCGAAGCCCGGAACTCCGATCAGCGCGCTACCCGTAATGACGCTGAACAGCGCCGTAGTGACGTATTTGGGGTAAGCTCGTCTGATGCCGGTTGAAGTTGGTGGGGCTTGAATCATTCGCATCCTTCTCATGATTGTTGTCGTATTTAGTGACAGGCCCTGTCTGGTCACAATTGCTCACAGGAGAAGAATTTCCTGGCATAGGCTGCCTTCGGTCGCTAGGGGTCGCTAGGAAGGTTCGGTCATGATCATTCTTTGCTCGCCTCTCTGCAGTTAACTGGTGAAGCGGTCAAAAACCACCAGCCTCTATGAATGCATCCTTGGATACGCATTATAGTCCTTGACTCCCATCTTCAATGCGCCCATGGTGATGTGGATGGTGTGAAGCCCCCTGACTGTCCTATCTCTTGCGCTTCCTAGTTCTTCCCTGCGTGAGTGATTCATCAGTCTCCGCCGTTCCGATGCCCGACGTTCTCTGAACGGCTGCCTGCCGTGTGTCATAGACCCGCTGATGGAGGCGGTCAAGACGCCGCCTGGCACAGAGGACAACTCGATGGACGCGACATTCCATAGAAAGGGGTGAGCCATGGTCTACTATGCACTGGTGTTTATGCTGCTCGGCTTGATTCCCAGCGCTTTGAGTCTTGCTGGAGTATCGGCGGCCTCGGTCCAGATTGCCTCGATGCTGATCGTGATCGGGGTCGTGTCGGCGGCGATTTATGTGCTCAAGAAAAGCATGACCCGGGTTCCGTCACCGGAAACTGTGCCGGCCCACGATCCCCGGGTGATGAATCATTAACGTGACTGTCTAAAAGGGAGCGATGCAATGAACGCTGATCAACTCAAAGGAATATGGATGCAGTTCAAAGGCGACCTGAAAGGGAAGTGCGGCAAGTTTACCGACAATGACTTGCAGGAGATCGCCGGGAACTACGACAAGTTTGTCGGCAAGGTCCAAGAGCATTACGGCGAGAGGAAGGACGAACTTATGAAGTGGGCCAACGCATGGCATGAGCAGTCAGCGCCTGAGGCTGGAACGAAATAGTCGAATGCATGCGGCGAGGTACACAAGGATGACGACATATTTTTACATGACAGTGAAGGAGACATGATGCATAGACCGACTATTTTGACATTCTGCACGGCTATGGTGCTCGGTGGGTCGCTTCTCACCGGATCGGCATTCGGCAAGGCGGAGGAGAAGAACATGCGCGACTCGTGGATCACAGCCAAGACCAAAATTGCGCTGTTTGCGGATTCCCGGGTGAAGGGCAGCGACATCCATGTTGCGACCACCGACGGCGCGGTGATCATTCGCGGGAAGGTCGATACCGCTGCGGCGAAGCAGGCTGCAAAAGACATTGCCAACGGCATCGAGGGGGCGAAGACGGTCAAGAACGATTTGCAGGTGGTCGCGCCGTCCAAGCGCGAGGCGGTCGATGACAAGGACGAGGCGATCACGGCTCGCGTGAACGAACAGATGACGAAAGACACCCAACTGAAGAACGCCGGCATTAAGGCCCAGACGAATGCGGGTGTGGTCTCGCTGAGCGGCGAGGTTCAGGACCTCATGACGAGTGCCCAAGCGTCTTGGTCCGCCTGGCAGGTGCCTGGCGTGAAATCTGTGAAGAACGATCTGACGGTGAAAGAAAAGGCCTAAGGTCTTCCTTATGAACAGAAACGCTCTCCGTCCGTCGATCCGGTAAATAGCATCGACGGACGACAGAGTGGCTCGCTCAGTTCACCATGAACCCCAGGGAGACAGAAGGGGGAGGTACACCATCGTCAGAAAGCTGAAGGCGGCTGAAGGGTCCGGTCCCGTTACAGATATCGAAGTCCGGTTGGGAACACGAGCGCATTGGCCGACGGGCCTTCGAGCTCTATGAGCAACGGGGCCGGAAGGGCAGGATGTGCACGACCGAGATGGCATTCGGCTCCTGGATTTTGTGCGTTCGAAAGAAGCGAAAGAGATCATCGAAGAAATGTTGTCTCGTACACCGATCCGGAAACTCAGCCTCATGCCGTGCATTCATCGATGAGAGGCAAGTGAGAATTCCGGAGATGGAGAGGGTGCCATGCGCATTTGGACCGACAACGGTCGTTCAGAACTATTCCTGGGATTCTACGTCATCGCCTGGGTGGTCGCGCTCATCTTGACGCACATGCTTTCCAGATGATGCCCCAAAAGCAACAATCTAGTCGACCGCATTGTTGCGCCTGGCCAAAGTGCAGAGGTGGCGTCTTCGAGGGTGTTTATTTGTTGGGCCTGTGACAGTGTTCGATACAGCACAGTATCCCGGCATAGAGAGCGGTATGTTGTTTTGACATTTCAGTTACGCTGACTGTCCTATCCCTCCCACTTTCTCCCTCCCACTTCCGAATTTATGTTTTATTATGCGTCCACGTTCTAGAGCGGTCCGGTCTGGTCTGAAGTGATCACGTAGAATCGCGAGTGATACGACCATCTGTGAGCAATTTTGCTCAGACCATCATTCTCCAGAGATGCATACTGGCTCCTGCAGTCATAAACGATGCTCGCGTCGCTATTACGAGATGCTCACATCGCTATTACGATTGGACTATCACAGTGAAGTGTCCGAAGGAGGAAGCCATGAGAACAATGTTTGGTCTAAGTGCTCTTTTGGTGCTTGTCTTTGCGTCCGTATCACAGGCTACTGAACCGTCGACAGGTGCGCCTGGCTCAGAGGCAACGATCGAGCGGGGAATGGCGGCAGGCTCAGCTGAAGACACGTTGGGGGCCTGTATGGCGAGGATACCCAAAGATGCCACTATCGGGCAGCGAATGATCGCCGAGCAAGGCTGTTGGAGAGACCAAAACGATCGGGAACCGCTCGAGTCGGTTCCCGGTTCTCTGAAAATACGGCATTCACAAAAAGGATAGAGACGATGTATTCGGCTGCGTATCATAAGCGTAGAGCGAGGTTTGGTTATGATTGTCATGACCAAGGAGTGGGTTGCGCCAGTCACGTTAAAGGACGCCGATGCTGAAGCTGAAATCACATAGCGGGGCCAGTAAACGCTTCCACAAAACTGGCACGGGGAAGTTTATGCGAAAGAAGGCGGGTAAACGGCATATTCTCACGACTAAGAATCGGGAACGGAAACGGAGATTGAGCGGTTCGGTCGTGGTCGATAGCACGAGTTCCGCGACGCTTGGTCGCCTCCTACCCTATCAGTAACGCGAACATGGATGGGAAGCGCCAGATCCGCCAGGTCAAAGTGAGCACATTGTGATCTATTTGATCAGATACCTCCATCTTTTCGCATAGGATCAAATCGATTACAACCGCCGAAAGCTGTCTCAGGAAGGGGGATCCCATGAGCGCGACGTTGTACATTGATGGTCTTCTCGCATCGATTCCGGAACCGACACTTAAGGCCATGTTCTCCCAGTTCGGAACAGTTCTCACAATGGAAACCATAGAAGCTCACACGCCCCAATCAGTGACCATCGGCAAAGTGGAAATGGAAACGCGGGAGGAAGCCACGAAGGCGGCCCGGGCTCTTCATCGATCCAATTTGGGCGGAAAACTCTTCCTCGTCTTTATGTGATGAGATCCGTGCACGCCGAACTTCACTTCCTGATCTGTGGCTGTTCGAAAAAGAAGCTCCGAGGCCAGTGCGGAAGAAATTCAGGTAGCACCGTCCTGAAATTGACGCGGGGAGTGGCTTTGCTGAGAAATTAGTTGTGGGCTCAAAACCGGCGTTTGCGTACGGCCCGCCTCGTGGTTGATACAGACGCCAATGGGTGCGTCCCGTTATCGAGAGCGGTTTAGGGAATACGACGCATCTGGCGCCGGCACGGTTGCTTGCAGCTCATCCACATACTGTTGCATTTCCATCAACACAGAACCAATCTGTGCAAAGTATCAGCAAGCATTCTGTTCTTATGTTTTGAGAAAGGCGCCGTATAGAGTCGGTGTACAACCACCGAGGTGCACATGTGGGCGGATCCTGATTCAGGGCTTCCCTTTGAAGAGATTCTCCGAAAGATCTGGCGCGCGCTACCGCCGAACGTGCAAGCGGAATATCAAGACGTCATGGCCGCCACGGGACAAACGTGGGAGGAGATGGTCCGTCAGGCTCACACGCGTTTTCTCAAACTGTCTGCGGCGGCCCAGAACGATCCTCACTCCTCGTTTGCGCGAGCCTTAGACTTTCTCCAATTCCCGCGAGGCCATGATCCGTGGCTCAAATAGTGTTCGCTGAAGAGGACACCGTTCAACGTGAGGCCGGAGGCAGGCGAACATCACGGAAAAACGCGTCTCGCTACTCTCGACTGAAAATAATTATAATTGCCATGTATCAGCGTGTTAGCGTACACATTCCCATTCGAGTGTTTGACTATCCCGACACGGGCCTGTACTGTACCACTGCACTGAGCCACGTCGACTGCCTATCTCGCGCGCATCCCTGCTCTAGCGCGTCCGATTCTCCAGTCTCCGCCGCTCTCCCTCGAAAGTTTTTCAGAAGTTACTGAACGGTTCCTGGGCCTTAGGTGAGACGATCAGGCCGGATGGTACTCGTGTCTCGAGCCGCCTTCCTTAAACTGATCTGTATAGAAAGAGAGGTGCGTGAATGTACCAAATTTACAGCATGCTGGGCATTCTGGTGTTCGTATGGGCCGTGGCCATCTGGGCATCTTTTCCTGAAGAACGAGAAGATAGTCGTTAATCCGCAGCGCTGTTGTTTGAATGCTAAGCCGGCAGACAATTCCTGTTGGAGGGCGGATGCAGTGTCTTCGTTGCAAAGGGCTCATGGTTGTCGTCCGGATGGATGAGACCTGGGGCGATAGTGAAGCAAGCGGGTGGCACTGTTTGCTTTGTGGGGAGACGATTGACTCTGTGGTTCAAGCCAATCGATTGACCCGCTGTGAGCCAGTGAGGAGTCGCGCTCGCGTTTTCGGATCTTCCGCAGCCGGCCCTATACGAAGGGACTGCAAGTGAATAGAGAGGCTCGACGGATATTGGTGACAGCAGAACGGTTCCTTCATCACCTGGACGGAATGGATCAACCATGATGCAATCCGTGTATTCGGCAGATACCTTCTTCTCCTGGTTTACTCAGTCTCCCATAACGTCAGTCACCATGATCTATCTGGTCGGAGTCTTCGCCGTGTTGGTATTTACGTATTTCGAACCGCGAGACCCGATTTAGTCCAAAAGGACAAATGACCCAAAAAAGGAGCGCTCATCATGTCGAGAAACCTATCATCGTCTCATGTCCGCAGGGCTAACCCTGCATCCGATGAGCTGACGTGTTCTGAACGACAGGTGGAAGACCTGCTCTCTGAGGGTGAATCAACTGGGGAGGCTCCCCAAATTCAAAAACGAACTTTGCAGAAAGCATCTCCTCGAAGAACACGACCTGTCGATATACCGGCTCACAAGTAGAAAGCGAGCACGGTTCAGGCCTACTCAGCTTTCCAACCTTGGTGCCCGCTGAGATCTCGGAACCCTCTTGATACGACCGACTTCAGGGTGACAGAATCAAGTACTTTACATTCCCTAATCTCGGCCATCCATTGAGCGACCGTTGACGTATGGCACGCATGCGACCGCCCTTCAACCCTCAGACGTTTCTCACCAAAGTGGGCCAAGGGAAAACCAGTCTGACGTTCACTAAGAAACAGACAATCTTTTCTCAAGGAGATGCGGCCGAAGCTGTGTTCTATATCCAGGCGGGCAAGGTCAAGTTGGCCGTGGTCTCGAAGCAGGGCAAAGAAGCCGTCGTTGCGATTCTCGAACGGGGGGCCTTTTTGGGGGAATCCTGCCTCGCCGGACAGGCGGTTCGGACGGCGACCGCGACCGCCATGGAAGATTCCACGATCGTGCGCATCGACAAAGACGCCATGATACGGGTGCTACACGAGGAACCCGCGTTCGCGGAGATGTTTATGAGCTATCTGCTCGCGCACACAATTCGCATCCAAGAGGACTTGGTGGATCAACTCTTTAATTCTAGCGAGAAACGGCTCGCGCGGGTGCTGTTGTTGTTAGCGCACTTCGGCAAAGAAGATAAGCCGGAGCCGGTGATTGCAAAAATCAGTCAGGAAACGCTCGCCGAGATGATCGGCACCACACGCTCTCGCGTCAGTTTTTTCATGAATAAGTTTCGCAAACTGGGCTTCATTGACTACAACGGCGAGTTGCACGTGCACAGCTCCCTCCTCAATGTCGTCCTCCACGATTAGCGCCACGGCCTACGCAGAAGGACGGGGCGTCTTATCAATACAGCGTGCTCCCCTCGAATTTAACTGAGCACTTTTGACCAGATCCTCCCTTCCCTGAGGCGTAGCATTGAAAAGACTGCCCGAAGGAAGATCTCCAACGAACAGCTTATGAGCGATTGGATCACATACGAAGGACGTGATCATCATTCATCGGTGGCTTAATGACAGCAGACCAATTTAGGGTAAAGCTGCAGTTCAAGAGCATACTGAAACAGACATGGGAGAAGTTTATCGATGATGATTTGCTCATCGAAGGCAACTATGAAAAGGTGCTCGGCATGCTTCAGGAACGACACGGCTCTGCCTGTGTGAGTCTGATTCCAGAAACAGTATGCTCAGAAGAAGAACGATCTCTTCCGATGGGTTAACCAGTGGTATCAGCGAGGGAACGCGAACACCATGGCGGAAAATAATTCATACGGGACCGCAAGGATCGTACGGATCATGAAGCCCGTCAGGGACATTTTCTGCTGAGGACGAACGTCACCCTGCAGGAGAAGCAGGTGCCTCTAGGGTCAAACCACGACAAGCTCGGCAACCAGTCACGAGTCAAGAAAGCTAAGTTGAGACGTCGCCCCCGGCTGTTCCTCAAAACTACTCCTACAAAGACACCACCGGACACGTCAGGCATTCCTTGGATTAGGAAACGCAGCTCCCAGATCTAGCGAGAAACGTCGATGTTCCCAAGATGGTTAAAATAAAATATACCCATGTAAATTCGTAGCCTTATGGATCATTCGTCTGTCAGTATCGTTGACTCTCGCGTCTCGGGTCTCTACAGTACGAACTGTCCCATCTCTCGCGCTCCCCATCGTTCCGCACGCGCGTCCGATTCCCCAGTCTCCGCCGCTCCGTTTAAGCATCATTGTCCTCAGTTCGTATTGAGTCGGTGAAATCCGTGCCCGGTCAAAACGTCGTCGTGGTGTTTGCACAATGTCGTTCCTATTTAACTTGAGCGCGCTAGATTGAGCCTACTGACGCGTAACTACTAGGCGCTAGACATAAGGAGGTTCACGATGCGGAAGTCAACGATCATAAGCCATGTATTGGTGATGTCGCTGATCATATTGGCCGCTTCATGGGCGATTCCATTAGCCAACGCTGCTGAGCAAGCCGTGAACGAAGCGGCGCATCGTGCACAGACAACGGACCCCAACATCGGAGCGGCGAACTCGGTAGAAGATAGTCTAAAAGCTTGCCTGGCTAGAATTCCCGAAGTCGCCACCGCGGGCCAGCATCTCCTGGCTGAACAAAATTGTCGTGGGGAAGAGAGAATGAGACAGGAAGCACAAGTAACTCCTCATTTTTGACTTGCGTGATATCGCACCTCTTGAGCCCATTTGGGCCTCTTTACCGGAGGATGCAGGATGACGTGCGGTAATAGGCTATCGGTGTGATGGGCGCGAGAACTGGCTGTTCTTCTGGCCTTCGTTTTAAGGGCAGGCATTTAAAAAGTGTTTGTCAGCGCTCGGAAGGAGGCGGTGATGTTCAAATCCCTACAGCTGCTTGTTTCAGCAATAGTCATTGCAGTGCCAGCGATTGGTCTCGCTCAATTTAGTGATAAGGGCGACCGTGTTGAGGTGAAAAAGGGAACGAGGTTGTGTTCGAGCATCGCGGTCGAAGGAGTTAGGAGTAACTTCGATCGGCGTACGATATTTTGGAAAGTGACGAGCCCTATGCGTGTCAATGGCACGCAGAGTGTGTCCGCGCTCGTGCAAGAAACAGTCTATAACCGTCAGAGCGGCGACACCACGACCGTGGAGCAGCCGTATGACGAAGATTTTGCCATATTGTTCAAACGAGCTCCGCAGCACAAGGGAATGCTCCAAATGATCAGTCCGCAAGATGGAAGTCTGCAGGCGATCGTGGAGATCTGTCGCAAGGGGAAATAGGTCCGATGCCCACGTGTTGTCCGCGCTGCCAAGGTTTTATGATTAGCACACAGTTTAGAGAATTGTGGAGGTAATCATGAAGATCGTGGATGGGCGAACGGCAGGCGTGGAGAGATGCTCGAGACATGGTCATGCGGGGATCGTCCCAAGCGTGCTGGCGGCTATTGCAGTCTTGTTATGGTCCACGGACGAGGCACTGTCCGCTGCCATCACGATAGCCGGAAACGGTCCGGAACTTCGGATGGTTGAACAGATGGCACGGGCGTTTGAAAAGAAGCATTTGGGCGCTGCCGTCGAGATCCGATGGGATCCATCGTTTCATCCGACTCGCATGGTGAAATCAGGCGAGGCAGATTTGGCCGTGGTGGGAGAGTCCGATCCAGACCTCGTCGCCATTCCCATTGCGTGGGACGGGATAGCCGTCGTGGTGGACTTTACCAATCCTGTGAGGGAGATCACCACTCGGCAATTGGCGGCTGTATTTTCAGGCACAGTCACCCGGTGGTCCGAGGTGGGAGGATCTGATGCTTCGATCAACGTCATCAACCGTTCCCCGAATCAGCATACACGCACAACGTTTGAAACGGTCTTGGGAATCATCGGGAAGATTCCTCCTTCTAGTCATGTGAGTCGGTCTGATCAGCGAGCGATCAGCAGCGTAGTCGGTAAGGGGTCCGCGGTGACGTATGCGTCCCTTGGCGTGGCTCTCGATGCGGTCACGTATGGCGTCGGTGTGGCGCTCTTGAGTATTGACCAAGTCGAACCAGCCAAGCAGACCGTGAGGGATGGGCGATATTGTTTGCGTCGGCCGGTTCTCCTGCTTCGGAAACACGAATCCAATCCTACTGCAGCATCCTTCGTGGATTTTTCGCGTTCGAAAGAAGCGAAGGATATCATCGAAGAAATGTTTGTCTCTTACACCGATCCGGAAACTCAGCCTCATGCCGTGCATTCATCCATGAGGGAAAAATGACAATATCAGCACCTCGTTCATCGTGTCCGAAGATCAAAAGAACGTCATAGCATTTGGACTGACAGCCGTGACAGACGTCATGTGCCCTTATTGCGTCTCACAGATGTACCACATAAACCATAGGATCGCCCGTAAAGGCCTTGGGGACTTCTGTCGTCGGCTATTTGGATTCTATCCGTGGTATTGCAATACCTGCGGCAGACGATTTTACAAACGGAAACGGTCTGTACTGACACCGGCACCGCAAACTTAGCCGCCCTTTGATACTAATCAGGGGAGTCCAGACCTTGGGGTTCCAAGCATCCTCATTTGCATCCACGCTGCTATCAGGACAGGAGGATTCAGTCTCATCTGTACCGACTACGGTAGTATCCTACTCCTGGTCTCTCGTGGGTTTAGGTTCTCTGGTTGGCCTTTTCGAAATTCCTAAACCGCAGGTCCGACTTCTACACTACATGGGCAATTCCTTTGATTTCAAAGCGAAGCAGCGGTGCCAACGACGGTTGGATTACCCGCCCTCCACCAAACCTCGCTGGCGTGTGCCGCGCGCTGATCATCGCTCTCTGGTAGTTGGAGCGCGCGGAGAATAACCTCTAGTCGTTCATTGAGATTCGGCGGCAGTGCAGGTCCAACAGCAGACGGAGTTCCGCTATCCTTTCTCGCTCGGTTTAGCTTCATGGAATCCCGGCTAACGGCCATCTCGTGGCCCTTCGCGCCCGGTTGACACCCGCTTGGATAAAGGATCACACTACCGTCCTACCACTACACACAACTTGCCGACGGCCTCCTGGAAGGCCCGACCGCCGACACCTTGTGAGAAAGGCGGTCGTCCCATGAAGGACTCACCATTTCTCTCCGTCGGTAAAGTCAATCCTCGTGCAGCGTCGGCTAAGCGGCCTCCAAGACTCAGTGCAGTTGCTCCTGTTACTCCGGTTTCCATTCTCATTGTGGATGGTAATGACCACGAACGCGACTACTACGCGCAACGACTGAAGATTGGTTCTCCCGATTACCTCGTCTTTGAAGCCGCTAGCGGCAAAGCGGCTCTTGACCTCTGTCAGTCTCGCACGTTCGATTGTGTGGTTCTGGAACTCGATCTGCCGGATATGTCCGGCTTCGAGGTCCTTGTCAAATTGGTGCCAATAGCGCACCGGCCTCAAGTAGCAGTGATTGTCCTTACGCGGCTGATGCACCAATCGGTGTTACAGGTGTCTTTGCGGGTTGGTGCGCACACAGCCATGAGTAAGACTCACGCCTCCGGTGATCTCCTCGATCTGGCCATTCTGAAGGCCATATCGAAGGTCCCCCAGAGAAAAGAAGGAGAACAGACCTTGACCGGCTAAAGTTTCGGCGCTGTGGCTGGTCGAAGAGACTCTGGCAGACACCAGTGGGCCGCGCATGAGCATCTCCACTGTTCTTGCCTTGAGTGTGCTCCTGAGCCTGGCGTTCATCACACTGGTCTGTACTTCCGGGCTCGCAGAAGAATCGCCCCTCATCTCTTTGGCCCTCGCCTCGGCTTCAGTGGCAAAACTCCCCTTTTGGGACGGCAGCAAAAATACTTGTTCAATTTGTATGACATCGCGGCACTCTGGAGGCTTCCCTGGCAATGGCCGCTGGGTGAAACCGATTGGAAAATTGAGACGAGACTTATTACCAGCGCCGGGGCACTCCAGGGAGCGGGAGAGACAGGCCTGATGGCCACTTTGGTCCCGGATCTTGCCTTGAGCGGATGGAACGGGTTCGTGTCTGTCGACGCCGGGGTCGGTCTGGGATTTTTCTCCAAGTACCATTTTGGCGTTCAAGACTTCGGCGGTCCGGTACAAATCGTCGCGACCGTTGGCATTACGGTCAATCCAGTTGCTCATGCGTATGCGGGATTTCGCATTCAGCACTTCTCCGACGCACAAGTCTATGGGCCCAACGCTCTGGGCGTGGACATGTATATCGCGGAATTGGGCTACAGGTTTTGACGCAACCTGAGAAATGGACGTATTCGTTGAATGAGCGAATAACCGAATCGCGGGTTACCGCGTCACGTCGAGGTTTCAAGCTGAGAGAAATAAATATACCCCTATAGATTCGTAGCCTTATGGGTCATCCGTGTCTCAGTCCCGTTGACTCTCGTGCTTCAGGCCTCTACAGTACAGCGATCATCTACTGAGCTACGCCGACTGTCCTATCTCTCGCGCTCCCGATCGTTCCGCACGCGCGTCCGATTCCCCAGTCTCCGCCGCTCCGTTTGAGCTAGGTTCTCTAGACATCAGGAGGTTCACGATGCGGAAGTCTACGATCATAAGCCATGTATGTATGATGTCGCTGCTAATAATATTGATCGCTTCATGGTCGATCCCATTAGCCAATGCTGCTGAACAGCCCGTGAAAGAGACGGCGCACCGCGCACCGACAACGGATCCCAACACCAGGGCAGCAAATTCGGTCGATGATACCCTGAAGGCTTGCCTGGCTAGAATTCCCGAGGTCGCCACCGCCGGTCAGCACCTCTTGGCTGAACAAAATTGTCGTGGGGAAGAGAGAATGAGACAAGAGGCGCAAGTCACTCCTCATTTTTGACTTGCTTCATATCACGCCTCTTGAGCCGGGCAATATCAGGTCCGGCATCCGGCCTCTTCCCCAGGGTGCAGGATGACGTGTGTCATAGGCCTGCTTGGTCTCAACATGAAGCATACAGGCGAGTCTGCAAACGGCTTCGATGATGAAGAAAGAAGCGGCCACCATAATTCGAGGGTTGGAGAGCGGCTGGGAAAATACCAATCCGACCACCGGTGCAAAAACTATCGGTGTGATGGAAATTTTGGATGGGCTGGGCTACATCACAACTGGATTCAGTTTTCTACTGATCGGCATGGTGGTGTTTGTCCACTCCTGGTATGTCTTCATCCTGTCGGTGGGAGCGAAGGCGGTTCCCGCCGTGCTGGCCCTGATTCATGACTTGCTGTTGGTTATTATCCTGTTGGAACTGTTTCGCACCATCATTAATTTTCTTAAAACAAAAATTATCACCTTAGAACCATTCTTGTATATTTGTGTCATCGCCTCCACCCGACGAATTCTCACGACGGGCGCTCAGATCGCCTACACGAACGATCTGACCGATCAAGGGTTTTACCGGTATCTGCTTGATCTGGGGTCGAATGTGCTTGTTGTCCTGACCTTGGTCCTTGCGGTGTATGTCGTACGGCGGGCCGTTCCGCCGGTCGCGCCGTTGGTCACGCCATTGCGGTAGATAGCAATCTGGTCCGATGAATTTCCTACATGTACTTTGAAAGTAGATGCCTTCCCCAAAAGGAAAATTGTCATGGAAACTAACACGGTAGCTTGACGCTGACATTGCAAGTCTTGATAGAGGAGGGGCACACCAGGTGAATTCCTACTCTCCGCTTCACGTGCCACTGCTTCTTGATCGTGTTATGAATTGACGGCCGCGGATAAAACCCTTTAGCAAAGCCCTTTTCCAGTCAAGCGTGCGCGCGGATAAAACCACTCTCGCCGAGTTCCTTTCATCGGCACCCGCGTGACGGAGCCCCACGATAACCCTCAATAGTGGACCATCCAGGCGCATCCGTCTGCGAAGGACCCTATCGCTTACGTACATCATCTATGGCTAATCAGCACTTGGAAGAAATGCCTTCCCCCATTACATTCGCCGGCATCATGGCGAGTCTTCACATTTATCCACTCATCAAGGAGTCATCATGCAGGACGAATTCCCGGACCATGTTTGGGTCATTGTCGAGGTGGCGGGCGAACGCTACCGCTTTACCATTTCCGAACAGGACCCAAGTGGAACTCACGGTTCCGAAACGACCGGCACACCGGCCCATCTGGATATTATATGCGGTAGTGAAGAGACACTATTCGATGCTCTGAAATCCCTCGGCTTCCTTCCCCCTCCAGCGAGCTACTTTCGTCCCTCGCCTGAAGAGAGAAAAGAAAATAGAACGACATTCATCAGAAGAATTCCTCCGTCCACCTCATCATGATTTCAGTGAAATGGGAGGAGTTGCGCCACGGCGACTGACGCAACCAAACCTTCAATGTTCGTTGCGCCAGCCTCCCGCTCAAACACTCACTTCATGTACTTGTCGAAGAAGGCGACCACTTTCTCCGGATATCGTCCGAAGTAGTTGTAGCCGTCTCTAAAGCGGTGAGTCGTATTTTCAACCCAGATCATTTCTTTCTCTTTCGTCGCCAGCATATCGAGGGTCTTTTGTGCGTCTTCCGGGTCCTTGATCTATGCATCGTCCCGCACCTGAATCGACCTTTTCGCAATTACACTGCACTCTATAAAAGATGAGTTTTGTCCGGAACGGGTGATTTGCCTTGTCGGCAAGATGACAGACTTCTCGCCTCCCCGTCTATGGAGCAAGCGCGACCTCAACTGGTTCACGAGTCATTTCGTGACACCCCCTTTACTGTGGAAGGATGTCGGAAACTATCGGTCATAAATCCCCCTAGCCCTTGTCCACCATGGCACGGATGGTGCGTTATGAGAAATAGGTGTGACCAGAGAACTCATCCGGCAAGTATGGGTGATGATCACAAAACGATCATGTTCCGTACGGTGAATCGTCACACTTATGTCCGAACGTGCTGTGCAGAGCATGAGGAGGGAACGCGTATGTCACCGATCCATATCATAATCTTGACGGTGTTCCTACTGCTGGGACAAAGCGACCCCGCCTCCGCCTATGTTTGGAAGTGCCATACGCCGCAGGGAGACATTTGGACCAGCCAACCAAAACCGTCGGACGACTGTGAGGAATATGATGATGCGTACAACCCGAGCGCAGTCCCACCGGCCACGCAAGTGTCTCCTCCGCCTGCTGCGGTCGCAGTGCCGCCGGTCGCGGTCGCACCGGTCGCGCCGCCGCCTTACGTTGGAACCTATCTCTACCCGCCTTATTACTACGCTCCCGGCTACTATGGACCGGGAGCCGTGATCATTCGACCACCGTTTGGACATCCGTATGGACACGGATATGGTGGACGTTGGTATGGAGGCCGTTTCAGGCGCTGGTAATGGTATGGGCACGGTTCATCGCATGGCTCACACATGTCCAGGGGTGCAAGTGGCCATGGGCTGATTCATGCGCATCGATGAAAACCTTGAGAAGGAGGCGACGATGAGGCTAAGCGACTCTGTATTGAGGTACGGACCCGCAGCATTGTTCATCACGCTTGCGCTGATCGGTTCTGTCCGTGCTGATCCGGCCGACGTTACGCAGATGCCCCCATCAACAACAGGAGCGAAGAAGGCGACCGGCGACCGAGTCGAGGCTCATATCAACAAGCTTCATGCAGAGCTCAGGATTACACCGGCTCAGGAAGATCTCTGGAAGATGGTGGTCCAGGTCATGCGGGAGAATGAGAACACGATGGACGCGCTCCATCGATCACGAGCCCAACATGCGGCAACCATGACGGCGGTCGATGATGTCAGATCGTATGCGGCGATCGCCGACGCTCATGCCGACGGACTGAAGAAATTCGTCTCGGTGTTCGAGGCGCTGTACAACAGCATGTCGGACGAACAGAAGAAGAATGCCGACAGCGTATTGAGTCCGGATAGCGCCAAGTCCACGAAGCACCTCAAATCACGGGGCAGATAATGACACAAGATTGCGAGGACGCGTGGAGCTTACGGATGAAATTCCTTGGTACGGTGCTGTCGATCGCGCATCACGAGCGACGGTTTCCCATCGTCGTCGACCCCGAGGATAAGCCGAGTCTTCCCGTCCACATCGTGCGCCGCGACGCCGGAGTCGGACGAAATGCCGATCCACACCCGGTCAATATCGAACTCATCTTTGAATTGTAAATAGGGCTGCCCGCTGTCTGAAAAATCGAGGATGGCCCGCAGCCGTCCCGTGGAATCAATGAGCCGGAACTCACGAGCACTGATCACATCCGGCACGTCTGCTGATGCCGACTGAGCAATCACTGAACTCCCCGTCGGCAGGACGGTCCCGAGTATGCCTCCCAGCAGACCGGACAGGAGACTCATGACCACAAGCAATCGAGGATGTACATTCACAATGGCTCCTCCTTTCGACGTGAGACGTTTCGTTCGGATAATAGGACATCGCCATGATGAGTTCCACATCGGCCCCTCGATGCACTGTTGTCCACGTGAAAAAACTTCACCTTTGCGTTTTCGCACAGAGCACGACGTGTGAATGCGCACGTTTCCTGGGACGAGCGTCGGCGTTCCAGTAGACGTACGGCATCGTTTCTCCGTAATTTTTCGGCTCGAGTCCGATTTGCACGGTGTGTGAGAGCTATTCGAGGCGCAGGCCAAAACGCATGTGTTAGATTAAGCCAATGCGATGGTTCCGTCATACATCTTCTCAGTGTATTGTTCTTCTCACCACTCTCGTCACACCGTGCCTGGCGGCCGTCACAACCGGCTTTGAGGCGTATGAGCGTCACGAATATCAGGCGGCCCTGACCGAGTTTCGATCCCTCGCGAAGCAAGGCGACGCAGATGCTCAATTCATGCTCGGATACATGTACGCCCACGGGGAAGGTCTCCCGCAGGACTACAGAGAAGCGGCGCATTGGTTTCACGAAGCCGCTTCCAGGGGTTCGGTGTCGGCCGAATTCAACCTCGGTGTACTCTACGACGCGGGTCTGGGAGTGAAGCAAGATTATGGGGAAGCCGCGAAGTGGTTCAAACAGGCAGCGGACGGCGGGGACTCAACGGCCCAACTCAATCTAGCCCACATGTACACACGAGGACATGGAGTGCCCCAAGACTATGCCGAAGCGGCCCGATGGTTCCAGCGATCGGCCGAACAGGGAAATGTCATGGCCCAAGTCAACCTCGGCCACTTGTACAGTCAAGGGCAAGGAATTCCGCAGGACTACGCCGCGGCTGCTCGCTGGTTCAGGCAGGCCGCCGATCGGGGGAATGACCGGGCACAGTTCAATCTCGGACTTATGTACGCGCATGGGCACGGCGTTCCACAAAATTACATTAAAGCAAGACAATGGTATGGATTGGCCGCACATCAAGGTAACGAGTCGGCACAGGTGAATCTCGCACTGCTGTACGCGAAGGGTCTGGGAGGTCCACAGGATTACACGGAAGCCGCCCGCTGGTTTCGCCATGCGGCTCAAAAAGGCAATGCAACCGCCCAAGGTCAGTTGGGGTTCATGTATGCCAAAGGGCACGGAGTCTCCCAAGACTACCGTCAAGCAGAGCATTGGTATCGCCTCGCCGCTGAGCAAGGCAATGCGACCGCTCAGCTCAATCTGGGGCTGATGTATGCACGAGGCCAAGGAGTCGGGCACGACTATCGAGAAGCGGAGCATTGGTTCCACCTCGCGGCAAACCAAGGCGAGGCCACCGCGCAAGTGAATCTCGGACTCCTGTATGCCAATGGCTACGGTCTCGCGCAAGACTATGTTCAAGCATACTTGTGGTTTGGCCGTGCGGCGGCACGTGGTCATAAAGAGGCGCTGGAACTCCGAAAGGCAGTCACGACAAAGATGACCCCATCTCAACTGGCAGAAGCGGAAACCCTTGCCAAGCAGTCGAGCCCCAGCAATTAAGCCTGCCGTTTGAGGCTCCAATCCCGCCTTCGGTAGAGACGGTACGCAAGAGGCGAGACGCAGCTCCAATCTGATGGGAAACGCGGGCGGGGTATTTTACGAAGTGCCTTGTGTCACGCGATGGATCGCAATCAGTCCCAGCAAGTACAGCAGGGCAAAGGGACTGACAAATATCATCACGAGCGGAAACACATTGCTGCCGGCTTGGAAGGCATACACGGTGTACATCAGCACGCCGATCATCGGGACAACGGGCACAGCGGCCGCCCGCCGCCATCTTCCGTGATACCGCCGGAGCAAGGCAATTTGCAAAATGACATACCCGGGCCCGGCCCATGCCATGGCAAAGAACAATGCATGCTCCCACCAGGGCACCGGACGGTTCATGTAGGCTACGTATTCGGCTCGCTGGCGCCGTACGTTTTCGGCCCGAAAGCGCTCGACCCACGCGGCGGGCTGGCGCGTTGCAGGCTGCTTAATCCCCGTCCAGGTCAATTCAACCGGGATGTCTATTTGCGCGACGCGCGTCCCGCGATCTTCAGCTCTGACGACCAGCTTATCGACCCGCACCGGTTGCGTGTGCGCGACCCAGACATGTGCTTCTCCACGGCCTGGCTCGTAGAGAGGCGAGCCGCCGTTGATCGACGGGACAGGTGTATTCCCAGTGAAGGCGTCGACATAAATACGAATGTTCCGGTCCGTCTCATAGCCGAGGTGCAGGTGAAATTGCTCCCAGTGTCCTAGAGTGGAAGGCGATGCGGGGTCGGTCTCGATCACATGGATCCGCACCTCTGCCGCGGCCAACTCCTGCATTGATAGGGACAACGCAAGAGAAAGAATCCACTGCAGCCCGGCGAGAATGCCGCGGCGCGTCTTGCGGCTTGACATGAGAAGAAGTGAAGCAAGGCCACGGGTAAATGTCCAGCCAAACCAAGAAACACTTACCGGCGAGTCCGCAAAGCCCTCAATAAAGCAGTGTTCGCAACAGGAGAGAAGGTTCTTGCGGAAGATCGCCGGTGAGGGTTCTCAGCCGCGATAGCATCCCTGGAATTCGAATGGGACGGAGACGCTGTAACACCATCTCAATATTGCCGGCTATTCGACCAGCATGACCGACAGCGTCTGGCCCTTGTCCGTGATTTTGGCCTCCACCCGATCCCCAGGATTGGCGCGAGCAGGAACTTTTGTCTCGCGGGTCAGTTTGAGGTGAATTTCCTGGCCGGTTGGAGTGGTCACGACATACGACTTGTCCACCATCTTCAGAATGTCTTCACCTCGAGCATTCTTGGCCATGTGAAATTCTCCCTCGACCGCGGAGACTTCGCCGGTGACGGTTTGTAGAGAGGTCGATGGGGCTGGAGATTGAGCCTCCGCCATGCTCGCACTGAAGAGCAGGATCACGAGGCTCAGCCTGATGGCAAGTGTCCGGACAGCGGATTGTACGGGCATCATAGTAGCCTCCTTGTATTAGGCAGCCTACCTTCACAGTGCAGCCCGGGTGCCAGCCCAATGTTTAAGAGTATTTAAGTAGCGAATGGGCTGGGACAGTGGGCATAGGAGCAACGCGAAGCCATTCCATCGTGCTTCGTTTCACCTACAGAATGTAGGTTGCTGAGGCTAGTGGAATCTCTAGTGTATCGCTGTGCCAACCCTAGCGGAGTTTGGAGAGACTTAGGGATCGACCGGCGATGACGTACTGTCTCCAGCCAACGAGTCAAGGCATCGATGCCTTAACACGTAGCCGATCACATTGGACCAGCGACTGAATGTAGCAGAGCCCGACAAGCCCTGGAGGTCCATCGGGCTCTGCATCGTACGATCTACATTATTTTGAGGTGCTTTTTCAGGATCTCGGAGTTTTGAATGTCGGAATTATTCTTTCCGAGCTCATGAGCTTTCTTGAAGTGTTCGATTGCGCCGCTGTGATCCCCCATCTTGTCCAATACCAAGGCGACATCATAGTGCGCTTCAGCCGACTGTGGGTCGGCCTTGGCTCCCTCGGTAAAATGCTTCTTCGCGACATCCCAGTGTCCCTTGTCGTAGTGTTCGATCCCCTCGCTGATGTGAGCTTCGGCTTTCGACCCTGACGCGGCCTTGAGAGGCATGGCGCCCTTACCCATATCAGCCCAGCTCACGGACCAAAGCACTAGGCTGAGAACAGCGGCTGTCACTGCGAGACGTGTACTCATAACGGACCTCCTGGTGAGAAGTAGGTTGATTCTCTCTCTACGTGGGAACTCAGCAATCGGATTCCTGCAGATTCCATCGAAGGAGAGAAGAATGCAGACGATACTTCCCGAAAAATTCCGGCGGAGATACTCGGAATGATCCTAGCGAATACGTGCTGGACGAATGTCTGGGAAAGGAAATGAAAATACGTGCGATTTATCTTGCTTGAGAAATCAAGGGATATTGCCGGTGTATTGATACGCCGACGGCAAGTAGTTTTTTGCCATCGTGGGCTTGTCCGGCACTAATGGCTTGGCCCAGCCATAGTTCTATTCCGCGCCATACCTGTCGCTCTCGTGATCGCTCGATCCAACTCGTGACAGGTCGTATGGGATTTGGCAAGACTCGCCATCGCCCCGTTTTTTTGAGCCAAGTCGAGCAATGAGGGATAGTCGATTCTGGTGAGAACGACGACCGCACACTTCGATGGAGGGGGCATATGACACAGACCTCTCAAGACACCGAACCCGGATATATCAGGCAGCAATATTTCAAGCACGACGCAGTGGATGAGTGTGGCTTGGCATAGCTGGATCCCCGACCGTCCATCTTGGGCTTCGATGACCTCATAGTGTTTCGACGACATTCTCAGGCAATCGGCCCAATATTGCCGTTCTTCACGATAGCCATCGATAACCAGTACCCGGACCTTGCCATCGGCAGACATCTTTTTATCCCCGCGCGTCGTAGATGGAAGAACGCACGACGAAGCGGTCGGTGTACAAATGAACCGTCTTTGCCACAGATTTGGACGAAGCGCCGGACCGCGAGCTCGGATTGTTCCACGCTCATTCAGCGGTGTGCCGGTCCAGCGGACCGGAAGGCTGCTGCGGAGGGACGTTTGAAGGGATTGCGTGACGAAGAGCCACGCACGGGCGCAAGATTCTCTAGGGGTAGGGTGTCTCTTTCGTGAGGACCGATTGCACGGTCAGCAGTCCCGCTGTTCCGGTTTTGCGCTGGAAGCGAGCTTCCAATGTCACGCGGTCACGGTTACGCAACAGATCCATCGCCCCCGCGCAGTTCGCCTCATACGCCGCTTGCATGGAACCGGTGTCGTCTTTCAACGTGAAAGATTGGATGCATTTGTCCTCAGGACTGATTGCACGATCAGTGTTGTTCGTCCATCTTTTAAGATGCTTGAGCTGGTGATCGGCTACGATGCCTGCAACTCGGACAATCTTTGATTGGTAGGGCTCCGGATTAGCGAGCAGAGCGCCAAGCTTGAGCACGGTACCGGCCCATGAAAACGTGGCGAGGACGCATACAGCCGCGACGACGATGCCTGATCTTGCGATCAGCCGATTGCCATTCCGGCTTCGCGTCCTGTGAGGGAGACCTTGCATGGAAGGAAGTATAGCACCTCGTCAAAAATATGCAGGGCTTGTTGCACTAGGATTCTGCGGACGGTGGCAAAGTTTGCACAGTCGCACTGTGTCACACTGACACAGTGTCTCATTCTGTCACAGCGAGGTGCGGTCGCCGTTTTTCGGCAGAGATAGGATGGCATTCTACGACGGACTGACGATCGCCTGGCCCAACGGCATGCCGTGCTCGACCAGCACGCGACGGCCCTCCACACGCAAACGCCCCTCGGCAAAGAGCTGAACCGCGCGCGGATAAATCCTGTGCTCCTGTTCCAGAATTCTCGCGGCCAGCGTCTCCGGAGAATCGTTGTCCAGAATCGGCACGGCGGATTGGATGATGATCGGGCCTTCGTCCACCCCTTCCGTGACAAAATGAACGGTGCACCCGGCGAGTTTGCATCCCCATTCAATGGCCTTCTTCTGTACGTCCAGACCGGGGAACGAAGGCAGCACGGAGGGGTGAATGTTCATCATGCGGTTGGGATAGGCATTGACGAGCAGTCCCGTCACAATCTTCATGTATCCGGCCAACAAGACCAACTCCACGTCGTGTTTCGAGAGAATCGCGAGCAACTCTCGATCGTAAGCCTCTCGGCTGTCCTGCCGTCCGGCAAAGGGCTTGGGATCGACAAAAATGTCGGGCACCCCATGCTTTCGCGCTCGCTCCAGCGCCATCGCGTCTTTTTTATTGCTGATCACCGCCACGATCTTCGCGTGTACTTCCTTCCGCCCGATGGCGTCGATGAGGGCTTGAAGGTTCGAACCCCTGCCCGACGCCAATACGGCGACTCGGAGCGGTTCGGTCCGGTTAATTGGCATATTCCACGTTCGGTTCTTCCGTTTTACCGGCGGCCATTTCGCCGATGAGGTACGCGCGGTCGCCTGCTCGCCGTGCGCCGGCCATGACTCGTTCAGCGGCATCCGGCGGCACGATGAGGATCAAGCCGATCCCCATATTGAACACGCGGAACATTTCTTCCCGGTCGACTGGGCCGAGCCGCGCGAGCGCGTCGAACACCGGGGGGACGGGCCAACTCTTCCGATCAACGACCGCACGCAAGCCATGAGGCAACACGCGGGGGAGATTTTCCGTGATACCGCCGCCGGTAATGTGCGCGATCCCTTTGATGGGGTAGTCCCGGATCAACGTAAGGATTTGTTTGGCATAGATTTTTGTCGGCGCAAGCAACACCTCGCCCAGCGGTCGATCCAGATCAGGCACGTGACTCGTGGTCTTCAATTTGGCTTGATCAAAGAACACCCGTCTGGCCAAGGAATACCCGTTGCTGTGGAGACCGCTCGATGCCAAGCCGATGATGGCATCGCCCGCTTGAATCGACCGGCCGTCGATGATCTTCGATCGATCCACGACGCCGACGGCGAATCCAGCCAGATCGTATTCGCCATCGCCATACATCGACGGCATTTCGGCCGTTTCTCCTCCGATCAAGGCACACCCGGCTTGACGGCAGCCTTCCGCGATGCCGGCCACCACATCGCGGGCCTTGGGTACGGAGAGCTTCCCCGTGGCGAAATAATCCAGGAAGAACAGCGGCTCCGCTCCGCTGACGGCAATGTCGTTCACACACATCGCCACGAGATCGATCCCGACCGTATCGTGCTTGTCCATCATGAGCGCGATTTTGAGCTTCGTGCCGACGCCGTCGGTCCCGGACACCAAAACCGGATCCTCGTACTTCTTGGCCTGGAGCCGAAACAGTCCTCCGAATCCACCGAGATCGGTCAAGACTTCCGGACGAAAAGTGGACCGGACGAGCGGTTTGATGCGATCGACGAACTCGTCGCCCGCATCGATGTCGACTCCGGCATCGCGGTAGGTGGCCATAGCAGAGAGAAGTAGGGAAGGTTAAGGCTCAGGCTGAAGGCAAATGAGGAATTCAACCTGGACCCATTTTGCAGACGCATCTTAGCGGAGGGGTCTCGAATAGGTCAACGCGAAGCCCCCGGGCTTTCACGTTCCTGATGAAGCCTGCCGGCCTCGCAGCGACCTTGCCGGAAAAGCGGGGACCCTTCGAGGCGTTGCAGAGAAGGAAAGCTGGAACTGACCGAGGCACCGCGACAATGTCGCGGCCGAGAGAATTCCAGAAGGGCGCACCGCGCGGTTGTGGATGAGCGGCCGGTGCGCAAATTCCGCTCTGCAATGCCCGAAAGGGTCGCTTCGGGAGGCACGGAGCGTGGAGGCCGGCAGGCGCTTCACCCTTCCGGCCGCATCTCGACATCCAAGAGTTTGATCTTTCGATGGAGATGGCTCCGTTCGATCTTGAGGTCCTCCGCCGTGCGGGAAATATTCCAGTGATGTTCGCGCAGTTTTCTGGCGATGTAATCCTTCTCGAAGGCGTTGCGTGCATCCCGCAGTGAGTCGAAGGATTGGGCGAAGAGCGGATTGGCGGACGAAGGAGCGACTCCCGCCGCCGCCGTTTGTGCCGACGCGCCGGACGGCCGTACTTGCAAGGAGAGGTTCGCTTGAGCCGTATCGATCACAGGACCGGGCACCATGATCATGAGCCGTTCGATCAGGTTGCGCAACTCCCTGATGTTGCCCGGCCAGTCGTAGTGTTGGAATAGATTCATCGCCTCCGGCGTGATCTCCTTCATCCGCAACCCTTGTTCCTCGGAATGAAGTTTCAGGAAATGCCTGATGAGCAAGGGAATGTCCTCACGTCGCTCGCGAAGCGGAGGCGCCACGACCGGAACCACGTTCAGGCGGTAATAGAGGTCTTCCCGGAAGGATCCTTTCTCGATTTCCTTCAACAAATCCTTGTTCGAGGCGGCCAACACCCGCACATCGACCTTCAGCAGTTTTGTCCCGCCGACGCGGGTGAACTGTTGTTCCTGCAGCGCTCGCAGCACCTTGGCCTGGGTGCTGAGGCTCATGTCGCCGATCTCGTCCAGGAACAGCGTGCCGCCGTCCGCCTGCTCGAACTGTCCCCGCTTCATCGACGTGGCACCGCTGAACGATCCTTTCTCATGACCGAACAATTCGCTTTCGATCAGCGTTTCAGGGATGGCCGCACAATTGACGGCGACGAACGGTTGGTCGGCCCTCGCACTCTGAAGGTGGATCGCCCGCGCCACCAATTCCTTCCCCGTCCCGTTCTCGCCGCCGATCAGGACCCTGCTGTTCGTGGGGCCGGCCGTTTCGATCAACTGACGCAACTGCTGCATGGCCGGCGATTGCCCGACGAGTTCGAACTTGCGCTGCACTTTGGTTCGGAGCGATCGATTTTCCTGCTCCAGCCGATACTGATCCAGCGCGTGTTTCACGCGCAGCGTGACGTTCTCCAACGACAAGGGTTTTTCGATGTAGTCGTAGGCGCCGAGCTTGATCGCCTTCACCGCGGTTTCGATCGATCCGTGCCCCGACATCATCATCACCTGCGCGGTCGGCACGAGCTCGCGCACCCGACGCAACGTTTCCAATCCGTCCATATCGGGCATCCAAATATCGAGCAGCATGAGATCCGGCGGATCGGTCGTATAGATCTTCAATGCATCGTTGCCGCTTTTAGCCACCGTAACGTCATATCCTTCGTCCTGCAGGATACTGCTCAGCGAGGACAGGATCGCGTCTTCATCATCGACGATCAGAATCGAGGCAGACATTATGTACCCCTGCAATCAGTGACCGGTGACATGTGACGAGTGACTAGGGGGTCAGGAACCCTTCCGCGCCGAGCGGCGTGGTTCCTGACCCCTTCACCTGTCTCGTCACCCGTCACTTCTTCACGATACCGGCAACTCAAACGTAAAGATCGCCCCTTTGGGATGGTTGTTGCCGGCCTGGATGTGCCCCTCGTGATCGGTAATGATGCGCCGCACGATGGCCAACCCCAGGCCGGTCCCCGTTTTTTTTCTCGTGAAATACGGCACGAACAGTTTCTCCTGATCCTCAGGCGCAATTCCGGTACCTTCATCGGCGATACTCACCGCGGCCCGCCGGCGCTTCGTATCATACTGCGTCGTCAACCACACACGGCCGCGTTGATTCATGGCCTGAATGGCGTTGTCCAGCAGATTGACCAGCACGCGCTTCACCTGCTCCCAATCGAATTTCAGCAGAGGCAGATCGGGATCGAGGGTGACGATCAGCTCGATATCCTTGTGGGCACCGCGATACAGCGCCGTCACTTCATTGATCACGTCGTGCAGCGATTGCTGCGCCAACTGCGGCGCCGGCAAGCGGGCGAACTTGGAAAATTCGTCCACCATGTGCTTGAGGCTCGTCACCTCGTTGACGATCACGTTCGTCGACTCATCGAACACCCGCTCGAAGTCCGGCGCCTTCTCGAAAAACTTTTTTCGCATGCGCTGGGCGGAGAGCTGAATGGGGGTCAGCGGATTCTTGATTTCGTGGGCGACGCGCCGCGCGACCTCCTGCCAGGCTGCGACCTTCTGCGCCTTCAGGAGCTCCGTGAGGTCTTCGAAGACCAAGACGATGCCGAGGTCTTGGTTCATCTCGTCTTTCATGCGTGAGCCATGCAGGGCGATCGTCAGGAACTTGCCTTCGACTTCGACCGTGCCGTCCAGCGTCAGATCGTCGCGCTGATCCTGCAACATGCGGTCGTAGAGCGTCTGAAACAGGGTGAGACCGAATTCCTTGAAGACCTCGTTGGCCGAGCGCCCGTGGAACCGATCGGCGGAGAGCCCGAGAATGCGCTCGCCAGACGGATTGAAATTCGTAATGGCGCCGTTCTTGTCGATGGACAGCAACCCGGCGGCGATCGTAGCGACCACCGTTTCGATGTAGGCCCGGCGGCGGTCGAGTTCGAGGTTGTTCTGACGCAACGACACGTTGGCGGATTCAATGGCGGACTTGCTGCCCTGAAGGTCCGCGGTCATGCGGTTGAACGATTCGATGAGCGTGCCGATTTCGTCGGTCGCCTTGGCATCGATGCGTACGGACAGATTCCCCTGGGCGATCGCCTCCGTCGCCTCGGCGAGCCGCTGAATCGGCACGGTGATGCTGCGCGCCACGTAGAACCCGAACCAGGTGGCGCCGAACAAAATCAACACGGTGATCACGGCCACGAAGAGATAGGCGCCGGCCTTGATCGGATTCTTCATGGCCTTGATCTGCTTGTACTCGTCGTATTGACGGCCGATGCCCTCCATCTTCGCCAGCAGCGACTCCGGCACGTAGGCGTCGACCAGCACGACTCCGCCGACCTCGCCGCGCGTGCCGGCTGCGATCGGCGCCGCCGCCCGCACGAGCCGGCCGGTTTGCGCTTCCTGGACGGTGCTCGCTTCCTGTTTGCCGTTGATCGCCTGCAGGACCAGTTGGCCGACCGGCAAGTCGAGCACGCCGGCCGGCACCTCGGGATCGAGCGACCGCGTGAGCGTTTCCATCTTGGCGGAATACACCTCGATGCCCGCCACCCCGAACTCCACCCGCTTCCGCTGCATTGCGGAGATCAGCAGATCCCGCTGCGCCGGAACCAGGAGATCTTCCCGGAAGATTTCATGGCTGATCGCCCGCGCACTGTTGACCGCCAGCGTGATGTGCCCGGCATGCTGCATCCGCGCCACCTCGTACGAATCGCGCATGACACGGTCGATTTGATCGCTGAACCAGACGTCCACCGCCTTGTTCACCAACCCGCTGGCCACCATGGCAAGCAGCACGGTCGGGATCAGAGAGAACCCGATAAAAGCCGCCACTAGTTTCGTACGGAACCCGGAACCGATCAGGCGATGGCGGCGTTCAAAATACGTCTTGATGAGATTCCGGGAGAGGAGCAGCAGGAGCACGACGACGCCGATCAAATCCAGATTGATCAGCAGGAGAACGAGCGCGTAGCTGGTCGTCGGGATAAAGGAATCGGTATCCTCCGCCCCGGGCACGACGACCTGCGTATAGTAGAAGGTCAGGGCGAGGCAGCAGACCAGCAGGAGGAAGACCGTCCACACCGGACGCAGATGGCGTTTTCGTCGCTCAGGCTCGGGATTGGGAAGCGCGTCCGGGGGCAAGCCGATCGGCTCGCCGTCGAAACCCGCTCGGTCGACGGCCGTGCGTCGATGGGACATCTTCCAGGTCTGCAACCCCGTGCGCATGTGAACGCCACTCACCCGATCGTTCGATCGGTCGCTCGCAGAGAGCGACTCGCTACCATGACGTATAACGGAATCGCACTCGCGGGTCAAAAGATCGCAGGACGGTGACGATGCGGCGGGGCTACTTCCCGGCGGACAGGCTCACATATTTCATGCGCAAGGCATAGAGCATGTCCCGCAACACCGTCTGTTCTTCGGTCGTGAGATTGCCGGCGGTTTTCGCTTCCAAGATGGACAGGAGATCGATAATTTCCTTGGCTTGAGGCAGATTGACCGGCATCGACGGCTGTTGGGGATCGAGTTTTTCACCCATCAGCATCAGCGAGGACGTGCCCAGCGAGATCACGAATGAAGAGAACGTTACCGGCATGCCGGACTCTTCACCGCGTTTCGGCTGCTCCGAAGCCGGCGATGCCGGTTCGGGTCTCGGT
This sequence comes from Nitrospira sp., assembly GCA_035252115.1. Classification (GTDB taxonomy): domain Bacteria; phylum Nitrospirota; class Nitrospiria; order Nitrospirales; family Nitrospiraceae; genus Nitrospira_C. Next base: position 9,582 of record DATFDJ010000187.1, on the reverse strand, counting down.
GGCGCCGATGGCTGTTCCGCCGCCCCGGCTCCACGACGATCCCGGACAACGAACCCCTCTTCTTTTTCTGCCGCCACAGTCTGCCTCTCCTGTCACTCAGAACGGAGGGAACCAGCGGACCCCGACCAGCCTCGGGCATCTCAGGTTTGGTACCCTATCATAGCCCCGAGGACCCCGCAAGGCGCACGAACACTGTCGAATCGCAGCCGGTGTCGGTATTATAATGAGCCCGCCACGCGTGGCCATATTATGTCGGAGCGATTCCACACACTCGTGAAATTGATGGCGGCGTTGCGGGCGCCCAACGGATGTCCATGGGACCGCAAGCAGACGCACGAATCGCTGAAGCCCTATCTCGTGGAGGAAACCTACGAGGTATTGGACGCCATCGATCACCACGATCGAACCACGCTGCCCGAAGAACTGGGCGACGTGCTGCTGCAAGTGTTGTTTCACAGTCAAATCGCCGCGGAGGCCGGGACCTTCACGATCGAGGACGTCATGGATCGGCTCGCGGACAAACTGGTCCGGCGGCATCCGCACGTCTTTGCCAACGGGACATCGGATCCCACTCCCACCAATGCCGATCAGGTGTTGGCTCGCTGGGAGGATATCAAGAAAGCAGAACGGCAGGCGGCGGGGCGACCCGAATCCGTGCTCGACGGAGTACCGAACGCGCTCCCCGCGCTCTTGCGCGCCTATCAAATCCAAGCGCGAGCCTCCCGTGTGGGCTTCGATTGGGGTCACGACCGTGCGGGGATCGATCAGATCCTGGGCAAGGTCCAAGAAGAAGTCGAAGAACTGCGCGCCGCGCTCGATGCTTCTCGTTCGGAAGAATCGAGTTCATCAGCTCAACAGAACATCAGTGCCGAATTCGGCGATATTCTCTTTTCTTTGGTCAACCTGGCCCGTTTGATCAAGGTCAGTCCCGAAGACGCGCTGCGCCAATCCATCAATCGGTTCGTGGAGCGATTCCGGTTCATCGAAGAGCGGGCCGCGCAAAAAGGACGGTCGATCGGCGAATTGCCCCTCGACGAAATGAACCGGCTGTGGGACGAAGCCAAGCGCCGACCGTCGGCGGCTGCGGATCATTCAACATGAGCGATCAAGAACCGTATCAGGAAGGCAAACGCGCCGGCGTGCACCCGCTGATTGTGGTCTTCGGCGTGTTGTTGGGTCTGTGGCTCTTCGTGGCCCTGATCGTCCCCAGTTCCAAGAACAAGCAGGCCGCAGGCACCGAAGGGCCCGCGGCGCCGATGGTCGAAGATCCCGAGGCCGCTCCTGTCATCTTCAAAGTGGAAGCGACGGTTCCGGACATGAACGCCGTGAGCTTGATCGTCCCGCCCCAAGCGACGGAGAGTCAGATCGTGGGCCTCCTCAAGAAGCTGCGAAAGGAGCGTCTCGCAGGTTCCCTCACCGATTTCATCCCGGCGACGACGCCCGGCCATAAACTCGGCAACCATGCCGTGGCGGACATCTATGTGGTCTCGGATCCCAAATATGCGCAGCCGGACGTCATCAGGACGCTCTCCCGGGGAGCCCATGCGCCGGGCGGGCTGTACCCGGACGCGGTGCCTTTTGAAGTGGCGATGGAAGAGATCCGAGGTCACTATCGAATCGATTTGAACAATACGGGCGCACCCGATACGGGCTCGGTGGGATTCGCGGACGAATCAGGCGTGCACTCCAAGCATTACAGAAAGATCTTCTAACCTCAGAGACCTGCCAGTTTGTTGACTTCCATGCGCAGTGATTCTCCTCCTCGGCTCATCCACTCCTCCAGTTTGGGAAACAGATGCTGATACGGGCCGGTGAACGGCGGCACCATGAGATCGCGACGTTCTGAGAGCCAGCCTTCGGCCTCCGCGATTCTCAGCTTTTCATCCGCGATTTTTCTGGACAGCACCTTCCCGATCAGCAGTTGTCGTCCCGGCGTGCCGGCCACGGGGCCCAGCAACTTGCTCCTGACCACGTCCAGCTCGTCGGCGATGGAGACTTTCACGAGCACGGCATGGGGCATGGGCCAATTGGATCGTTGAACGGCATAATCATAGGAAAATACCGGTTCTCTGGGCTCGCGAAACGGCCCGTTCACGTCCAAAATCGTCAATCGGTTCTCTGTGCCCATACGTCGCTTCCTTTCATCTCTGCTGCCCAACAAGATAGCGCACCACTCGGTCCGCCGTCACGGCTCCGTCGCGGATACAATCCGGTATGCCGACGCCCCGGTAGGCGGCACCGGTCAGGAACAGCCCGCCATACCGGCCGAGCGCTGCTTCCGCCTGTCCCAACCGTTCGAGATGGTCCAGGACATACTGCGGCATCGCCTTCATCCATCGATTGACCTCCACATAGGCCGGCTCGGCCGTCACCCCGCAGATCTTCCGGAGCTCGGACTTCACTCGTTGCACCAGCGTCTCATCGTCGAGTTCGAGAATCGCCTCCCGCCCGACCCCGCCGACATAACACCGGACGAGCAATCGATCCGGTGGAGCACGATGAGGCCACTTCAACGACGTCCACGTCGCGGCGATGAGATCCCCCCGTTCGACGCGCGGCACGACGAAGCCGAATCCCTGCACCGCGGTCCCGATGGCGGACGCGGGATAGGCCAGGGCGATCGTGGCCGTGGACGCATAGGGAATCATGTCGAGCAGCCCGGCGGCCAGCGGCGTAAGCGGCCTGAGCAATTCAGCGGACACGAAGGCCGGGGTCGCGAGCACGAGACTCTCGACGGAAAGAGCGGACCCGTCCTCCAACATCACGTCGTAGGTCCAGCGGCCCAGCTCATGCGAACGGACGCGCAACGATTCGGCGGTGGTGCGGCTCCGAAGCACGACACCCTGCTTGTCCAACCGCGCGGCGAGCGACGCGACCATGGTACCCAATCCATCCTTGAGACTTACGAACATCGTCCGTCTGGGTCTTGATGCGGGTGCTGACGTTGCGGCCTCACGAGCCGCCATCATCCCGCGTATGACGCTGCCGTATTCGCGTTCCAGCTCGGCAAAACGCGGAAAGGTCGCCTTCAGACTCATCTGTTCCGCGTCGCCGGCATAGATACCGGCCATGAGCGGCTCCATCATCCGCTCGAACGCCTGCCGTCCGAATCGGCGGCGAAAAAATGACGCGAGCGACTCGTCGTCTTGCGATCGTTTGGCCGGCAGAATGAGATCCAACGCCATCCGGGCCAAGCCGGCGGTCGTCAGCAATCCGCTCCTCAGAAACGGCGCGATCTGACCCGGCGTCATCACGACCAACCCTTCCGGGAGTTCTCGAAGGCATCCATCGGCGTACACAAAGGCCTTCTTGCCCGTCTCGTTGGTATCGATCACTTGGTCGGAGAGACCCAGCTTCTCGATCAATTGCAACCCGGCCGGCTTCTGTGACAGGAACGAATCGGGTCCGGCTTCGGTGACCAGGTCGCCGATCCGATGCGTCACGATCTTGCCGCCCCATGAGGGAGCCGCTTCTATGACGGTGCAGCGGACGGCAATCCGGGCTTCTGCGGCCCGTTCTATGAGTGCGAAGGCGGTGGCGAGGCCTGAAATGCCGCCACCGATGACGGCGACTGTGCGAGGATCGCTCACGGGGTAACGGCGAGAGTGGACTCGTGTACACTCAGGACATCGGCAAGCGTTTCAACCAAGGATAGAGAGTCGTTCAGCATAGCGATCCGTTCCAGACGCATACCGAGTGCGGCGGCAAACCCTTTCAGCTCGATGTCGATGTCGTACAGCGTCTCGACATGGTCGCAGAGAAAACCGATCGGCGCGACGAGCACGTGCCGATGACCGTCCCGGCTCAGCGTTTCGACAGCCGATTCCACCGTAGGACCCAGCCAAGGTTCTGCCGACTTTCCCTGGCTCTGGTACGCGAATCTGACCGGTTGGTTTCCAAGCAGCGCGGTAATCCCGGCCACGGTCGCTTGCACTTCACCGGGATACAGGTCCTGCATGGCCACCACACGCTCGGGCAGACTGTGAGCGGTACACAACACCGGCACGAAGGGCCGGACGTCGGCAGGAAAGCGCAAGAGTCCCTCCCGGATATGATCGACGAATGCCGCAATCAGTTTGGGATGCCGGTTCCAACTTCCGACGAACGTCACGGGGCAGTCGTTGGGGAAAATTGCCCGCGCTTCCTCCACTTTCTTACGGTACGCTCCGGTGCTCAGCAACGACTGCTGCGGCGCCAGGCAGAAGCCGATCACATGCTCCGGCTGGTCACGCAGCAATTCGGCATAGGCGTCCTTGATGAAGGGATGCGCATGCCGCATGCCGACATACACGCGATATCGGTCACCGCCGGGGGCGTTCAACCGCCTCTCGAGCTTCCTCGCGAGGTCCTTGGTGATTCCCATAGCGGGGGATTTGCCGCCTGTCGCGCGATAACGGGCGCGAATTTCTTCGACCAGCTCGGGCGGAGTCGCTCTCCCGCCTCGCACGTCGAGCAGGAACGCCTCGACGCTCTCCGGCGAGTCGGGCCCCCCCATAATCATCAGAAGAATGGCGATCGGTCTCGGCGGCACGGAAATCCTTCTTGCCGTATCACGTAAGGCGTTATGCGTGAAGCGTTGAACTCAATATAGAAGATCTCGAGCCTGACGCATCATGCGTCAGGCTTCACGATCTCTACCGCTGGCTCAGTTTGTGAACCATATTGACGGCAGCCTCGACGTGCTCGATGGGAGTCGTCGGAAGAATCCCGTGACCGAGATTGAAGATGTGCCCATTGCGTCTGCCGGCCCGGCGAAGGATGTCCTCAATCCGCCGCTCAATCTCGTGCAGGGGTGCATAGAGTGCCACAGGATCGAGATTTCCTTGCACGGCCCTGTCGTGCCCGATCATGGCCCACGCTTCATCCAGATGAATCCGCCAATCGATGCCGATGACGTCGCCTCCTGCCTCACGCATCTGCTTCAGGATGGCCGTCGTGCCGGTCCCGAAGTGGATCATCGGCACGCCTTCACGTTCTAGCCCGGCAAAGATGAGTTGCACGTGCGGCATCACATACTCGGCATAGTCCCCCGCCGAGAGGCAGCCGACCCAACTGTCGAACAACTGCACGGCCTGCGCGCCGGCCTGAATCTGCCGGCGGAGGTACCCGGTCACGACCCGGGCGAACTTATCCATCAGCTTGTGCCAGAGGTCCGGCTCTCGATACATCATCGACTTTGTCAGTACGTAGTTCCGCGACCCGCCCCCTTCGATCGCATAGCTCGCGAGCGTGAACGGCGCTCCGGCGAACCCAATCAACGGCACCCGTCCGTTCAAGACCTTCCGTGCTTGCCTGATCGCCTCCGCCACGTACTCCAATTCCGTCCCGTCAATGACTTTCAACCGCTCCACATCGCCCCGTTCGCGAACCGGATTGCGGATCACCGGCCCCTCTCCCTCGGCAAACTCCAGGCGAAGCCCCATGGCTTCCAGCGGAAGCAGAATGTCGGCAAAAATGATCGCCGCATCGAGAGGAAACCTCTCGATCGGCTGGAGTGTCACCTGCGCGGCAAGTTCCGGGATTTTGCAGAGGTCGAGCATCGAATGCTTCGCTCTCAGCGACCGGTATTCGGCCATGTAACGCCCGGCCTGCCGCATGAACCAAACCGGCGTACAATCGACCGGTTCACGCCGGCAGGCCTTGAGAAATCGATCGTTCATAACGCGGGCATTCTAGAGACGGCCATGCGGGAGTGTCAAACCGGCGCGGCGCGTGAGTCTGCCGGCGATCCTGTCTCAACATTCGTGGCTTTTGTAGACAAGCCGACCGGTTTCCGTACAATGACGTGACAGAAAAAGGCCCGCTCCGGTCGGGATTTCATTCATGGCCGTTTGCATGTATAATACGTTCCCGTTGTCGAGCGGTCGCGATGACCTTTCAGTCGCGATCCAGGATTCTGCGGCCTGCCTTGTGAACCACCAACAGCTGCCGCGGCGTTGTGAAATTTCACTGGGGTTGTGTGTGCTTGGCAAGCCGGCCAAGCCTCACTGGAGGTAATTGAATGTCCGAAGTGGGAAGATTCCGTCCGACGAAGATTCAGGACCTGTGGTTTACGTTCCTGCGTTGGTTCGATTCGTGGGCCGGCTTGGAGTATATGGAGACGGACGGCGTGCCGAAAATGGATTGGCTGCGCTGCATTCCGATCATCGCCGTCCATGCCATGTGTCTCGGCGTCATCTGGGTGGGGTGGAGTTGGACGGCCATTGCGGTGGCGGTCGCATTCTATGCCGTTCGGATGTTCGCGATCACCGGTTGGTATCACCGCTACTTTTCCCATCGCACCTTCAAGACCACCCGCACCTGTCAGTTCGCATTCGCTCTGCTCGGGGCTTCCTGCGCCCAACGAGGTCCGCTGTGGTGGGCAGGCCATCACCGCCATCATCATATCGCGTCCGATACGCGGGACGATGTGCATTCACCTCGGCATGGAGGGTTTCTGTGGTCGCACATCGGTTGGTTTACTTCGCAGACTCATTTCGCCCCTCGACTGAAAGGCATTTCCGATTTTGCCAAGTATTGGGAGCTGCGTTTTCTCGACCGCTTCGACATTCTGGTGCCCACCGTGACCGGATTCGCGATGTTCGGTCTCGGAAAGCTCTTTGAAACGTACGCCCCGCACTTGGGCACGAATGGACCGCAGATGCTCATCTGGGGATTTTTTATTTCGACCGTGGCGTTGATACACGGAACCTGTACGATCAACTCCCTCTCGCATGTCTACGGATCGCAGCGCTACGACACCGGCGACGACAGCCGCAACAATTTCATCCTGGCCCTGATCACGCTCGGCGAAGGCTGGCACAACAACCACCATTATTATCCGGCTTCGACGAGACAGGGCTTCTACTGGTGGGAAATCGACATTACGTATTACGGCCTGAAGCTGATGGAGTGGCTCGGGCTCGTGTGGGACATCAAAGACGTGCCGGTCTACGTGCGCGAACAAAAGAGCAAGCACGAGACGCTGGCAGCCGTTCCGACGATGGGAACAGCCGTGTGAGACGGTTCACCCGGCTTGACGACTCCCTCCCTCCCGCGTTTTACAGCTACTCTTCATTTTGCTCGTGTGGGCGAGGATGCTCGCGCATCCGGTCCGCCAGGGCTTCCCGAATAGCCCTGCTCATCTCATCGAACACCTGACGTTCCGCTTCGGGGACGATCCACGCCTCTCCGGCGCCCAGCTCGAACCGATAGTGATCGGATCGGATCGAAAACCATTCGATGTAGGGATGCGGCGCAAGATTCGGATGCGGATCGAATGAAATGAGATTCACGGTTCCAATTTGAGGATTCTCCATGTCGCCGATCACCTCTGCCGCCAGGTCGCCGTCCTCGAACCGGCCGTTCTGGAACTGGATGACCTGTCCCGCGATGTCGGATTTGAAATTCCCCTTCAAGTAGAAATCGACGGAGCCGATCGCGGCAAACACGATACGTCCGACGACCGTCCCCTCGATTCGATTGTCGAGAAACCCGTCCCGTACCCATCGACCGTTGCTGAACTTCTGCGCCATTTTCTTCTCAGTGCTGAGTATTGACAGCGCCTTTTACTTTGTCACGCCAGTTCGGCTGCTTCGATCACCGCCGGCTCCGGTCCGGTTGCCAATGCCCCGATGACGACCGCAATCAGAATCAGGCCGCTGCCGATCCAGCCCTGAAGATCCAGCGTCTCACCAAGGAAATACCAGGACAGCCAAGCGGCATAGGCAGGTTCCGACGCAAAGACCAAGGCGACTTGCTGAGCCGGCACGTGTTGTTGCGCCCACATCTGAACGGCGAAGGCTCCCGTCGCCAGCCCGCCGGTGACGCCGAGTCCGACGAGCAGAACGGCGGTCGGCGCGAAGGAGTCAACGGGAGCCCGTTCCCACCACATCGCCGGCACGAACAGGATCGTCATAGCGATCATTTGCCAGAGCAGCAATGATGGCGCGTCGAACCGGCGGGTGAACTGCTCCAAACAGACAATATGGCCGGCAAACGCGAGCGCGCAACCGATCGTCATGGCATCGCCAAGATTCATCGTTGCGCTCGGCTTGACCAGGAGCCACAATCCCGCTGTCGCAATGGCCGTGGCCAGCATGCTGCGCCATCCGAACCGGCGCAGCATGAGCGGGACGAAAATCACGTACAGCGCCGTGAGAAATGCGCTGTTCGACGCGCCGGTATAGCGGAGCCCGGCCGTCTGCAGCGTATAGCCGAAGAACAGAAAAATCGTCGCGATGCCGCCCGCATACAGGACCTCGCGCCCACGGCGCAGACCATGGCGTGCGAATGCGAACCAGGCTGCGACGATGCACGTACCCACTAAAAATCGCAGAAACAGAAAGGAGAGCGGAGGGGTCTGCTCCAGCGCCGCCTTCGTCGCAGGGAAGGTTGCGCCCCAAATCAACGTGGTGAGCAACAGGGCAAGACGGGGCATGAAATACGGTCACAAGTGACTAGTGACCCGTGATGCGTGATGCGAGGCCGGATGATTTTACCTCATCCATATTCGTCACCTGTCGCTCGTCACACTTAGGGCTTGCACAGCGGGCAGCGGCGCTGCTCCGTGGTCCCCGCCTGCTCCATCGCCGCGAGCGCCCGCTGCTTGTCCGGATAGTCGAACCAGCCGCCTTCCCAGAAATCGCTCGATGAATGTACCGACGGCACCTCCGAGCACCGATCCTTGTGGAGCGTGACTCGATCGATGGAGCGGGCGATATGGATCCAGTAAGCCATCGGGCGTGGTATGAGGTACGACGTGAAGAGGAAGGGACACGGAGCGAACTCCGCTACCCCGAACCTGCTAGATATTCACGGAAGGAGCTGCCACTCGTCCTTTTCGATGGAGACTTTCGCACCGGTTTCCAATTTCTTGACGTCTTCCTTTTCGAACAACCGAAAATACCGCTCGATCCGATCGTCGTCGTCGATGCGTTCCTCCTGCATCATGCCGTTGTGGCCTTTATACCGCCGAATCAACACCGCCATCGCACAACCTCCTCGATCCCGCTCAGAAAACCCCTAGTCTTCGAACCAGGCAGGTGTGTTACAATACGGCATCGCTGAAGGACCGGTCAAGAGCCGCGGCGGCATCTGACAGCAAGGAACCGAAGGAATCGGAACATGCCGATCTACGAGTATCGCTGCGGGCGGTGCGAAAAAACGTTCGAGGCCACGCAATCCGTTCACGTGCGGGTTGAAGATACCGTGTGCCCGTTTTGTCAGGCGCAGGAAGCGACGAGATTGATTTCGTCGGTGGCGTCCAAGGTGATCGGCAGTCATAAGACGGGATTCTCGGAGATGAAGGCCTATAACATGCTGAGTGAACGCGCCAGCAAGTTTGCCAAGCTGCCGCCGGTGTTCGGGGCGCGCACAGAGCCTCCCCCCATCCAGGATATTTTCTCGGGATCGGAGCCACCGCCGAGCGGTCCTCCTAAGAAGTCCGAAACCTGAACCACATGCAGGCTGCCCCGTTGAGCTGCTTGTCCGATTATCCAGCCAAGGCGCATCTCGCCGGTTCCGGACGGTGCGGAGCGCGCCGGTTCCTGATTGCTGCGGCCTTGTGCCTCGCCCATGCCGGCGCTCCGTTGTTCACGTATG
>DATFDJ010000186.1:0-5902 GCA_035252115.1 Nitrospira sp. | reverse complement strand
GGGATCGGTGCTCTTGGCCGGGTCGTTCAAGCTGAGCGACATCGTGGAGGCGCAGCGGGACCTCTGGTTCGTGGTCCCGCAATTCGTCGGCTTCGTGGGATTTCTGATCGCGGGGCTTGCCGAGGCGCATCGTCTGCCGTTCGATCTACCCGAGGCGGAAACGGAGCTGGTTGCCGGATACCACGCGGAATATTCCGGGATGAAGTTCGGGATGTTTTTCGTCGGCGAATACCTCGGCGTCATTCTGATCTCGGCGATGATCGCCGTGCTCTTCTTCGGCGGCTGGCAGGGGCCGCTGTTGCCGCCCGTCGTGTGGTTCCTGCTCAAGACCGGCGTCTTTATCGCGCTGATCTTCCTGATTCGCGCGACGTTTCCCCGGCTGCGGTTCGACCAATTCCTGTCCTTCGGCTGGAAGGTCGTGATGCCGCTGGCGCTGATCAATCTCATCGTGACCGGAGCGGTGGTGCTCTGGAGAGCGGAATGAACAGTTTTGAGTTTTGAATTGTGAGTGTTGAGTTGTTCGTCACTCAAAACTAAAAACTTAAAACTCAAAACTATGACGGTCTTCCGGGTGAAGCGTAGTTTTTAGTTATGAATTGTGAATGTTGAATTGCTCCGTTAACTAAAAACTAAAAATTAAAAACTCAAAACTATGACAGTTCTTCGTTATGTGCGCGATCTCTTGTGGGGATTGTGGATCGTCTTCAAACGGACGTTCCGGAAGCCGGTGACGGTGCAGTACCCCGACGAGCGGCCGTACCTTCCGCCGCGCTGGCGCGGCAGGATCGTTTTGACGCGGGATCCGGACGGAGAAGAACGCTGCGTCGCCTGTTATCTGTGCGCCGCCGCCTGTCCCGTGGATTGCATCGCTTTGCAGGCCACCGAGGATTCGACCGCCCACGATCGGCGCTACCCGGAGTTCTTCCGGATCAATTTTTCACGCTGCATCTATTGCGGCTATTGCGAGGAAGCCTGTCCGACCTATGCGATTCAGCTCATTCCCGATTTTGAACAAAGCGAGTATGCGCGGCGCAATCTCGTGTACGAGAAGGAAGACTTGTTGATCAGCGGGACCGGGAAGTATCCCGACTACAACTTCTATCGTGTGGCCGGCGTGCAGATTCGCGACAAGGACAAGGGCGAATCCGAACACGAGCTGCCGCCGGTCGACGTGCGGAGTCTGATGCCGTAACGGGACATGACACGTGAAGCGTCTCTCGTGAAGGGCGGTGAGTGAGGCACAAAGAGTTTCGTGTTACGTGTTTCGAGTTGCGATCTCTCGGAACCTGAAACCCGAAACTCGAAACACGAAAACGAACGTCGAATACGAACGACGAGATACGAGGTCTGCATGGAGCTTCTCTTCTATATCGCTGCGGCGGTGGCCGTGGCGGCGATCGTCCGCGTCATCACGCACCTGCATGCCGTGCATGCCCTGCTCTATTTCGTCGTGTCGGTCCTCGCGCTGGCGCTGATCTTTTACCTGCTCGGCGCGGCCTTCGCCGCGGCGCTGGAAATCATCGTCTATGCCGGGGCGATCGTCGTCCTGTTCATCTTCGTGGTGATGCTCTTGAACCAGGGGCCGCTCACGGTGGAACAAGAACGACGCTGGCTGGCTCCCGGCATCTGGTGGGGGCCGAGCCTGCTCGCCTTGGTGTTGCTCGGCGAAGTCACGGCGATCATCGTGCTCGGCGATCTTCCGCCGACGGGTCCCATGGGGATTCCGCCCAAAGACCTATCGATCAGCCTGTACGGACCCTACGTCATCGCCGTCGAGCTGGCGTCGATGTTGTTGCTGTCGGGATTGATCGGAGCCTATCACCTTGGCCGCCGTGTGTCGAAGGAGCACACGTGATGATCACGACACATGCTCTCGTTCTGGCCGTCATCCTGTTTTCTCTAGGGCTGTTCGGCCTGCTCATTCGGCGCAACGTGCTCTACATGCTGCTGTCGATCGAGATCATGCTGAACGCGGCGAGCCTCGCCTTTATCGCGGCGGGAGCCCGCTGGGGGCAGGCGGATGGGCAGGTGATGTATCTGATGATCCTGACGTTGGCCGCAGCCGAGGTCTCGGTCGCGCTCGGCATCGTGCTCCAGCTCTCATACCGGTTCCGTACCTTGGACGCGGATGCGTTTAGTGAAATGAAGGGATAGAAAATAATTTTGAGTTTTAAGTTTTGAATTTTGAGTGGTCGAAAAAATGCGGGATAGAAACAATTTTGAATTTTCAATTTTCAATGTTGAGTTATCCGAAAATGTTGATTGATCCGATAACTAAAAACTAAACACTCAAAATTTAACACTATGCTTCCGTTATTGTGGCTCATACCGGTTCTGCCGCTGGGGGGTTTTCTCCTGTTGGCCCTGTTTGGGGGATCGTTTTCCCGGCGCGTGGTCGCGTGGGTCGGTGTCGGGTCGGTCGGTGCTGCGACACTCGTGACCGGATTCGTCGCGTGGGAATTTCTGCGGGGCTTCTCCCAGATCGACTCGTATCGGCAAACGCTCTGGACCTGGGTGGCCACATCGGACATGACGGTCTCGGTGTCCTGGCACTTGGATGCCCTTTCGCTGCTCATGGCACTCGTCATCACCGGCGTGGGATTTCTGATTCACCTCTATTCCATCGAATACATGAGCGACCCCGGGCAGGCGGGCGTCTCGGCGCCCGCGGGGCGGGCGGGTGAGAATGATGGGGGCTATCGGCGCTTCTTCGCCTACATGAACCTGTTCGTCTTTTCCATGCTGACGCTGGTGCTGGCGGACAACTTGTTGTTGCTTTATCTCGGATGGGAGGGTGTCGGCCTGTGCAGCTATCTGCTCATCGGCTTTTGGTACCGGGAGCCCCAGAACGGAGCCGCGGCGCAAAAGGCGTTCATCGTGACCCGCATCGGGGATACGGCGTTCGCGGTCGGCCTGTTCATCTTGTTCGTGCATTTCCAGACATTGTCGATCCAACAGGTGCAGGCGCTGGCCTCCGCGGCATGGCCGGTCGGATCGGGCCTTGCCGTCACGGTCGCCGCGCTGCTGCTGGCCGGAGCCGTCGGGAAATCGGCGCAACTCCCTTTGCAAGTGTGGCTGCCGGATGCCATGGCGGGTCCGACGCCGGTCAGCGCCCTGATCCATGCGGCGACCATGGTGACGGCCGGCGTCTATCTCATCGCGCGGATGCACGGGCTGTTCGCGCTGGCGCCGGCCGTCCAATATGCCGTGGCCGTCATCGGTGTGCTGACGCTCCTGCTCGCCGCCTGCAGTGCGCTCGTGCAGCGGGACCTCAAGCGGGCGCTGGCGTACTCGACGATCAGTCAGATCGGCTACATGTTTCTCGCGCTCGGGGTCGGCGCCTGGTCCGCCGCGCTCTTTCATTTCCTCACCCACGCCTGCTTCAAGGCCCTGCTGTTTCTCGCGGCCGGGTCCGTCATCTTGAGTCTCCATCACGAGCAGGACATCTTTCGCATGGGAGGCCTCCGTCGCCCGCTGCCGCTCGCATTCTGGACGTTTACGATCGGTGCGGCGGCGATGTCCGGAGTGCCGCTCATCACATCGGGCTTCTACAGCAAGGACTGGATTCTCTGGTCGGCCTGGTCCTCGCCGCTGAGCGGCGAGTGGATCTGGTTTGGCGGCGCGCTGGGGACGGTGCTGACCGCCCTCTACAGCTTCCGATTGGTCTTCCGCGTCTTTTTCGGCGAGGTCCGCACCGAGCCCGGTCCTCGGCCCGGCGCGGCCGTCTCGATCCCGCTGGTCGTCTTGGCCCTGCTCGCTGTGACCGTCGGATTTCTCGAAATTCCCCGTACGATCGGAGACGCGCCGTGGTTCAGCTCGTATCTGGCTCATGCGTTGCCGGCCGCGCCGTCGTTGCCCGGCATGGATGAGTCAGTCGAGGCAGAACAACAGATGACCATCAGCATCACGTCGCTGCTCGGCATCCTGCTGGCCGCTGCGCTCTTTCTTCCGCGGCCCGCGCCGGCGGATCGGATCGTGGCGGCCACGTGGACCCACGCCATCCATACATTCTGGCAAGGAGGGTGGGGATTCGACCGGCTCTACGGCGTGCTCCTGATCAAGCCCTGGTTGTTCCTCACCTGCGATGAGGACGACGTGATCGATCGAGGCTACGGGGCCGTCGCGGGAGCGCTCTGCTCGTTGCATGACGGACTGAGCCGCTTGCAAACCGGCCGGCTCCGTTGGTATGCCGCGACCATGGCCATGGGCGCGCTGCTCTTGCTCGGGGCCTTTGCATTGTGGATCGCATGATGTTGTGGAGCCTCATTCTCATCCCACTCCTCGCGGCGCCGCTGGCCTGGTACGCCGAACGTCCTGTTCGTTCCGCGCCCCGATGGATTGCGATCGCAGCCTTGGGAGCGGACCTGCTCATCGCGCTGCTGCTCTGGGTTTTTCCGACGGCCTCCGACGAGGGACGATGGCTCCTCGAGAGCCTGGTTCGTTGGATTCCCCGCTGGGGCATCGGGCTCCATCTGGGACTCGACGGGCTCAGTCTGGTCTTGATCGTCCTCGCTTCGTTTCTCGGCCTCGTGGCGGTCGTGTCCTCCTGGACTGAAATTCAGGAACGGGTCGGGTTCTTTCACTTCAACCTGCTCCTGGTGCTGACCGGGGTGATCGGCGTGTTTCTGGCGCTCGATTTGTTTCTCTTCTTCCTCTTCTGGGAGGTCATGCTGGTGCCGATGTATCTGCTCATCGCCATCTGGGGGCATGAGCGACGGCGCTATGCCTCGTTCAAGTTCTTCCTATTTACCCAGGCCGGCAGCCTGCTGCTGCTCGTCGCGATCGTGGCCTTGGCGCTCCTCCATCAGGATGCGACCGGCAGGCCCAGCTTCGACTATGCCGACTTGGCGGCCTTGGCCGTCAGCGGGCCGGTGGGCTGGTGGCTGATGTTGGGTTTCTTCGCCGGCTTCGCCGTCAAACTGCCCGCTGTGCCATTGCATGCTTGGCTGCCCGACGCCCACACCGAAGCGCCGACCGGCGGCAGCGTGATCCTGGCCGGCCTGTTGCTGAAAACCGGCGCCTACGGCTTGTTGCGTTTTACGCTGCCGCTCTTTCCGGAGCCGGCCCGGGAATTTGCGCCCATCGCGATGGGACTCGGAGCGGCGGCCATCATCTACGGCGCCGTTCTCGCGTTTGCGCAGACGGATTTCAAGCGCCTCGTGGCCTATAGCAGCATCAGCCACCTGGGATTCGCCTTGCTCGGCATTTTTGCCATGACGGACTTGGCGTTGCAGGGCGTCGTGATGCAGATGGTCGCGCACGGCATCAGCACCGGAGCGTTGTTCATGCTGGCCGGGGCGCTGCAAGAACGGCTGCACACCAGAGACATGAGGCGAATGGGAGGGCTGTGGTCGACCGTTCCGCGCCTGGCTTCGCTGGCGCTGTTGTTTGCCATTGCGTCGCTCGGGCTGCCCGGTCTTGCGAATTTCATCGGCGAGTTCCTCGTGCTCTTTGGATCGTTCGCCGGGCAGCCGCTCTTTACGATCGTGGCCGCGACCGGGATGGTGACCGCCGCGCTGTATGCGCTCGCGCTGTTGCAGCGGACGTTCTTCGGCCGGCAAACCGAAGCCCGCATCGTGCCGGATTTGTCGCGTCTGTCGTTCGCCGTGCTGCTCGTCATGGCGATCGTCCAAGTCTGGCTCGGCTGGTACCCGCAGCCGGTGCTGTCGACCACGGAGCCGGCGGTCCGTGCGCTGCTGTCGAGCGACCGTTCCGTCGATGCACCGGTCAATCCCGGATATTTGACATTCAACGTCGAGCGTCC
This sequence comes from Nitrospira sp., assembly GCA_035252115.1. Lineage (GTDB taxonomy): Bacteria > Nitrospirota > Nitrospiria > Nitrospirales > Nitrospiraceae > Nitrospira_C. Next base: position 138 of record DATFDJ010000186.1, on the reverse strand, counting down.
ATGATGTCGGCCGACTTGATCGCGCTCTCTCCTCTGCTGGTCTTGGCGGGATTCTGCGTCGTCACGATGCTGGCCATTGCCGTTCGCCGCGACCATGCGGCGACGGCGGCGCTGTCCGCCCTCTCCTGTCTCGCGGCG
>DATFDJ010000185.1:0-55347 GCA_035252115.1 Nitrospira sp. | reverse complement strand
AATAAATCCCAGGCTGCTTCGCGGCCGGAAGAGCCGCTTCGTACAACGGGCGAACCGATTGGTTGTCGATCAACGTGAAGCGGACTTCGTGATTGGTGGGCTTGGACAGAAACCAGTTCAGCACCGGCGTCTTGTTCGCAGTCAGGCCGACATGATCCGGAACCAACGCTTGCACCTCCGGTTCGCTGCCCTCGGTGCCGCGCAATTGTCCCCCGACGCGGGCTCGCGGAGTAAATTTCTTCGGCGGGACATAGAGTGGCCCATCGTCGCCGCCCGAGCCCTTCATCGAGGTGCCATCCGGCTGTGATTGCACAGGGCCGGTTGCGACGCCAAGCAGCCCTAGGACTACGGCCATGCAGCAGATCATGATAGGGCCGAATGGACGGCGGAGGCGACGAACGGTGATGTGATCGGCAGATCGCATAAGGCGCATGCTAGCAGAAGCTCGTACTCGATTACAGCCAATTATTAAGCAATAGGAACGGAGACCAGTAGGCCGGGTGCTCGTACACGCGGTCTTCCAGCAGGCTCACTTGGGCACGCCGCAATGCTTCAGCCTTGGTCAGCGTCGCGTCCCGCAGTTGCCGATAAAACTCCGACAGCAGCGCCGAAGACGCCTCGTCGTTGATGAACCAGAGGGTCGCCAGGGCGCTCCGTGCGCCTGCCTTGATCGCCACGCCGGCCAGACCCAGAGCCGCTCGATCGTCACCCACGCCCGTCTGACAGGCGCTCAAGGTCAGCAGCTCCAGAGGCTCTTTTCGGAATCGGAACAGGCCGATGAGGCGATCGAGGGCATCCATCGTCAGCTTCCCGTCAAAGGTCAACAGAAACGAATCGTTCGCATCGCTGGAGAACTTCCCGTGGGTCGCGATATGGAGAATGCCATACCGACTTTCACGCAATTCTTGTTCCAAGAGCGGCGTTTTGAATTGTTGATTCAGCAGTTGATCAGCTTGATACAAGGTCCGTACGGCATCGACCTCATCGGCGACATAAGGCAAGGCAGGAAATCCCTGCACCGACTGCGTCAGTCCGCCCGCAAGAAAACGAATGTTCTCGCGATCCAAGGGCCGGGGATCGGTCAGATACAGCCCTGGCGTCAACGCAAGAGCATACTTCTGAATCAGAAACGACGTGCCGTCATGCAAGGCCGAGAAGGGGATGGTTCTCAGCACTCCGTCCGGGACGAACACGAGTGTATCAATGTGGAGCCGCATCATTTCCGATTCAAGCGGACGAATCAACCAGTTATACAACTGTTGGGCAGGGATGAGGTACTCTCGCGTCGTTCGCTTCTCCACCAACCGACGAAAGGTGCGCACGACCTGCTTCAGCTCGGGCGCCTTGACCGGGACGGAGACGCGCGTCATCCCCGTGGGCAAACTCAGAAGCAACTCCATCCGATCGGGAAAGACGATGGGATAGATGATGGCCGTCGTCGGGGACACCGTCTCCAGTTTCGCCAGTCTGGCTTGCAGCGCATCCACACATTCGTCGCGGAAGTAATCCCGGAGCTCCGCGGCCTTATAGGCTTCGATCGCGTCGCGTGCGCTGCGCAGGTAGGGCTCCACCGCAGTCAGATCGGCCGTCAAGGACGCCCGCTGGAGCAGAAGATCGGACAATTCGTAGAACATTCCGCGGACCGATTCATCTCCGTTGAGCGAGCTGACCGACAAAGCCGACGCGACTTCCGCTCGGATCGGTTTCAGTGTTTCCGTTGCCGTCACATAGGCACTGATCGCTTCATCGAGTTTTCCCGTGACCGCCAACAGCCGGCCCATCTGCCACTGCCAGCGATAGAGCGACTCCGGCGCATTGGCCGCCTGAGCGGAAAATACCGCGCGTCTGGTGAGATGCAGGGCTTCATCGTAACGATGCTCCGTTTCATACAGGTGGCCGAGGTAGCCGTCGGCGTAGGACAGCGTGCGCCGGTCGCCGATCTTCTCCGCCGTGTTCGCCGCCTCGACGAACGTTCCGGCTGTACGCAATAGGAGCGGGGCACTGGTGCCCGGCAATGCGGGCACGAGCTGCTGGTAGCCCAAGCCGACACGAATCAAGCTCGTGGCTTTGTCATGCGACGGCTCGAAGTTCTTGAGTCCATCCAGCGCTTGATCGAGCCACTTCCTGGCCTGCTCCGCCTGGTTCAGTTTCCAAGCCGTGCGTGAGGCATTGATCTGGGCGTGAACGGCCAACGGCCGATCTCCGCCGGCGAGCGCGTTCTGTTGACTGGAGGTGAACGAGCGCAGCGCCTCTTCGTAGCGCTGCTGCGAGATGTGCGCGAGACCCATGTCGTGCTGGATTCTTGCGTTGAGCGCCGGATCTCCATCGGCCGCGGCGATCTCGGCCGCTTGGTTGAGATACTGAACCGCGGCCTCAGGATTGCGCGCCGCGAGATAGGCATGACCAAGACTGTCCTGCACCGTCGCGATCAATGGACGGTCTTCCGTCCGTTGCGCCACGATCAGGGCCAGTTCGAGCTGCTGCACGGCCTGACTCACGTGGCCAAGCGCTTCGGACGCCTGGGCCGCCTGAATCAAGGCCTGACATTGCTCCTTCGCATTGCCGCTTCGCTCGTACGCCTGGGCTGCGTCTTTCCACGCGGCATGGGCTCGATCGAACGCTCCTCGCTGGTAGGCCTGGAGACCTTGCTGCATCAAAGCGTCCGGAGAAGAAGGATCGGCGGCTGAAGAAGCAGAGATGTGTGCTGCCAGGAGAGTGGCGATGAGGAGCAACGGGGTCAGGCACCATTTGTCGGAACGTAGGGGTCTGGTCCCCTTCTTCGCGCTTCGCGTGGGACCTGACCCCTTTCTCCAAGCGCAAATGGTTCCTGACCCTTGTCTCTTCCACATTCCTCTCCCCTGAGGGGAGAGGTGAAGGTGAGGGGTCCTGATTCTCATGCCGTTCTGGCGAAGCATTCCTCGTGCCACCACCCTCATCTTTGTTCTCTCCCTCCAGAGGAGGGAGAGGAAGCAGATTGATACGATCCCTCTCCTAATTCCTCTCCCCGCAGAGGAGAGGTGAAGCGTTGGGAAGGGGGTCAGGCACCATTTGTCGGAACGACCCTTCGGGCGCTGCGCGCAAATGGTGCCTGACCCCGTTGGGACGACTAAAACAAATTCACCACAACTCCCAAATGCACGCCGTGATCCTGAAGCGTGTTGCCGACCTTCGCGACGTGATTCAGCCGCTGGCCCCAATAAATTTCAAATGCCGCCCGATCTTGAGGCAAGATATTCCACCGGAGTCCGGCGCCCACGCTGGCGAGCGTATCCGGAAACGTCGAAACAGGCGCGATGGGAGCCGGACGATTTTGTCCCAAGTTCCATCCGTGGGCCACATCGACAAAGGGTGCGAATTGGAACATGGGCTCGCCGCTGGCCCAACGATACAAGGGAAACCGGGGCTCAACGGAAAAAATGAAGGCGTTGTCGCGCAAGATCGTGACCTCACGATAGCCGCGCACGCTGTATCGGCCGCCGAGCGCGACTTGTTCCAGGGGAAAGAGCGGCGAATTCGTGAGCTGCACGTCCATGCGTTGAAGGAGTTGCATTCCGAAGAACCGCTCGCCGAATTGCTTGATGGTCTGCAACTGCCCCAACCAGGAGAAGAACTGCCCGTCCGGCGTGTCGGGATTCGCATTGATCGTGGCCCCCAGGACATTGAGCCCCACGCTGAAGCGCGAGCGGGCGGCGATGACCGTATCGACCGTCCGGTGCGTCCAATCGAGCGCGAACCGCAGCGACGAGACCGTGGCGACGCCGTTCTGGAAGCCCGGAAACAGATCGATGGGAATGGTGCGAAACACGAAGCTCTGCGTAAAGAGATGCTCGCCGATGATCATCAGCGCGAACTCGTCGGTGACGGTCTGATAGAGCGGCTGCCGCAGGCTCATGCCGATGATTTCAGTGTTCGTCTTGAGTTGGAGCGGCGTGAACGGCTCTTCGATCAACTTGAAGTCGTATCGCCGGTAGTAGGGCGAAAAGGTCGTGCCGTATCGGTTGAGCGGGACGGCGTACGATCCATAGACGATCGGAAACGCTCCGCTCGACTGACCATAGCTGATGCTGACCGGGTCGCCGCGACCGGTGAGATTGTCATACGTCAGCGTGCCGATGCCTTTCATCTCCCCGACGAGCGGCGATTGATAGTTGTTCACCTCGATGCCGGCGTGGAACGGCTGCTTATCCTTCACGCGCACGTTGAGCTCGCTTTCGCCGCGCGAGTCACCGGGGCGAAGCTCGGCGTTCACGCGCTCGATCCGTCGATCTTGCTGGAGAAGCTGCAACTGTTCCTGGAGCGGCGCGAGCGAGACGGGCGTCCGAATACCGAGCTCCAGACGATCGCGCAGATACGAAGAACTGAACCAGCGATTCCCCTCGACGTTGATGCGTGAGAGCTTCCCCTCGATGATATGGACCGTCACCACGCCGGCCACGACGTCCTGATCGGGGATGATCGCGCCGGAGGTGAGATAGCCCCGGTTGATATAGAGCAGCGTCAGCGCCAACCGCAGCCGCTCGAGATCTTCGGTCCGCAGCGTCCGGTTCTTGTACGGCGCGGTGACCTCATTGATCTCGGCATCCGAAAAGACGGTGTTGCCGACCACCCAGATCTCGCGAACGAACACCTGGAGCCCGCCCGGACGCTGCGGCTCTTCGGTCTCAGGCGGCAGAGGGACAATCGGGAGGACGGGACTCGGGGGAGGGTGGGGCCGTTCGAATTCTTCCTTCAACGGCCCCGGAGGTTGCCCGGATCGGCCCGTCGGATCGATGACCGACTGGGCGAATACTGAAGTGCCGGCCAACGAAAGCAGCATGGCGAGCCCGATCGTGAAGAAGCAGAGCGCGACAAAGTGAGCAGCGGTCCGTTCCCGTGACCGATCGATCATAATTCACAGCCTGTCGGTCGAACGAGAGACAGGTTGCGAAGGAGTGAAGCCTTTGCTACACTTGGTGCATCGCGATGATGCATGCTGCGATGCACCAAGGAGGGATCATGAAAGCCATTACCCTGAGGAATCTTCCTTCCGACCTGGACAAGGCCATCCGCAGGCGAGCGAGAAGCAAACGCACGAGCGTGAACAAAGCCGTCATCGGCTTGCTCGAAGAACACCTGACCCCGGATAAGACAAAGCAGGTCGAATTGCATCACGACCTCGACGACCTCTGCGGAACATGGAGTGAAGACATCGCTGCTGCCTTCGACGAGGCGCTTGCCAAGCAACGGACGATCGATCCGGACGTGTGGAAATAGTGCGAGTTCTCCTCGATACCTCCGCGTATTCCGCATTCATGCGCGGGCGTCATGGCATCAAAGAAGCGCTGCAATCGGCGGATTCGATTGCTGTCAATCCGATCGTCCTGGGTGAATTGCAAACCGGGTTTCGGCACGGCCGCCATTCCGATAAAAACACGAACCAGCTCAAAAAGTTTCTGGCTTCGCCACGTGTCCACGTCGTCCTGATTGACGAGGAAACCGCTGAACGGTATGCCGTCATCCTGAACAGCCTCTGGACGATCGGGCGACCGATTCCCACCAACGATCTCTGGATTGCGGCCAGTGCGATGCAATTCGGTTTGACAATCCTGACGACGGATGCGCATTTCACCCACATCGCTCAGGTGCTCGTACACCATGTCACTGCAACATAGAGTCTTGCGAGATTGGAAGCGGGGGTTAGCACGTGATTTGCGCAATCCGGAGTTTGCCCGCAGGTTTATCTTGGCCGCCGTTGAAGAAGGGATTCCGCTGCACCAAGTCATCGGAAAAGTAATCCGAGCGGCGGGTGTCAACGAATTCGCGGCAAAAGTATGTATGGACGGTTCCCATCTTTCACGAGCCATCCATCCCCGGCATACCCCCAACCAAGACATCTTGAACCGCCTGCTTCGACCTTTTCGGCTGAAGCTCAGCATTGACGCCGCGTCGCCTACTCGGAGGACAATGGGGACCTTTAGGAGTTCCTCACACAGGAATGTAAAAGACCTGATTCGCGATGGCGTGCGGAAGACCATTCAGAGTGCTATTGCGTCCCTCCGCCTTGAGCTTCAACAGGCCATCGAAGAATTGCGCCACAACGGCAACTCCAGGACCACTTGCAAGCGCTGACTCGTTTCCACTCTTTCTCACCTCAACTTGCGCCTCAACCTTTTCCTATCTCGGTTGAGGCGCAGCCCGTCGACGAATCTTCGGCGAACGACTGCGTCAAAAAACCCGGCGGTGCAATCTGTCTCAAGGAGAGCAGGGAGGGTTCCCCTTCACCGTCTCCTCTCCCCCAGCGACCATCACCTCTCGTCTCTAGCCCCTTGCCTTCATCCATCGCGACGAGTGCCAATGGCGCCGAAAGCCAGCCGGCCGGTTCGGCCGGCACCGTGCTCCGTCCCGCCACGGTGAAGCTGCTGAACTGACCACCGGCCAGCGCCGCGCAGCGTTGCGTCATGAGGGAAACCGGAATCAATGGATGCTGCGACAGGGGAATAATTTTTCCGCTCGCGGGCGCGATGGGCGATTGCACGACGACGGTGCCGTTCTGCCCAAATTGCGAGGAGGCCGAGATCGTGCTGTTGGAATCCGGCAACAAAAGGTTCGTGGTGATTGAAATATTGCCGCCCGATCCCTGTACCGCCTGCGCAAGAATCTGACTGTTCTGCAACAGCACGGTATTGGGATCGATGGAGATATTTCCACCGCTCCCACCGCCGCCGAGAACTGACGTGTTGATCGAACTGTTGTTCAACTGAACCAAGTTTCCGGCGCGGATCTGGATATTTCCCCCGCCTGCCTGCGCGGCTTCTGTATTGATGGAACCGTTTTGAAGCACGAGTTGCGGTCCCGCATTAATAGAGATATTGCCGGCATTGCCTAGGCCTGTGCTGCTGGCGGTGATGGAGCCGCCGCTGTTGATCGCGATGCCATTCGTCGCGTTGACCGTAATTGAGCCACCGACCGCGGATGACGCGGTGCCGGATGTCGCCGCTGAAAGAATGCCGCTATTTTGGACAGTCACGGAACCAGCATTGAGAAGAATGCTTCCGCCCGCGCCTGTGCCTTGTGTGTTGGTAAAGAATCCGCTGCCGCTGCCGTCTATGAGTACCGAAGTGGCCTGACCACCTGGACCCTGAACGGTAATCGTTCCTCCTGTTCCACCGGGAGGCGGTAGGCCAGGAATCAACGTGGTCCCACTTCGTATTTGCCCTCCACTTGTTACTTCGACAGTTTGTGTATGAATTGCTAAATTTCCAGCATTTCCAGCTTTGAATGCTTCTGTAGAGATCGCGGCGCCATCTGAGACCTGTATGTCATGAGCGGTGATGTTGATGTCGGCTGAGCGAGCTAGTCCCCGCGATGTCGTCTGAATCAAAGAATGAATCACCGCGCCGTTGGCATCGGTGAAGGTGCCGTTAAGATTTAACGTACCAGACAGATTTATTGTGATGTTTCCAGACTGGAGCGGACTCAGGTTGTCTGAAGAGACAGCCGTATCGTGTACGGTCAAATTTCTTGCAGTAATGTCTATCGCTCCGCTACCGGGTGCCTGCGGGTTTTGTCCGGGAGGAGGGCGGAGAGCCGTGCCTAGTCCGCCAGAGAATGCCCCTCCCGCTATAAGAATATCCCCAGCCGGTGCCGTCAGGGTAATATTGCCTGCGATGCCGGTGCTATTGAATGTTTGTGATTGAACGAGGGGACCACCCGTCATCGAGATATTTCCTGCATGACTCGTAAGCGAGATGTTACCAGCATTGCCTGTGCCGAACTGCGAAACTGCGGTAATAACTGGACCATCCATCGAGATATTGCCTTGCGCGGTGATTATGATATTTCCCGCATTTCCGGAACCGGAGTCCGTCACGGTTTGAATCAAGGGCACATTCGGTCCTGAAATATTTCCTTGCGCGCTGGTGATCGTGATGTCACCCGTATTTCCCGGAGACGATTGCGACATCGACTGAACATTAGGACCATCGAGAACCAAGTTGCCGGTCGCATTGATCACAATGTTCCCTGCGTGACCGGCTCCTCCAGTCGCCGTTTCCACAGTGGTGGTGAATGTGCCCAGGTCTTGAACGAGGATGGTGTTGGCTTCCAGAAGAATGTTTCCGCTATTCCCTCCTGTACTTCCCGGTGAGATGTCAGAACGAACACCCGTAAACGGTAAATTGTCCATGTCCGTGGACCCGATAATCTGAATCTGATCCGCCTTCACATGGACGCCACCGTATTGGACGCCGGGAGTCGCGTTGCCCAATATATTTGTTTCAAGAACTGATCCATTTTGGATAACAGCATTCTGACTCACCTGAACGTCGATCCCTCCGCCGATCGCTTCAGTGCCATTTACAACAGGACCAGGACCAGTGACGTTGGCGGAGATGGTGGAGTTGTCCAAAACAAACTGACCGCCGCGAATGACGACAGTGCCTCCACCGTTGCCGCTCGCATCGATATGCGATTGCTCGGAGATATTGATGGTTCCCAGCGCGCCGAAGGACTGCCCATTGACGTTTGGCGCGTAGGCTAAACTTCCGGCCAGCACTTCGCCCGGTGAAGCGACGCTCGCCAAATTGATCTGCCCCCCTTGAGCCGTAAGAACAGCTGGTTGAACCGTACCGTTGCCCAGCGTCCCTGACTGAATGGTGATATTCCCTCCAACCAAAGAGAGACTCTGTCCTGGTGTCACCGTCAATTGACTTCCTTGAACGGTAATGGCTCCGGGATTCGATCCCAAAAATCCAAATGCGGCGACAGGGGAGGCGCTCAACAGAGCATCGGCATTCGCGTTCGGGATCGCATTGAAGCGGGCACCATCGCTGAGGCGAAGATAATCAGCACTGGTGAAGCTCACCATGCCGCCCACATTAATCGTTGCGTTAGGACCGAAGAGGAATCCGGCTGGATTCATCAGGAAGAGATTGGCATTGCCAAAGCCGGTGGTCTGGATCGTTCCGAAAATGTTCGAAATGTTTCCGCCGGTGACGCGGCCAAGAATGTTCGAGGTGGGCAGACCCGAGTTGTTCAGGAAATTGGCGATGTTGTTGTTCGGCACATTGAAATCGCCGAAGCTGTGAAAGAGGTTCGCGCCGCCGCCTGGCCTCGTCCCACCGGTGATGTTGTATTGTGTTTGCCCATTTGGAAGCGTCACCGGTGGGCCTACCTGTGTGTTGAGTCCTGAAGGAGTGATGGGGGCGGCTGCAATGGCGAGGCCGCCCTCTAGCCACCAAATCGTGACAATAAGACAGAGGAGTAGAGCCGGCATTCTGAGTACACATCTCCGCCTCATGACTCATCCTCCTTACGACTAAATGGCCTTATCTGTGTCTGCCGGCTGTATGGATGCCATGCCGAGACTTCGGTCCCCGATGTTTCGGACGACTTGCCAGGATTTGCAGACAGATTTTACCGATGCTTAGCAATGAGACCAGTGGTCTTTCATGGCTGCTTTTTGTCCTCGGCTAACTCAGGATCATATTTTGGTACGGCGTTTAACAAGGCTTCTATTACTTCAAATACTGTGTCTGAAACGCCGGTCCCCAGCACGAATTTTTCCGTTTGGTCACTAATGCTGGTATTCCCCACGTCTATGCACTCCAACCTCATGCCGAACCCTGTCGGACTCGGGCTGTTCGGAAATTTCTTTGACTTTAAAATAAATTCGCCCTCTTTATTTGTTCCTATCGCCTTCATTTTCCCGTCTGTCGTGTCGTCTGTCACAACAAACGTTACCGTTATTCCGCCAACGTCCATAGTACTGTCGACCCCTTTACCGTTGTAGTCAAGAAGGGTGCCGTGCACTCGAAAACCGCAGCACTTGCATCCCGCTGAACTATCTGTCACTGGGGTAGGGCAAACAGCCCCCGGCATACAACATTGTCTTTGAGCTGTATCCGACTTGGCTATTTTGGGCTTGCTTTTCGTTGTTTTCTTCTCTGCTGCGTCAACGTTGCTTGACAGGACAGACAATTGTCCAGCCAGAAGCACGCAGGACAACAATGAGAATGCAAATCGCAGAGTGCTCATCGGGGCACCTCCTTACTGCGTGTGGTCAGGTGTACTGAAACCTGGTGCATCGCTTGTTTTCCGTTGAACCCACCATTGGTCGTCATCATGATAATGGGGTGATTCTCCATGTCGGCTGCAGGTATCAGTATCTCCCTTGGTACTCTGAAAGCATCTCTGAGAGCCGCTTAAGATGTTCACATTGAAACTTGAGATCTCCAACGGGAATGGTATCGAGTCGTCCACGCGAACCAGAAGAAACGTACCTCACTTTCACGGGTACATTATTGACTGCCGGTTCGCTGGCGATGAGTGCTCTATTCTCAGGCATGCCTCGTATTTCGAGGGGACGCTCGCTGAAGATGGCATTGTAAGTAACGTCTTTTTCGCTGTCCTCCATTGCACAGGGCGAATAGCAACAGCAACATGTGCAGCCACGTTGCGGGCAGGACATGTTGCACCCACAGCATGTTGCGTAAACTGGAGTAAAAGGAACCAGGACCAGTAACCCCAACAAGCCAGAGAAACCCAATGCAGGGACTAGCCGCATCACGCCCATCGCAGCACCTCCTGTATAAGAGTTCGATGCCCTAAACCCGACCACTGAAGCTGATTCATGCTGAAAGCTGCTTCGCATCCGCCAAAATCACTTCACTCGCCTTCTCCGCGATCATGTAGATCGGCGTCACGATGAAGAAGCCGGGTATATAGGGAAAGATCGACGCATCGACCACGCGCAGATTCGTCGTACCGCGCACGCGGAAATTGTTGTCGAGCACTGCCGTGGCATCGTCTTTCGCTCCGAGCTTGCACGAGCAGGAGGCGTGATGGCCCCATGCTTCGTTCATGATCCATTCGCGCAAAGCCGTATCTGAGACACCCGGGCCTGGCCAGATCTCTTCCGCCTCACCGTTCTCCGTCAGGCGGCTCATCATCTGACGGATCAACGCAACGGCTTCGACCATGGCTTGTAAGTCTTCCTGGCCTTTGTCGGGATCATTGCCTTCCTCGAAATACTTGAAGTTGATCTGCGGAGTGTCGCGTGGATCGTTCGAGCGCAGCGTGACCTCGCCGCCGCTGTTGCGCGTGTGCGCCTTCAACACCAGCCACGTGAAGTGATTCTTGATCGTGATGTTCTTGGTGTAGCCCTGTTCATAGCCTCTGAAATCCGACGGCAGGCCGAAGATGAAAAGGTCGGGGCTTTGGTTCGTTTGTTTGGCGATCGATGACCGCTTGAGCACCGCGATCACGACGCCGTTGCTCGAGTACAAGAAGCCCTTGCCGTTTCTTCGTTCATCAGGCGTCGCTTCTTTCCATTCCCGATAGACCGGGTCGATCTGCTCGTCGCCTTGGAACTTCGCGTTGACCAGCGAGGCCAGGTCCTCCTTCATCTTGTAGACGATGCCGACCTCATACCGATCTTGGAGATTCTTGCCGACTCCGGGCAGGTCGATCTGGACGGGAATCTGATGACGATCAAGTTGTTCGCGTGGGCCGATTCCTGAGAGCATGAGCAACTGAGGCGTATTGAAGGCCCCGGCTGAGACGATGACTTCTCTCTTGGCGCGATATTGTGTGGTCTCTGGTTGGGTTTGCTCGCTCTTGGGATCGGCCCGGTAGAGGTGTGCCCCTTCGCGGCATTCCACACCGACGGCCCTCATCAGTGACCTCTCACCCTTCGCTGACCCCTCACCCCCCCCTCTCCCCTGAGGGGAGAGGGAAGGGAGAGGGGTCGTTGTCTCTTCCAGCAGGATCTTTGTGACCAGGACATTGGTTTTGACGGCCAATCTATTGGCGCAGGTTTGCTGGACTTGCCGAATACGGTCCCGCACGCTCGCGCGCCTCCCTCCATTGGTGGCGACCGGCGTGAAGTAGAGGCCTTCGGGTCGCTCCTTGATGGATCTCATGTGATTGATGTCTTCCTTCAACGCGGCGCTGAAGAGTTTGGGAATCGCGTCGCGAAAAATGGCCTCCGACACGGAACCGGGCAGATCTACCACCGTGGTGATGGCCACTGTCGCAAGAATGCGTTGGAACTGCGGGTCTTTCTCGACGAACTTCTTCAACACCTCCGCTGTGGGCCGTTCCGTGGAGAGCCACCCGTTGAACCCATGGCGTCCTCCGGTGAAGGTATCCCACGTCCTCGAGGTGTATTGGCATCGCTCGACGAGTTGAAAATATTTCCGCATCTTGTCGGACGACCACGAGTCGTCGCCGGTCAGCGCGGCGATACGGTCCCAGTCGCTTTCGTGCGGATACACAGTAATCATCGCGTTGTGAGCGGTGCAGCCGCCCAACGTGCCGGCTCTCGGATACCAGATGCCCCTCCCGTTTTTATCGCGCTTGGTGTCCTGGTTTTGCCGGGCGTCGTTGGCGTAATGCCTGACGAAGTAGTTCCATTGAAGATCCGGATCTTCGGTGGAGAGTGGGTGAAAGGCGGGGACGGCATAATCCGCATTCTCGGTTTCCCCGCCTGCTTCGAGCAGGAGCACGCGATACCCCGCCTCGGCGAGATTCGAGGCGACAGGTCCACCCCCGGCTCCCGATCCAATCACGATGTAGTCGAATTCCGTATCCGGTGGCGGTCCCGTCCCGGAACAGACATTGGAGACTGGATGCGTCGGCGACGGCGTGAGGAGCGAACAGCCTCCCACGGAGAAGACCATCCCGGTTGCGACAGCCAGCTTGAGAAACGATCGTCGTGAAATCGGCTTCATGTCAGAGTCCATCGGACCCGGGGGTCAGGTCCCACTGGCTCTCCCCGGGGACCCCTCTCCCTTGCCCTCTCCCCCACGGGGGAGAGGAGCGGTGAGCTCGGGGACTGACACCCTTCTCCGCGTCTGCGCGTGGTGTCTGTCCCCCTTCCGCTCAAAACGTCTTCAAAAATTCGATCAACGCGCGCTTGTCGTCGTCGCTCAGGCCCGGTTCATTTTCCTCGGCTTTCATCCAGTCCGTTCCGAAGTAATGCCCGCGGTTCACCACGAAGTCGGGGCACTTGTTCAACTTGAGCAGGGGCTCCACGTCCTCGCGAATCTCTTCATTCGTTGCGCCAAGACCGAGGACGTGTGTCTTGAGCTTCAGGGTCGTGAGTACCATGACGAGCTCCAGCGCTTCGGCTTGCTCCAGATCCAGATTCGCCAGCAGATTGACCGGCGTGCCGGCCGGAATGGGACCGATGATGAGGCCCTTTTCGCCGAAGTAGGCCGGCAGTAAGGTGGATCCGATCGGTTCCAACAGCACGGCGAGGGGGCTGAGCATCCGGATTTTCTTCGGAAGATATCCCTGGGGAATCCGGAGATAGCTCGGCGCCGTCGTGCGGTCGATTTTTCCCGGGACCTTGTCGCCGAAGACTGCATCTTTCTCCCGCTTTTCCGGCCAGAGCAGTTGTTCGATCGAATCGTCGAACGACTGCATGCGAGCCTTCACACTCGGGCTCGGATTGAACTTGCCGATACTGTTGTTGAGCAAAAAGGGCGCGCTCGACCAGAGACTCACGAGCGTGGCCGGGCGCGTGTAGCCTCTGCCTCCCGCCGGCATGGGATAGGGACGGGCTTCGCCGGTGAGCGGATGATGGACCGTGATGGTGCCCACGGAAGGAAGATCTTTGTAGGAGCGCGAGGAGAAATTGTCCCAAATGTTGCCCTCGATCGCGTTAGTGGCCAGCGGACTGCAGGCATTCGTCTCGAGGAGTGTGACCGGTACGCGGACGTCGGTAGAGAGGAAGTTCTCCTCTAGAAAATCATTGGCCTGGACAATCTTCTTCATCTCGTTCTTGAATTCATCGGTCTTCGTCCATTGCCAGTATGCGTTCCAGCAGCCGAGATAATCCTTACCTGCGCAACCGTGCGGGTCGAGGCCGACCGCCGGCGTCGGCAGCTTGCTGGAGTGGCAGCGCGCGCAACGCTCAGCAAAGATCTCCTTGCCTCGCAGGAGCTTCGCCGCATCGGTGGTGAGGTAGTCCCGGCCTCCGGGAGCATCCTTCAACTTATGGGGCGCCGTGGACTTGAGAAAGAAGAGCGCCATGTCGGGCGTCTGGCCTTCGGTCGCGTCCCAGTAGCTCGAATTCTTTCGCGCGTCCGCGATTTTGATCGGCGTAATCGGCTCGCCGCCGATGAGCGGCTTGAAGTGCAGCAGCCATTCCTCGCTGAAGAGACCGATATTCAGGAAGACGCGGTTCAGCGCGCCTAATGCGCCGACGGAATCGGACCCATCCTTGAGCACACGAGGCGTCCACACGGTATCGGGCGGCTGGAAGAACGCGGTCAGCGGCCCGCTCGACACATAGTCGTTGAGTTGCTTGTTTTGCTTGTTGCCCTCGTCCAGGGTTTCCTTCCCCCAGCGCTTGGCTTGCTGGAGCCGAGCGCTAAGTTGGTACACCGAGTTCATCGTGCGCGGGTTGTTGATGTTGTCGGTTGAAATCAGCGAGGTGTCCAGCGTGCCGGGTCGGGAGGTGTGGAAAATCTGGTAGGGGAAGCTGTTCTCATCGGCTTCCCACGAAAAGATCCGGTCGATCCAGAAGTATTGCGCACCGACGTTGGAGCTCAGGTGCTTCCATTCGGGGTGTTCCGGATCGTCGGGCGGCTTGGTGGGGTTCGGGCCGACGTGGCAAAAGGCGCACGACATTCCGACGCGATAGGGCTTGACCAGATTTTTCGACAGATAGTAGGTCGGATCTTCGTAATAGCGCTGCGGGTCCCATTTCTTGGCGGCGTCCTCGTCGAAATCAGGATTGGGAAAGAGCCGCAATCCGACGATGCCGGTCGCGTATCCGTAAAACGATCCAACGGGGACGGTCTTGCCGCGAGCGCCCATGGCAACGCCCGGATACTTCTGCTCGTTCTCGAACGGATCAGGCGGACAACCGGGACCGGCGACGCGCCGGTCGATCCACAACCCCCAACGATTGTCGTGACTCAGCGGGCCGCGCAGGTCTTCTTCGGTCGGTTTACGAAAGCATGGTTCATTGACCAGCCCGAGATAGATCCAGCGATTATCTCGGCTGAATTTCAATGCAGGATGCGACGAGAGGGTCTTGAGAAAATCCAGTGTGCCGAAGCTCGTCTTAGACAGGAGATCCCACATGCGGTCATTGCCCCCGCTCCAGACGATCCATGTGTTGCGGCCTTTGACCTCCTGGGGCGAGAGCGCGACACAGCCATCCATGTCATGGAAATAGTCTTCGTCGGCGGCCGGGAAGGAGGCGCCGAGTCGGTTGACCTGCCGCGCTTCGTCTTTGACTTCACCTGGTGTCGGGGCCGGATGGATAATCGAACGGACAGCCTCGCAGCTCACGAGAAGAAAGGCACAGAGCAGAATGGCCGCTATGGCTTTCATCAATGCTCCAGCGCGAGTGACGCATCCCGGTTCATTGCATTGGGGATTCCCCCTCTCCCTTGCCCTCTCCCCCAACGGGGGAGAGGAGACGGTGAGGGGGCTGTCGCAGCGGCGAATCCACAATTGCAGCAGAAGTTCTCATGAAATAATGTGGGCTACCTATGCCCTTCGTCAAAGACACGCAATAACCCTTTCGGGTGGCTGGCTGATCGGACCATGCTCCTCAGTTCCTCTTTCCACCATATGTCGCGGCTGCGTTGATGCGACGGCCCAAGTCGCCTCGAAAAATCTCACTTCGTCAGAAAAGAGTTTTTGCCAGCAAGTTTCAGCATTTAATTGAAGCGTTGAGCAACGACTATGCCGCTTGAGAGAGCGAAGAAAGATGCAGGAGCGCTTTCAATGGAAGGAAATGATTTTACGAAGAGATAGACAATTCATGGCTACAACACAGTCGGCCGCATTGAGCCACAAACGAGAGCGATTCGAATTCCGAAAATAGAATCTAAATGGGAGCTAAGTGAATCAATTTAGATTCACGCTGCTCGGCGGCGGCGGGGAAAAATCAGGATCGGACTCCGCTCCGGTTCTCGGTTTCCATTCCAGGCTGTAATATTCGCCGCGATCGCGGCCCCAGGGATCGAACACATTGACGACGTGCTGCAGTTCGCTGCTCAGCTCGGGAACGTTCCGAAGCAGCACGCGCTTGAGCGGGGACATCTCGACGTCATGGCCGTTCGATCCCATCGGCTCTACGTGCTTACCGGTCGGACCGTTGTTCGTGATCCAGTCGATGCCGAAATCGGTGTAGAACTCCGGGCGGAAGCTCGACGTCAAAAACCGGTCGCTGAACAAGCGACGTGACGCGTTGAGGATAAACACTTGGAACTGCGTCTCGGAAATCGCAAACCCATGAGGGCGCACCGGCTCCGCCAGCCAACCGACCACCGTATCGACGTCTTCGATGTTATCGACCATGGTACCGTCCGGATGACCCAGGCAATCGTTGATCGGCACCAGCCTGCCTCCTTCCTGCATCGATTGAGCATCGGTAATCAGCTTGGACTTATCGCAACGATGAGTGCCATAGATGTCGCGCAGCGTCTGCGCCAATTGTTCTTGCCGCTGTCGCTCGGGATCCGGTTCGACGAGCCGTCGATCGATGAAATCGTCGAAGCTGGTCAAGCTCTTGAGTCCGTACTGGCGCCGGAATTCATTGAAGCGGGGGACGCCTCGTTCGCGATCCCGGATGAGATCGAGTGCCGCGACGTCGAGGATTCCGCTTCCGGTTCGGTCATGCGGCATCGGAAGATGCTGGAGAAATTGCGGATGGTTCCGCAACGTCAGCAGGCCGAGCCGCTGCCGGCCCATGGACAGCGCCCAGTTTGCCAATCCTCCTTCACGAATCGCCGCCGTCGCCTGACTCCGGAAAGTATCGAGCACGGGAATCTTTCGGACGATCTGATTTGCGTCGCCGGTGAGTTTCCGATAATGAAGGAGGTCCGGCACCATCGGATGCAACCGGTACACCGTGACGAATTCTTCCGGGAAGTTGAACGGGGAGCCGAAATGGTTCGTGCCGCCGTTGATGTCTCGCGGATTGTCCATGCGCCAGAGATCGAGGCATGGTGTGAGATGGAACAGGCAGCGGCGATTGCCCTGGCCGATAATTCCCGGTCCGGTCGCAAAGGCGGAATACCATTCATTCCGTTCATCGGCCTTGAGCGTCATCCAGACCGTTTTCAATGCCGATGCCGCGACGAGGTCCTCCTTAAAGAGGCCGCTCCAATTGGCATTCATGGCTCGATAGAGCGGCTCGTCGTACAGCAGTTGGGTCGTCCACTCGGTGGTATGGATCTTTGCGATCTCCGCCGCGACAATGAGCCGCGCGATCTGAAACAGCTCTTCGTCGCTCACGCGGCTATAAGGAATGGCCCGGCCGGGCTGTGCAGGATGGCGAAGCCCGCAGTCGTCGCCGGGTGAGGCCTTCTGACGGCGTCGGAATTCGTCCACGAACGCATTGTGCTCGCGTGCGAAGACGTTGTGAAAGAAGCTGAGGCCGACCGACCAGTTGTCCGGAAAGGCCACCGCTTCTTGTCCGGACCATACCGGATTGATGGGATCATCCGTATTAAATGGAGGAAGGTAGCCATCCTTCACGAGCAGCTTGGCCTTGTCAATGGGATCCCGTTTGACACGTCGTTGCGAGGCCTCATCGTATCCATAAATCTGCGAGGCGTCCCACCACGCCGTCACGTTGTTCGTGGTGATCTTGTACGCTTGCGCGAGAGCCGGCTTGCCCGAACGATCGAGAAAGGTTTTGCCGGCATCGATGCTCTCGGCGCGATCGATCCGATCGTTGGTGCGGCATTCATGATGTTCCGCCGCCGTTGCGCAACCGACCGGCATCAAATCCGGTTTCCCATGGACTTGACGGTTATGGCCTTCCGTCAAGTGTGAGAACCAGTCGTGAGTCATGAATTGAATCCAGAAGGCGGCCAGGACGTTGAACGACGAGGCCTGCTCGTAATCGCAGTGCGACTGCGGCGAATGATTTGGCGTGCCCTTGCCTCCATTGCACAATGAGGGTTGGGACTGCGATCGCGTGAACAACCGTTGACTGATCAACTGCGGGTCCGGCTTGAGCAAGCCGAGCCGATCGCCATGCCGATTCTTGGCGAAGTCATTTCTTCCTTCATCGGGGAAGGTGGCCTCGAACTGCACATTCCGCGCGAACGGCTGACCCGTCGAGCCCATGAGCGGATTCTCGATGTCGTTACAGATTCCGGTCAGGGTGCGGAATCGAACGAGCTCGCCGTTGCAGCGCTGCGGGCCATCGGCTCCGACATTGTGAAAATCGGGATGATCGTTGGGTAAACGCGTGGACTTCCACTGGTTCAGAGCCGGTCCCGCCACACCGTGACGGCCCAGGACATATTCCTCGTACGTGCCGCTGTTGTCGAACAGATTGAAGCGAATCATTTCCGTGCGTTGATATTCCAGATCGAGCAGCGCGCCGCGGATGCCGCGTTGATCAGGACTGAGTATCCCGGCGTCGTCCTGTCCCGTCTGATCGCGAGAAGTGTTGTCGCCGGTGGCCCAGTACTGTTGCCAATCCACCCAGGGAAGACCTCGTGCAGAGACGGCTCTGTCGCCGCCACGGCAGCGAGCGGTGTCTTCTGCGACCTTGCCGAGAAACCGTTGCTCACGCGTCTGAGCCAGAGGCCGAGCACCATCCACCACCATGTCGGTACAAGCGCCAAGATCCTTTGTGGTAGACGCGCAGGCCGAAAAAGCTAGTGTGGTCGCGAGAAGGACCAACTGAAGGCAGGGACGGCGCTTCGTCATCGGCCTCTTGTATGCCGGATTCCCGGGAAGGTCAACGGATAAACACAATTGACTCTGGCATACAATATCCGATAAAGTCTGAAATTCAGACAATGCCTGATAAACGGAAGGAGTCATCCATGGCGCTGGTGAAGATCTGGGGGAAAGGGCAACTGACCATACCGGCCTCAATCCGAAGGGAGCTCAATTTACGCGAGGAAACACCAGTGACTCTCGTGAAGGTGGGCAACGTGATTTTGATGACGCCGAAGGTCTTACAGGTCGACACCGCGAGCAAGACGGCAAAAAAGGAGATGAAAAAGGCCGGTCTTACGGTCGAGGAGATCATGGCTGATTTGGACCGCCAACGTAAGCGCTACAACAAGGAGCGCTATGGAACGTAGGCGCTGGAGCGTCTTCCTGGATACCAGCGCACTGATAGCAGGGCTCATTTCTCCGACTGGTGCCGCTCACGAAGTTCTTCGTCTGTGTGAGGCCGGTGTTGTCCAGGCGGTGATGTCCCGGCAAATCCTCGTAGAGGCCGATCGGAATCTAGCTGCGAAGATGCCGACTCTACTTCCCGATTACCGTCTATTTCTCAAGCACCTTGCCCCATCGGTCGTGGAAGATCCATTTCCCGACGCGGTTGAACGCGCCGGCGCAGTGATTCATCGCAACGATGCGCCCATTCTCGCAGCGGCTGTTGAAGCGCAGGTCGATTTCCTCATCACCTGGAATACCCGACATTTTCACAAGTTGTCAGTCCGGGCTTATGCAAAGTTCCCCATCCTCACCCCTGGAGAATTTCTTGAGGCCTTCCGGCAGCCTCTCTTGAAAGAATGAGCCGCAGAACATCGTTGAGTAGGACAATCAGTGTTGCTAGAACCGCGGCCTCATTGTAAGTGCGGCTTCTTCAGCAGTCTTGAGAAGGCGTGCGCTGATCGCTTCATCGACATACTCTTTTCCGCAGTTCCGACACACAGCCGCCGGTACGCCTTTGATGACCACGGTCGCACTCATAGCAGCAGAGAACCTGGCCACCTTGCCTATCCCGTTTATTGAAATGGTATGGGCAATAGGGTGTCCCAAGGATTTTTTCACAAGTCCCGACTCGCCCTCCTCACCGTCTCCTCTCCCCCAGCGGGGGAGAGGGCAAGGTCGTTTTGTGCCATACAAAAGGCTCGTGCTGCCGGTATTGGTGAGAGCGCGACGCTACTCCTGCCAGATCATCTCGAAAGCAAGATAGATGAGTCCCGCCATCAGTGCGTTAGTCACGATGAGTATGATCGCCAACTCCATGGATTCCTCCTGGTTCGGTATGCTGTACGGTCCAAAGGGC
This sequence comes from Nitrospira sp., assembly GCA_035252115.1. Taxonomy (GTDB): domain Bacteria; phylum Nitrospirota; class Nitrospiria; order Nitrospirales; family Nitrospiraceae; genus Nitrospira_C. The sequence continues at coordinate 35,357 of DATFDJ010000185.1, read as the reverse complement.
AATGAGTGGGCCAGAGCCCGAAGCTGAGAGGGACGTCACGTCCATACACCGACGGGCGGCTTGCATGAAAGAAGAAGAAAAGGCCGCGCTGCCAGTGTTATTGGAAGCGCGGCCTTATTGGTGAGAAGGCGACCAGCGGACTCTGGAAGGGTCAAGACCAGAACCTGCCTCGCCATCGGATGTCGCATGACAACTGATGGCTGTTGGCCGGCTTCTCACCACCGTCTCATACCGTGAAGCGTCATGCGTGAAGCGTGAGCGGCAAGAAATCCGTTTCTCAGCCGAATGAGCAATTGCGTGATTCATACTGCGTGATCTTCCGGGTTTACTCCTTACGCATCACGTTTCACGCGTCACGTTCCCTAGTCCTGCCAGATCTTGCTGACAATGATATAGATCAACACGGCCATGAGCGTATTGCTGATGATCAAGATCACTGCGAAATCCACGGCGAGACTCCTTTCGCCTTCGCTCTGGTGAACGAGCGATCATTCGAGTGACCCTTGCCGCTGATACAAGGCAAGCTACATGCCATCGCTGAGCGTAGCTAGAACAAGTTGTCCCGCGCGCTAAAACATGCGACAGTTGCGCGTTCTGTGCAACGCTCGCATCGTGATCATGTTACGGCAAAGCAAGCGATTGAATCGTTCTGTCTCTTCACGGCATCCGTTTGGATTCACTATCAGACTTCGGTGAAGCAGGAACGAGCCGCCGAGATACAGACAGTCATGAAACAGATCGAATGAAGCCGTGAGGTGAACGGACGCTGATGCTTCAGACAGTCGACTTCACGAAGATGGTTCCATTCTCAGTCGTTCATTTCATGGCTCTCTCTTCTCCCTTTGTCTATAGCGGCGCCGGCCTAGGGTTATGCGTGGTCATGATCCTCGTGTTAGGTCAACTCGGCGTCGTGCTCGGCTATCATCGTCTCCTGGCTCATCATTCCTACCGCACGTGCAGGACGATGAAGTACATGTTGGCTCTGTGCGGCGTTCTCGCTGTTCAGGGAGGGCCTATCTCTTGGGTGGCGATACATCGATCGCATCACAGAGCTCCGGATCAGCTCAACGATCCCCATTCCCCCATGAGAAGTGTTGTCTGGTCCTATCTCTTATGGGTCTTTCTTCCCAATGCCAATGTGCCGGATCACCGCGAGAAGCGGCTTCTCGCAAGAGACATCGCTGGCGATGCCGTGATGACTTTCTTGGAAGAGCGCCACACTGAGATCACACTTCTCTTTGCCTCGGGCCTCTTTGTCGGCGGGGTGTGTATCGGCGGCGTGCCTGCCGGTCTATCTCTGTTGGTCTGGGGCTATTGCATTCCGCTCGTCTACACCTGGCATGCCACAGCCTTGGTCGTGGCGGCGACTCATCGATGGGGGTATCGGAGTTATCGCACTGCCGATAACAGCCGAAACTTATGGTGGGTCTCCGTATTCACGTTCGGGGAAGGATGGCACAACAATCATCATGCCGACTCGCGGTCGGCAATGATCGGACATCGATGGTTCGAAATAGATCCCACATACAAAATGATCCGTGCGATGGAATTGATCGGATTGGCGTACCGTGTACGTGTGCCGGGGAGAACCGTCATCCAGCGCTTATCCATTTGTGGACGAGGACTCGCGTTCACGAGTGAGGGGCAAGGTGAAGAAGAACGAACTGCCGCTTCCTAAGATGCTGTCCACCCAGATCTGTCCGCCATGAAGCTCGACGAGGCTCTTGACGATCGCCAGACCCAGCCCCGCTCCACGGGTTTCCGAGGTCGTCGTGAGGCCGCGGAAGAATTTTTCGAACACGCGCGGAACTTCATCCGGCGGGATGCCGCAGCCGTTGTCCGACACGCAGAATCGCAGCATACCGTCGTCCTCCAGGAATTCTGCCGTGACTCTGACTCTGCCGCCCGATGGGGTGAACTTGATGGCATTGCCGATCAGATTCGTGAGGATCTGCGTGACCTTGTCCCGGTCCGCTTGAATGGCGTCCACGGAAGATACGGATCGCGCTTCCAGCGTGACCGACTTACCTCCGGCGATCGAACGCATGTTGTCGACCACTTCATGCATCAGCTCGTGGATCGCGACCGACTCCTGCCGCAGTTCGACCCAGCCGGCTTCCATTCGCGAGAGGTCGAGCAGGTCGATGATCATCCGCGTCAGACGGTCGATGTTGAATTGAATGCGCCCGAGGTACTGTTTCTGCTTTTCCGTCAACGTACCGGTGAGTCCATCCAGCATGTTTTCGACGTAGACGCGAATTGAGGTCATCGGCGTCCGCAGCTCATGCGAGACGACGGAGACGAAGGTGGACTTGAGCTGATTCAATTCCTTCAACTGCTCGTTCGCGGCCTCCAATTGCGCCGTGCGTTCACGGACCTTCTCCTCGAGCCCGACGTTCAACTCCTCGATTTCGCGGTAGGCCGAGGCGTGCTCCAGTGCAATGGCGAGCTGATTGGCGACGGTCACCATCACGTCGAGATCCTCTTCATTCAACGCATGTTCCTGAAGTCGATCCACGGTGAGAGCCCCGATCACGCGCTGCTCGACTTTCAACGGGACGGTGATGATCGATTGTGCTTGCGTCATGGAAGCCAGCTTCTGGGATAGGGGATGCAGCCGGTCCCATACGCTTCGAATATCCGTGATGAGGCTCGGAGTGCCTTTGAGAAAGAGTTGCCCTTCAATACTCTCGGGATCGGTAATCGGCGTGTCGATCGATCGAGCAAAAGCGGCGACAGTCTCGGAGACACCGACTAGCCTGGCGTCTCGCGACACTTTTCTTTCCGAATCGTAAAAGGAAATCATCACCCGATCAAAATTGAGATTGTGTTTAATGGCCAAGAGCGCGGTATCAATAAGCACATCCCGGTCCAGTGTTGAACTGACGATCATCCCAGTTTGATACAACAATGTGAGTTGACCGATCTTCCGCTTGAGATCCACCGCGGCCTGCTGTTGGTCGAGGTACGCCTCGCGCAATTCCTCATGGCGGTTATCGACGAACTGCACTTGCTCCTTGATAATGCGATCACGCATGGCCATCTTGCGCTGCAGGATGTGTGTGGTATACGCCAGTCCTGCGGCTAACGCCGCGAGGACGCTCACGGCACCAGTGCCTTGCCAGCCCAACTCCGGATAGACTGAGGAGATCAGCGCAAACGCAGACGCGCCCGTGGCTGTTCCAACCATCGCTCCCCAGACCGGCCGGGGCTCTCTCGGTACCCACACAAATTTCCACTCGCAACTGTCGTCTCCCTCGGCGACGCATCGCCGGTCAGTGATCGTTGCCGGTTGCAGTCCGTAAATCAGATAGGGAAACGCGGCCAGAGCGGCTTTGGACGACTGACAGATTTGATACGCGCAGGCTTTTCGATATGGGCCGAACTGCCGGTATATGTGCTCTTTGAACGTCATCCGCAGCACAGCAGAGTGATCGGTAATGTCTTCGCTTTCAAAATGTATGGAGCCTTTCGCGTATTTTTGTCCGAAGTGGGGGAACATTCGATAGATCTGCGACACGCCAAAGGGACGTCCAAGAGTCTGGATGATGGGTGAGATCAATTTCTGTTCGCCCATATGGTATTGAAAGTCCGGATCTCCGGACAGGAGGACACAGAATTCAGCGAGGAACATGACGAATTCATACGAGTAGCTGTTCCAGATGTCCCTGAGGGATACCGGCGTCACATGATAGGCGCGGTCGGGGATTCGCTCGTTGAGCAGCCGGGCTAGTTCCTCCACGGCACCGGTACCGGCTGACTTGCCTTTGGACCTTGCCACCACCTCCTCCAGATATTCCACATTGGCCCGTACCGTGATGCCGCTGGCGTCCCGGATCTTGCGTCCATCCGCATTCACGCCGTACGGGCGGAACTCCATCTGCCCTTTTTCGAGGATGGAATGGTCTTTGGAGAGGAGGGCGGTCATGGCAGGCCTAGTTCATGGACTCGTGCGGCCATCCGTTCGCGTCCATGGGTTTTTCTGGTTGCTTCGCGTTACGGTTTGCCGCCTTTTTACAGCGGCGGAAAGAGCGTGCCATGACTTAAGCGATCTATTGGTTCATTCCTCGGTCAGTGACTTTAGAACAACAGGAGGATTGCCGAGACCAGCCCTACGCCTAGGATGGATGCTCCAAGCCCTGGAAGCATCGAGATACCTTGCATGGCGAACACGTTGGTGATTCCGATCACCACGGCAATAGCGCCCGATACCCATCCATAAAAGGCCAAGGCGCGTCCACGCCGAGTTGGGTCGAGAGCCAAGTCCGTTTGCGCCATTCTCGCCCGCCAAAAGGCCAAGCTGCCGAATACGATGGCGGCGAGCAGCAAGAACGCTTTACTCGCATCGCTCGGCATATCGATTGAAAACCAGCCGTTCTTGAGAATGTTCGGCAACTGGTTATCGGCGATCGACGCGAGGATCGTCATGTACACGCCGGCAAATCCGAGCTTGATCGCCTCGGCTGACGCTCGGCTCAAGTTTGGTCGTGGGACACCCGCCGGGGCCGTGTACGCCTGAGCTTTATGCCCGGGGGATGGGTTAGTTGTCAAAACTTCGTCGAGATAGAGATAGGTCCATTTGAATTTGTCGCCTGCCAGCGCGAAATCCCGTGGCATCGTGCTACGCAGCACGCACGATTGTTCCTCCGGTGTCTGCGCGGCGTTCCACTCATTGTTCACCACGACATCCTCCAGTTGGCCGATATTTCGTTGGCGCGCCGTCTCGGCCAGAGCTTCCTGCACCAAACCCGAACAGATGAATTGCTTGTAGGTCCGCACTTTGCCACAAGCTGTTGCATCCCTTATCGGCCATCCAAGTAAGGCATACACGCGGCGAAGCACCCTACGTATGAAAGCCTGAAGTAGTGTTATGCCATTGACCATGGGCTCAGCGAGGGCATTGATCCATCCCCCTAAGAGGACGGTGGCGAGCGCGGCAGTTATGACGAACATGATTTGAATCTCGAGAAGTTGCTTCAGTTCCTGCACATCCAAAGCTTCAGCCACGTAACCTGAGAACAACAACAATAACAATGGCGAGAACCACAAGAACACGAACCCCGTCCGCTGTGCGGTGGTTTTCTCCGACCATCCGTGTGCCATGTCGGCCAGCACAGGAACGACACATACTCCCGCCATGGCCCCGATCGTGCCTGTCGCGACGAGCCACGTTTTGAGTGCCAGGCGAGTCAGGTGGTAGAGGACATAGCCTGCCAGGAGCAGACCCATTGCGAGAAGGATAATCTCTCCAAATTTTAATAAACCGTCAACGATGCTTGAAGGCGATTCAGTCAACGTTGAGTCGACGCTTGCCCAGCCATTGTCCGCTCTTTCAACTAACGTGTGCCACCAGGGTGGATCAGTTTCCGTGCCATTGGACCATTGAGAATGGAGTTGTCTGCCGATCCACCATATCGCACCGCTGGTGCAGACGATCACTCCTGTGATGGCGCCGTAGACTGCGCCGCCGAGTGCGGAACGTCCTTTCGCATCGAGTGCCAGCGCAGCATATTGAATGGTGCCTCTGGTTACCGTGTCCAGATCATATATGGCTCCGAGATAGCCTACGGCCATGCGTCGAAGCAAGCGACGAGCAGCCCACGCGTTCAGAAGCGGGCTCTTTAATCGAAGTACGGCGAAATCCCATTCCTTCGGGTATTCGAGATAATGCTGCGGAGTATGGATGCCTACGCCGGCTTGCGGAACCGCCTCGATGATCAATGGATCGTTGTAATTATCCGATTCCGGCCTTTCAGACGATGAACCGAAAACCATGGCGATGTGGTTCCAGTACGAGGACGTGCCTAGACGGTTGATGGCACCGGTGACCACACCGGACACGGCATTGATGAACGTAGAAGGTTGCGATCGGAGCACACGCCATAGATACGCGCCAAAGTTCCAGTGAAACAAGATCAGATCGCCGACCCGAAGATCCATTGAGCGGAGCACGGGGTTCAACGGAGTCCCGGTGGTGGTGACGGGACTGTTGGCCACAGCTCCCACCTCGACTCTGCGACGCACCATTTGACGTTCGATGACCGTCCGCACGAAGGGCCCGTCTTTGACGACGCTGGTCACGACTTCCTTTTCATTCGTTCCGATGAGGACTTGGTCAAATTCATTGATGCCTTGCAGAAGATCGGGCGTATCCAGTTTCAATGTTACGATCCGCTCGTACAGGTCCGAGACTGTGATCCAGGTCCCGAACTCGTTGGTCCGGGTTTCGATGAACGTAACGGGAAGCTCACGACTGAGCGTCACCCATGTCTGCTCGACGACTTCGCGGCCTTTTAGTTGGAGAAGAATCCAACTGCCGGTGTTGTAGTATTTGAGCCCACTGAAGCCCGGCATGTCGACGTCTCGGGATCCGTGGGAATGGCCCAAGACGACGGTCTTGACCCTATTGGGGTCCAACTTATGATTGCAGAGCGGCAGCGTCTCACGAGGGCCGTTTTGCTCGAACAGCCGCGGAACCAGGTCGCCGAATTCATCATGCGTCGGACTCAAGAATCGGGCCTTGGTGAGGTACACGAGCGTTTTCCACTCGGCGGGGAGGCGTCCGCGAGCCCATTGCACTTGAGGGTTATCACTGTATTTGAACTGAATACGGAAGCGTTGAAGGTAAATCAGTGCCCGGATATATCCTCTCACCAAGAGCCAGGTCGCGAATCTCAGCCAACTGGATGGATTGAACGCACCAACCAGGAACCCATTGAGTTTCGGAGCGCTGCGCATCGCACGCCCCGAGACGGTTTTGAATTGAACATACCCGGGGCATTCCTGTCCGAACTGATCAAAGGTCGATTTCGTTCCGTCGTCATAGCGAAAAATGCCTCCATAGGTCAGTTGATTGCCGTGTTCCGCATAGACCTGGAGATACTCTTCCTCATAGCAGAGAGGGAATTCTATCCGTCTCGCGAGTCTGGCGCGGTCGAAATTGGGGTACGCGGTCAAGCCCGCTCGGATAAGCTCGGGAGTCAGGATTGCGCTAACGATCAGCTTTTGCAGCTTTCTGTGGACGACCGAATGGTCGTGATTGCCTGGAATGTAAATTATCCTTCGCTTCCGCGGGTCGGAGATAAGAAATCGTCCCAGTGCTTCAAAGAAGGCCGGATGGTTGCGGATGATTGCCCTAGCCTTCCAGGCTTCTTTCGTTGCCGCGTCGTCAACTTGCTGCGGATTGGGTGCGGCACCCGGCGGTATCTGCGGAGGCAAACAAGGAAGATACAAATCGACTTGCCCAATAGTTTCCGCCCGCTCTTCCTGAGGATTTGTCACGGTCGTCCAAAGATCGAGCACATCTCCGTTCAATACCAGATCTACTTCATCTTGCGCGTGATGCAGCGAGAGGCGCCCCAGTAACTCGGCAAACTCGTCGTCCACGTGGAACTCCTCGATGCGATTCTTCTGCCCCAAATGAAAATCACTCATGAAAATGGCGACCTTTTTCATGGTGTCCCTCCGTTGAATCGAACTAAAAATTTATGCGCAGGTTTACGGCGCCGATATACCAAGTCGTTTTATATGTGCCGTTGACCGAATCAGGGATGGCAACGGGATTCTGGTTGCCCGTCACCGTGCGTGTCTCGTACAACAACGCCTGAAAAGCAAAATCCATCCCGATGGCCTTGGGATGGAATCGGCTGACGTTCTCTCCACCGCATGGAATTAGAGCCAGGAAGCGGCCCTTGTCTTTGCAGGTCAGGCCCAAGCCGGTGGAAATGGAGTGGTTATCGGCATCCGGAACCGTAGGTGTGAACGAACTGTCTGGGATGGCATTCTGCGAGAACCAGTAGCCGGCACGCAGGGCCACGTCCCAGTCCGGCAGCCGCTCTGGCCGCAGCCACTTGTATTCGGTTCCGATCATGGTCGTATAGCTTCCTTGCCAATTGCGAGGAAACGGGATTGTGGCTCCGGTCGAAAGGTGGATATCCGTGTTTCGCACGGATTTCCAACCCGTGTAGTCGATGTCCAACTCCAGTTTCCATTCGTGATCCCGGTCTCTCACCGGCCACAACGCGATGCCGCCTGTCAGGATCTGCGGCAGAACCACCGTGGTTTCCGCGTCGGCCACAGTGGCGCCATTCACCAGAAAATTCCCCCGCAAGTGGAGCGTCGCCTGACTTCTATACACGAGACCGATATTGGCCAGCGGTTTTCCGTCCGCGTTGCGGAAGGGTGTGTACAGTAGGCTCGCGTTGAACCCGGCCGCCGTGTCGCCTCCGTTGATCTCAAGGGGCGTTCCGGGTGGAATGCCGGGCAGGCCCGCGTTATTTAGTTTCGTCACTCCTTGGCCTTCTCCCCAAAAGCTCGCAAACGTATAGATGTCTGCGCCGACTCCGACGGACAGTTGCTCGCTGATTTTGTAGGCGAGCGTCGGCTTGATATCGATCAAGGGGAGGGATTGTCGTGTGACGGCGGTGGAAAACGGCCCATCGTCGGGATAGCGATAACGGATCCCGAACGGAGACAGGACACCAATGCCAACGGTCACATCTTCCAATTTGGCAAAGCCGAGTGCTGCAAGATTGGCGGTCACATACCCATTGCTGGGAGGAGGAAACGCCACGCTGCCGCCGAAATCACCGCGAGCCGTGGCCCCGGCGGGGCTCGTATATGATGTGGAACCGCCGACGAGAAGTGTTCCGATGGATGTCTGTATTCCTTGCAGTTGAGTCATTCCCGCCGGATTGAAAAACAAAGCGGATGGATCGTCGGCCTGTGCGGCGAACGCTCCGCTCTGCCCGACGGCTGAGGCACTCTGGTCGAGGATACGAAAACCTCCTGCGTGGGCGGTTGACAACCAGCCGAGGACATACAGAGCTGGCAGGATCAACGGAAAAAGACGTGCGCCGTTGTTTCTATGCCAGTGCTCAGCTACCATCTGCCCTCAGATGAGCAGGTCGCATCAAACGGGTCTCCAAGAGGATGGGCCAGATCATTTCCGATCGCGAGTGTTGATGTGGCGGCATCGAAACGTTCGAAGGAACGGCAAGAGGTGTGCCCTTTCTCGAACGAGCCAAATAGCACGCTTTTTCAGCCAAGAAGAACCTATACAATTTCGACGAGACTCTGTGCTCTCATTCAGGCAGGATCGAATCCGATTCACTAGAATCACTTTAGATTCATTCTCGTCGTACTCAGTAAAGCCGAGCATCTGTCTTTCAAACACATGATTCTTTCTCTTCCATCTTCTTGTGAACCTGCCCTGCTCGATCGCTTCCTCAAAGCCGAAGCGATGGCTTTGTGGTCGGTCCGTGCGGCGCAAGCCCGAGATGTTCCTACAGGAGTGCTGGAATTCCTCCGTCGCCATGAAGAGGACGAGGCGCTCCACCTGCGTGAATTTGAATCGCGATTGGGAGTCGTCTCCCACCGGAGGGAAACGTTGCCGCGCGTGCCGAGCCAGTGGTGGGCGCTGGTCATTCATCTCTACGGCTATGAAACATTAGGGTTGGAGTTCGCCAAGCTCTTGGTGCAGGTTCAGCCTGATTTGACGAGCATCCTGGAAGATGAGCAGATTCATGTGGAATTTTTTGAGGGGGAGGTTCGAAAAGTGTTGGCGCACGAGGGCGCGCCGGCGGACGGCGCTCGAAAGTCGGCCGCAGCCTGGTGGCGAAAGTTGCCGCCGACTGTCGACCGCTATCTACAGGGACAAGAGCTGGCTCCGTTTCGCGACGAGTTGAAACGGCTCATCTTGAGCCGGATCGAGAACCGGTTCGTCGGCGTCGGATTGCTCCATCGTGATCTTGCAGAGGAGAGAGGTGACGGTTGATGGATTGTCTGTTGATCCGGCATGGCATCGCGGTGGAGCAAGAAGAATGGAAAGGGACTGAAGCGGATCGTCCGCTGACGGAACGGGGAGCGAAGCGGGTGGCACAGGTGGCCTCGGGCTTACAGTGGCTCGGCGTCAAACCGACCTACATCCTGTCGAGCCCGCTGCTGCGCGCGGCGGATACGGCGAAGATCGTACACACCGTGCTGAATGTCCGGGCATCGGTCAGATTGGTCGATGAGCTGTTGCCTCATGCCGCGCCCGAGTCGCTGATCACGGTGCTGCAGCGGTTGCCACCTAATTGCTGCGTGCTCTGCATCGGCCACGAGCCGCATCTAAGCCGCATGGCCGGCACGCTGTTGACGGGCAAACCCACGACCGCCTTTGCGTTCAAAAAGGCAGGAGCCTGTTTCCTGGAAGTCACGGTTCCGGTCAAACCCGGGAAGGCGCTGCTCCGATGGTGGATGGGACCGGCACAATTGCGGGCGATCGGGAAAGCGTGAAGCGCAGATCAGTGTCGGGTTTCGAGTTACAAGTTTCAAGTGATGCAGACGAAACACGAAACTCGAAACTCCTCATGCCTCGGCACTTTCTTTAAGGATCGGTGCCGTTCTCGCGAGTCCTTCCTCGGTCAGAAGCTGCTGGATCTTCTTGCGCAGCTCGTCTTGAATCTCCTCCGGCGGTTTCCGGGCATCGATGACTTCAAACTTGAACTCCTCCGCCATTTTATCGAACTCCCCGATCAGCAGCGATTGATACTTCTTGAAGCTGTCGTACAGATCGCCTCCCAGGCGGAGATCCATCCCTGACTCCCAGAAATTCATGCCCTTGGTCTCGATCACGCGCAGGACCAGCGTGTCGATGTCGATGCGGAGATAGCACACCAAATCCGGAACCAAGGCAAAGCCGAACACGTCCCTGATCCAACGGCGGTCGTTGCTGCGGACGAAATCCCGCGCGAACGCCGTATAGATGTAGCGGTCCGCCAGGACGATGAAGCCGGAGCGCAGCGCCGGGATGATCTGATGCTCCAGCCGGTCGGCGAAATCGGTGGCATACAGCAGGCTGAACGACCACCGGTCGAGAATATTGCCTTCCTTGGCCATTTCGATCGTCTTCGACATGAGGTTCGAGCGGGTCCACCCGGTCGTGACCACGCCGTAGCCTTGGACCTCCAGCCATTCCTGAAGCATCTCGATGTGCGTCGTGCGGCCGACGCCGTCGGTGCCTTCAATGGCGATCAGCTTGCCCTTGAGGTCACTCGGATTTAGGTACGTCAAACCGTCGCCAAAATAGTGAGCGCCGACCATGGGTTCCCCTTCGGGGTTTGTAATCTTTGAGCGCCTCGTCCACCAGCCGGCGCATGATATCCTGCTGCGCCGCGATGTCCTTGGTGGCATCCATTGTGATGAGCCCGTACTCGTCCACGATCTTCTCGTATTGCGCCAGGATGCGCGACTGGAAAATGCGGAAGCTCTCCGTCACGTCCTGACTCAGGTTCATGTCCATCCCGGCCTCGTAATACTTGAACTGGCCTCTGGTTCCCCCCAGCAGGCGTGAAATGGCCACTTCGATGGGGACCTTGAAATAGAAGGCCATGTCGGGCCGGATGGCAAAACTGTAGAGCTTCCGCACCCACTCCGGCGACACACCTCGGACGACATCGCGCGCAAACGCCGTATACATGTAGCGATCCGCCAGGACGAGCATCCCGGCTTTCATCGGTGGAAGGATTTCGTGATAGAGGCGGCTGGCGAAATCGGTGGCATGGAGCAGGCTGAAGGTCGTCGGCGTGAGGCTCTTGTTCTTCTTGCCCCGCTTGGTCGTATCCTTGACCAATTCCGACGAGTTCCACTCGGTAAAGAAGACTTTGTGTCCTTTCGATTCCAGCCACTTATGAAGGAGCAAGAGCTGAGTGCTCTTTCCCGATCCATCGATACCTTCCACGATGATGAGTTTTCCAGGGTAGGGGTGAGGGCTGGTGGCGGGTGTCGTCTGATCGCTCATGCCGCATCCTCTTGCGCCTGGAGTCTGAATTGTACCCGCCGCCGGAAAACACGTTCAAACAGGTCAGACCGACCCTTGGCGGCCCACGCCTCCAGCTCGGCGGCCCCGGTCACATGAGCGGTGATTCTCACGGTCGCCCCCAACCTCACATCTATCGAACGAACAACGGAAAAATGGGTCCGATCCAAACCGTCTGCGATGCGGAGCAGCGCGGCCAGCATCCGGACGACCCGCTGGGACCGCGGCGGCAGTGCGTCGAAGCCGTCATGTTTTGTATGGGGAAGTGCACGCCGGTGGTAACGGGCCACGTTCGCGATAATCTGCAGTTCATCGGCGGACAGGCCGCCCACATCGCTATGAGTAATGAGGTAATAGGCATGTTTGTGATGCTGTCGCTCGCTGATGAGGTATCCGATGTCGTGAAGAATCGCCGCATATTCCAGCCAGTCCCGCTCGGTCTGACCCAAACCGTGCAAAGCCTTGGTCTGGTCGAACAAACGGAGCGCCAGACTCGCGACATGGAGGCTGTGGACCTCAGGAGTATGGCACCGGCGGGCCAAGGCGATGACGTTGCGGCGGCGTAGGTCGGGAATTTCCGCCTCGGCTTTCAGCCGGTCTCTATGGCGGACCGTAAAATCATAGATAATGCCCTCGCGAATCGCCTTGTCGCACAGAACCAATTCGTCCCGCCCCGTGAGCTCCATGAGGCGCCGCAGGACGACGGCCGCGGGGAAGAGGGTATCGACGCGTTTGACATCGAGACCGGGGATCGCGAGACGTTCTTTAATGGTGGACCGGCGGAGTTCCTGCTCGACGTCTTTGACATCTTTGAGTGAAATAGTGGAGAGATTGAGCTGCGGCAAGGAGCGGCCTGTCCGCTTCATGTGGATGACCTCGGCCAGATTACTCGCCATGCCGGACGTCGCGATCAGCGCATCGAATCGCTTGATCTTGAACGCATCGAGGGCCGACTTCATATCGGCCGTCACGGCGTCCTCCATCGAGCGGAACATGCCGTCGGATGGAGGCGTGCGTTTCAGAAACTGGTCCGCGAGTCTGATCGCCCCGAGCTTGAGGCTCCTGGCATGAAACAATTGGTCGCGGTTGCCGACCATGAGTTCCACGGACCCGCCGCCGACATCGACGGCCAGCACCGGCTGTTCGGTCATCGGGACGCTGTTCTTGACGCCGAGGAAGATCAGTCGAGCCTCTTCGTTCCCGGTAATCACTTTCACGCGCAGACCGGTCTGCTCCGCCACCAGATCGATGAAGTCGCCGCCATTCTTGGCTTCCCTCACGGCACTCGTGGCCACCGCGACGATGCGCTCATAGCCTTTGTTCTTGGCGAGCGTGACGAGCTGCCGCAGGACCTCGAGCCCTCGCGCTATCGCGTCTTGCGACAGATGCTGTGTCTCGAAGGCCTTGTCTCCTAGGCGAGCCGTGTTTTTGAATCGGTCGACGATTTTATAGGTGCCGTCCGGTTGGATGTCGGCCAGCACCATGTGGATGGAGTTCGTTCCGATATCGATGACGGCAAGCTTCGTCATGGATGTTACAGGACGCCAGTTGGTGGCCAGCCCACATAATTCATGAACGCTTCTACTGCAACCGCCGATACGCCGCTGCGACAGGCTTGGCTGCCAGGTTTCCCGCAGCCAAGCGGGCAGGCTCGCCGCTCGGTCGGTCGACATACTGTTTCAAGTATGCCTTCCTCCCTCGCGGCTCCGCGTGCCCGTCTCGCATGGCGTCTTGGCGGCTTCGTCACGAACCGTCATGAATAATGTGGGCTCGAATTGATTCTGCACCGAGTCACGAAGACAATGTGACGTCAACGGGCTGCACGACGATAAAGAATGGTCGGCAGGCTGTCAAGGTCGGGCTGTTACGTTTGTGTTACAAATGATTGTCCCTGGTGAGACTGCATCGACTCGTTTTGTTCTCGTAACCGGCGCATCGACAGGCATCGGCGCCGCCTGTGCATCAGCCTGCGCCGCTCAAGGGATGACCGTCTTTGCCGGCGTCAGAGATCACCAGGCCGGCGATCGGTTATGCCGAAGCGGCCATGCGATCGTGCCTCTCCATCTCGATGTCACCGACCAGACATCCATCAAGCAAGCCGCAGCCTCAGTACAAAAAGCCGTGGGAGGAGCGGGGCTCAGCGGCTTGGTGAACAATGCCGGCATCGTCATCGGGAGTCCTCTCGAAGTGGTTCCGCTCGAGGCCTTGCGCAGGCAGCTCGAAGTGAACGTGGTCGGTCAGATCGCTGTGACGCAGGCGTTTCTCCCGCTCTTGCGGGCGGCACGCGGCCGTATCGTGAATATGGGTTCCATCGCAGGACGAAGCACGATGCCCCTCATGGGAGCCTATTCCGCGTCCAAACATGCGCTGGAATCAGTGACGGATGCGTTGCGGCTTGAACTTCAACCCTGGGGCATTTCCGTTTCGATCGTGGAGCCCGGCGCCGTTGCCACGCCCATCTGGGAGAAGTCGCTGAAGCTCGGCAATGAATTGGAATCCTCGGTCGGTGTCGAGGCTCGTGCGTTGTACGAAGAATCGTCGCGCCGGGTCCGGGACGCCGTCGATCGCGCAGCCAAGCGGGCGATTCCGCCGGACGCAGTCGTCCGGGCCGTGTTGCATGCCCTCACGGCGCCTCATCCCAAAACTCGGTATTTGGTCGGCACCGACGCGAAGATCCGCGCGCTGATGCTCAAGTGGCTTCCGGACCGCGCACAGGACTGGCTCTTAACGAAGATACTGAAACTCCCGGGGTTTGGGTCGAGGATTTCGTGAAGCGCCTCATGAAGCGTCTCGGGTTGCGGGTTTCGAGTTGCGCTGGTCGAAACCCGAAACATGAAACTCGTAACACGAAACGTATTCGGCAGATACGAGATACGAACGACGTGGCCGCTATCCCACTAAATCGGGATTGAGGCGATTGAGCGAGCGAATCGAGAGGGCTTTGATCTCGTTGTAGATGATCGTCCGGCCGGCTTGACGCAGCCTGGTAAAGATTCCTTCGACGATGACCTGATCGCCTTCCCGAACTTCCACCTGGCCGAGTCCGATGACCTTGATGGTGCCGGACGAATCTTTCAGCAAGAATCCATAGGCCGGCTGCCCCTGCCGGTTGGTAGCGAGTTGCACGTTGGTGACCTGCCCGGATACGACGACTTCCTGACGGTCATACTGTTCCGGGTGGGAGATCAAATCGGCGAGGTCCATCAGGCCGGACGCCTGGACATTACACAACGACAGGACACACGAAACAAGCCAAGTCCCGAGCGCGATCAAGGTCCCGCACGAGATGGAGACTGTATAGCCATGTCGCGGCTGTGTCATGATCCAACTATCTATAGCGTGGAATCGAACAATTGAGAAGTCGGACGCGTTTCCTACCACTTCCCGCCGCCCGTGAGATCGGGATGATGTTCACCGAACATACTTTTCAGGACGTGTTCCGTCATTTCGCCTGATGCCGCGTCGATGGGCTTCTCCTCCAACGCAATCTGTTCCTCGCGGGTCTTCGGTGTGACGCGGGCGACCAGTATCTCCTCGAGCGCGTCGGGCGACGTATCCAGGTCCTTCAGGATGGCGGCAAGTCTTTGGAGTCCAAAGAGATTACGGGTGACTTCGGGGTGGACGGCGTTGGAGCTGGCGCCTTGGACGATCGAGAGCCAGAATTTGGTTTCGACGTCTTCGTTCATCGTGCCCCATGCGAGCGTCGTGAGCTTTTCGACGAGGTTGGCTTCCGTCCGCTCGAGTCCATCGTAGGTGGAGAGGGACCGCTCGACGGGACGTGTCGCCAGAATCGTGAATGTTTCCCTCCAGAGATCCAGAGGGGCGGTGGCGACGGGACGTTCTCCTCCTTGTAAGGCCGCATGGAGCGACTGAAGATACTGCGCGATGTACTTGACCTTTCGGGCGGCAAGAGTCCCCGCGGGGATGCCCCAGATCAAGGCGATTTCATAATCTAGCAGCGACGTGTAGTCGGCCGTTTCGCGCTCCCTGAGGACGAGATCGAGACGCTTGCGATATCGGTCGGCTAACCGAACCTGTGTTTGCAATTCGATGCTCAGCCTCTGCCGCTGATAGTCCTCGAGGGAAATCTCCCCGGCGTCCCATCGCTCATCGAGCAGTCTGAGTTGGGGTTTGGACACGGCGGCTCTCGCTTGAGCGCGCAGTTCCGCCACGGCATCCGACGAAAGCCCGTAGCGGGTGACGAGGAGATGAGCGGCCCTCTCGGCCAGCGCTTCGCGGAGCCGGAGTAATTCCTTCACACATTCGCACTGCAGCCACATCCGCTCCCGCTTGAGGCGCGCGTGGCGAAGATACTGGTCGCGCTTATCGCGGACCGCCTTGATGGCTTCCTGCGTCAGGATATTGTAGGTCGGCTTCGTGCCGGCGACGCAGCGCGGGTCCGGGCGATCCGCGGTCATGTAATTGATTTCTTCATCGGTCACGTCGAAGTGTTGCAGGAGGATCAACTTGAGCATGATCCGTCCCTGAATGGGCAAACCCTCGATCACCGATTCGATCAGGGTGGGAGTCAGTGATGGAGCGGCCGATGCGGTCGTCATTATTACGCCGTCCCCGTTTGTTGCGTCTCCAGGTACGTGGCGACATATTCCCGGACCTCCTGCACCGTCCCGCTCGCGAACAACTCACGAGGGATTTCGACGCGCGTCAGGGTGGCGGGATCGACGCCGCGCTCCGCGGCGTATTCTTCGTCGATGTAGAGGCTGACGGATCCGTCGGCGTGGCGTATGGCGTACAGGGCGTTGCTATCGGACATAAGCAGCCTGGATTGTCGATGATCGTCTATTGGTAACATAGGCTTCTTCACGCTGTCAAAGCTGTTAAGCTGTTGAAACTGGCCGCCAGCTACGTTCTCGCATCGCTTAGAGGTTCAACGTACGGCTCAGAGTACGCTTCACCTCTGCGCTCGCTGCGGTCTTGCTGGACGACCAGTTTGAACAGCTTAAGGGAGTGGCCTCCGCAGGCGGAAGTGATCGCAAGGATTCCGGCTCGTATCTCGCAAGCGCTTCACGCTTCACCAGCGACGCTTCACGGCTTTCCGCGCTTCACGTTCACTTTCGCAAGAGCACCTGCCGCCGCCATAGAATATAGAGGGTCGAGACCACGATGGCGATCAACAGCGTATTGCGGATGCGGCCGGGGCCGAAACAGGTCAGATTGACCAGACCGTTGCTGAATCCATAGGCCGCATACAGAAGATACAGCATGAGGGACCACCGCCTCAGCCGCATAAATCCGTAGCCGACCGCCACGTGAAGAGCCGGTGAAATGGCTTTCGTCGCAAATCCCGCGATGCCGGCCGGCTTCGTACAATAAAACGGCAGCAAGTAGTCGAGATTCTTCAGAATGATCCACGTGTCGTTGAGCGCACTGACCAGGAGCAGCAGACCGAGGAAACGAATGTCATGCCCATTGCGCCAAATACGCCACCAGGTATCGAGCCACGCCTCCGTTCCTTGCCCGCTTGCGCGATAGGCCTCGTAGCTCTGAAACGCCCACCACGGCAACGCCAGCAACATGAAGAAAAACACTTCTGCGGCGCGGCCGGAAATACGTCCCAAGGACACGCTTGCAGCGAGGAGCCCGATCGCGACAAGGAACGCGACGGCGGCCTGCATCCTTCTGCCCTGTACGAGTTGCCCAACCCCGGGAATGAGCAGCGAGAGGAGCGCGGCGCGCCGGTCGATCGCCTCAGGCATGGACGTCACCAAAAGAAAGGGGTCTTCGATCATGCGATCGAAGACCCCTACACCTTAACCTTAGCCTCAGCCTGCTATCCGCCGAGCGTATCCAGCGTTTCTTTCAGGCTTCCACAAATGCACGTGAAGATCGGCGTATCGCGCAAGGTATAGCGCGATCCTTCGGTTTCGCGAAGCGCCATCACGAGATCCAGAAAATCTTCCGGCTTGTCGCTTTCGAATGCCACCACCCATTCCTGATCGTCCAACCCGAACGAGTAGGTGGTGTTGAGCTTGACGGAGGGAAACCGATGTCCGACTTCGATATGCTCGTCCATCATCCCCTGTCGGGCCGCTTTCGTGAGCAGGAACCATTCCCGCGTTTTCAAGAACGGATAGACGAAGATGTACTTGCTCTTGCCGGGAATCACCGTCAGCCGTTTGCTCTCCTGGCCCTCGTGCGAATGGTGATCGACATAGATGGATCGCTTCGTCATCGACAGATAGGAGTAGGGCGTGGTGAGATACTTGCCCAGACCGGACGCGAGGATCTTGGTGCTCATCTCCTGAAACAGTTCCAATTCATAACTGATCCGCCAGAGCATGATGTCGCAGTCGCCGCGAATCCCGACGGTGGAGTAGGGGATGACCAACACTTTTCCGCTGTAATCCTCGACAGCCCGGAGAAATTCCTGCTTGCCCTTCGTGCGTTCATCCTCCGGAAGACGCCGCCAGGCCGGATCGATTTTATAAAAGACAAAGTTCACATATTGACGCTTGGGCGCCTGCGGCGGCGCTTGCTGTTCAGGGCCTGGCATGGATCCTCCCATATAACATCTTGATAAAGCAGATTAAGTGAGAAGACTGCCACCTTTATCACTTCGAGTTTTGCTTTGTCAACGGGGCCGGGCCACGACGCGCGGTCGTTGACAGCGATTCGAGGATTCTGCTAGTGGCAGCTTCATGGATCGGTGCCGGATCTCTATCGGTGCAACAGTTCTTGTGTGCGTGACATGCATCGTGTCTCCGTCCTTCGCCATCGACATCGGTCCAACGGCAGAAGAAATCCAAGCCGCGCTCGATAGGGGAAAGGAAGCCGCCAAGCTGCATCGTCCACCCGACGCCTTCTACACCAGGTTCGGCGCCGCGGACGATCTGCATCCGAGCGGCTTCCTTATTACCAAGCTGGGCGCTCTCTCGGTGCTCGCCACGCACATGGCCCTGCGAGGCGCCGAACCGACCGAAAGCGACATCGCCCAAGTGATGGAGGCCAAGACGATGCTGATCAGCACCGTGATCTTCGGCAATGTGCCGAATTTCGCGGCCGATAGTTATATGGTGCTGGATCAAGGCGGGCATACGATCAAACCGGTGACCGTCCGTTTCGACGGCATGGCGAACCGGAGCGCAGCCTGGCCGGATTCTCCGCGGTTCAAAGCCAAGGTCGTGGCCTCGTTCAACTATGCCGATCTCGACCCGAAGGCCCAAACGATTCTCACGGTCTTTCCGGCCAACGGCGGCGAGGTGACGTTCTCACTGGACTTCAGTCAAATACCGTAGAGCATAAGAACATTGGTTCGATACCATGCCCCGCAGTCGCCCCGCCGTCTCCCTGTTGACCGCTGAAATCATCGCCATAGGTTCGGAACTGTTGGTCGGCGGCCGGAGCGACGGCAATTCGCTCTTCATCGCCGATGTGCTCGGCCGGCTCGGGATCGAGGTGCGTTTCAAGTCGGTGGTCGGCGACGATGCAAGCGACATCGTCTCGGTGGCCGAGACCGCTTCGCGTCGGGCCGGCGTCATTATTATGACCGGCGGTCTCGGTCCGACCGTCGATGATTGTACGAGAGCGGCCATCGCCAAGCTGACGGGTAAACGGTTGGCGATGAGAAAAGAAGCCCTCGATGGCATGACCGCCCGTCTGGCTCAGTGGGGCCGGACTCCCAATGCCGGTCAGCGAAGGCAAGCGCTCATCCCGTCCGGCGCGACGGTCATCTCGAATCCCGTCGGATCTGCGCCGGGGTTCTGGCTCGAATGGAAGCGCACGGTCCTTATTTCCTTGCCGGGAGTGCCCCGTGAAATGGAAGCGATGATGAACGACACGGTCGTTCCGCTCATCGAGAAATTGCTGAAACAGGCCAGGCTCGTTCCGCGCCCTCTGACACGACTGATCTTCCATACCTTCGGACTGGCGGAAGCCGACGTGGATGCCAAATTGCACGGACTCATTTCGAGCCGCATTCCCGTCGATGTGGGACTGCTCGCATCCCCCATGGGCGTCCTCGTTTCCCTGACGACCAAACCGGGCCATGCAGCCGGCGAGGCAATGATGCAGGGACTGGCCCACCAAGTTCGCTCGCGACTAGGGGAGTGGCTCTTCGCCGAAGGGCACGACACGATGGAAGAAGTCGTCGGACGCATCCTGACCGACAACAAGCTGACCGTGGCGCTGGCCGAATCCTGCACGGGGGGCCTCATCGGACATCGGCTCACCCAGGTTCCGGGATGCTCCAACTATGTCGATCGCGGCATCGTTTGTTATAGCAACCAGGCCAAGATCGAACTGCTCGGCGTCCCGCCCGAACTGATCGAACGGCACGGTGCCGTGAGCACGGAGGTGGCGGAGGCCATGGCGAGAGGCGTGCGCGAGCGCAGCGGCACATCGGCGGGATTGAGCGTCACGGGAATCGCAGGGCCGGGCGGCGCCACACCGACTAAGCCGGTGGGCTTGGTGTATGTGGGGCTGGACACTCAGCATGGAGAGCGCATCACCAAAGAACATCGATTCCATGGTGATCGGAGCGTCATCAAACAGCGGTCTTCTCAAGCGGCGTTGGATTTGCTCCGCCGATGGGCGATCATGCAGCGTTGACTAGAATCGGATCTCGGGGCTCGTATCTCACTGGGGGGGTAGTTTCAAGTTCCGGGTTTCGAGTTTCGTGTTCCGCAAGCTCGCAACTCGGAACTCGCAACCCTAAACTCTGGCGTTTCACGAATTGGCTTTCTGAGTACCTGATTGTCGGTCGCAAGGGTCCTTACGGGGACAGCCACCGACCGGAAAGGTGTCAGTCCCCGGGATGATCCGCGCCTTTCTTGCCGTTGAGCTGCACGACACCCTGCGCGCGCATCTTGCCCGGCTGCAGGCTGACCTCAAGCAACGGCTGTCGGCCAGACTTCCCCGCCAGGTTCGATTGTCCTGGGTGCAAGCCGGGTCGATCCATCTCACGCTGAAATTTCTTGGGGACATCGATGAAGCGATAGTCCAGCCGATCCGAGAGGCCATCGCGCACACGTTGCAAGGCCACGAGCCGGTTTCAATTCCGCTGGAGCGAATCGGTTCGTTTCCGAATGTCCAGCAGCCGAGAGTGCTGTGGGTCGGCCCTTCCGAGCAGTGGGAGCGGAGTTCGGATCACGGGAGACTGATCGCTCTGCACCATGCGGTCGAAGCGAGCATGGTTTCGCTCGACTTCGCGCCGGATACCAGGCAACTGTCTCCTCATTTGACCTTGGCCCGGATCAAAGAAGGCGCGCGGCAGATGGGACAAGCGCTTGCACAGAGCGGGGTGATGGATCGTCCTTGCCCGATCGGCTCCCTGCCGGTCGAATCGATCGCGTTGATGAAGAGCGACCTCAAACCGACCGGGTCGGTCTATACCAAGCTTTGGGAGATACAATTTTGAGTTTTGAATGTTGAGTGATGAGTTATGGATGCAATGACGGAAGATGCTTGTGTTGTGAATGTTGAGGGTCGAGTTGAAGTAACAACTCAACATTCAACACTCTCTTTTAGAGTTGCGACGGCTGGTCGCGCATGGTCTTGCAGAATACATCCGTCAAGGCGGGATCGAACGCGGTGCCGGATTGACTCTCGATTTCTTCAACGGCGGCCTTCATCGTAAGCGGAGTCGCACCGGGCTTTTCCGCCGTCAGATCGTCGAAACTCTGGGCGAGCGACACCAGCCGTGCCAGGAGCGGAATGCGCTCTTCCTTCAATCCGAACGGATAGCCCGTTCCATTCCATCGTTCGTGATGAAGCGCGATGATCTGCACCGCGGCCGCCGGGAGTCCCAGGGCACGGCCGATTCGCGCACCGAGGTCGGTTCGATGACGATCGCGCTGCGATTCGTGCTCAAGCACGGCTCCGCCCGGCGCATGGATGAGGTCCAGATCATGCGCCAGCGCCCCAAGTGAAAGCATATTCTGTTCGGCCAGAGATAATTCCAGGCGATTGGCCACCAGCGTCGCGTAAAAGCTCACTCGATTGCCGTGATTGACCAAGTACCGGTCCTTGGCTTCGAGAAGGTCGGACACCAGTTGGATCATCGGGGACGGTTCACCGCCGTGCGCGACTTGGAGGGCCCCCTCTTTGAACAGCGTGGAATATGTGGCGACCAGCCTCTGCCATGCTTCGGTACAAGAGGGCTCGGATCCCCACAGCGCTGCTTCATCGGCAAGCGCGGCGCGCAAGAGGTCGAGCCGCTGCTTCTTATGGGAGGTTTGAAGACTGATCGTGAGCAATTCGGTGGTGTTGAACGGCTTCAACAAAAACCCGGCCGCTCCATGACGAATACAATCCATCGCGGACTTCAGGGTGCCGTAGGCCGTGACCATGATGACTTCCACTTCCGCATGCGTACGTTTGATCTCGTCGAGCAGGTCGGAGCCGGAGCCGTCCGGCAGCCGGAGATCGAGGGTGACGAGATCCACGCCATGTTCGTTGAGCACCGCCATCGCGGTCCCGACGCTTTCGGCGGTGAGGACGTGAAAGTCCTGATGGAGCACTTGTGTCAAGGCTGCCCGTGGGGCTGCCTCGTCGTCCACGATCAAGACGGTTGGTTTGCGAATCGTTGCGGTTGCTGCCGAATAGGAAGGCATATCATCACGTGTAAGCTGGTCTCCGGTGTTCGTCAAGGAAACCGTCAATGCGTGCGTGGCGCGCACGTGAGCGACGAATGCTCAGATTCCAGCAGCTCTATGTAGGTCGTTCACCTGAATGGAGCCCGTGTTCGCGTTGTTCTACAAAGAGTTAGAAGATGTCAAAGTCGGCCATGATCGTGCCTTGCGCACCGCTTGACCCGGAGCGCGGCTCCGACTACAGTGTCGCGTATGAGGATGATGGGCGCACTGACTGTTCTGATGCTTTCGCTCGCCGCTCCAGCCTTGGCTGCGGGTGAGACCTTCGATCCCGACCAGATATTTCGGCAAGCGTTGAGCCGCCAGTTCCTCGAATCGCTGCTGAATCAGGCGCAAGAAGTCATTGACGAGCATCTGGAGATTTCAGGTCATTTTGAGTCGTCCAAGGATGGTCTTGAGCCAAACGGCGCGCTTCGATTCAAATTTTATCCGGACGGCAAATCCAAATCGTCGCAGCATTTCTCCGCTGAAGGTTGGTTCGGCCCATCGCGCGATGCCCAACAGCAGGAATTGCACTTCCGTTTCGCCCTTCCCAAATCTTCCGACCCGGCATCTTCATTTCCTGACAACGTCCTGTAAGTCTCTCAGTCGCTCCCGCGCTCCTGAAATGCTTCCATTCCGGAATCCCCTTCTACTTCAAGGCAGCCAGCGGGATGGCTTGTTCGCAGGATGGTCAAAAAGCTCGTCCAGCGAGGCCGCAGCGAGCGCAGGGGCGAGACGTACTTTGAGCCGTACGTCGAGCCTCTAAGCGATGCGAGAACAAAGCTGGCGAGATTTTTCAACATCCTGCTATAATCCGCCACTCTCCAACCGACTAGGAGGACTCTCTCATGGCGGAAAAAGACGAGAAGAAACGGGCGCTCGATCTCGCGCTCTCTCAAATTGAAAAGCAGTACGGGAAGGGCGCGATCATGAAACTCGGAGACGCCGACGCGCCGGCCGACATTCCGGCCATCTCCACCGGTTCGCTCGGCCTCGATATCGCGCTGGGCGTCGGCGGTTTTCCGCGAGGGCGGGTCATTGAAATCTTCGGTCCGGAGGCCTCCGGCAAAACGACGCTGACGCTTCATGCCATCGCCGAGGTGCAAAAGACGGGGGGCGTGGCCGCCTTCATCGACGCGGAACATGCGCTCGATTTGGGGTACGCGCGGAAGCTCGGCGTGCAGGCCGACGATCTCCTCGTCTCGCAGCCGGACACGGGAGAACAGGCGCTGGAAATCGCGGAAACGCTCGTCAGGAGCGGGGCGATCGATTTGATCGTCGTGGATTCGGTGGCAGCCTTGACGCCGAGGGCGGAAATCGAAGGAGAAATGGGCGATGCCCACATGGGACTGCAAGCGCGCTTGATGTCGCAGGCGCTCAGGAAACTCACGGCCGCCATCTCCAAGTCGCAGACGACCGTGATCTTCATCAACCAAATCCGCATGAAGCTCGGCGTGATGTTCGGCAATCCTGAGACCACGACCGGCGGGAACGCTTTGAAATTCTATTCATCCGTCAGGCTCGACATCCGGCGCATCGAATCCATCAAAGAAGGGCAGGATGTCGTCGGCAGCCGCGTCCGTGTGAAGGTGGTGAAGAACAAAATGGCGCCGCCCTTCAAGCAGTCCGAGTTCGATATCCTGTTCTCGCAAGGCATTTCCAAAGCCGGAGAGCTCGTGGATCTCGGCGTGGACAAAAAAGTCCTGGAAAAGTCCGGCGCCTGGTACTCCTATCATGGAGAACGGCTCGGACAGGGCCGCGACGCGGTGCGGGATTTTCTCGCGGCGAATCAACCGTTGGCACGGGAGATCGAGGCGAACCTCCGCGAATTGGCCGGTGTGCCGGGACGGGCCGGCGCGGAAAAACCAGCCGCAGCTCCAGCGAAGGACGACAAACACGCGGAGAGGCGGGAGGAGAGACGCCCGCACAAAGTCGGCGTGTAGGGACAGGCTCCGGTCTCGCCCGGTGCCTGTCCCATTTCCCACATCAGCCCCATTGTGAAGCGTGACATGCCAAACCGTGCTCGGATCCTGACCCGAGCGAAGAGCGTGGCGACGGCTCAATCTCTCGATCGCTGGTTCCAATCCGCTGTCCGCTATCTGGCGCGATTCGATCGGACGACGGCTCAGGTCGAAGCGCTCTTGCGGGCGAAGGGTGCCGGGCCACGCGAGACTCGGACCATAGTCGGACGGCTTCAGGATCTTGGATATCTCGATGATCGCGCCTATGCAGAACGGTGGATCGAAGGTCGGTTGGCCCGCAAGCCGATGGGCATCGAACGGTTGCGCTATGAATTGCTCGGCAAGGGTCTTCCCGAAGATCTGACCGATGACGCCATCCGTGCCCAATTGGGAGACATCGATGAAGACACGCTGGCCCGCCGTGCGTTGGCCATGAGGCAGCGCCGGGGCGGCAGGCTTTCTCCCCTTCACGCCTCATATCTCCTCCATCGGTGGGGTTTCGCTGAAGAGACTGTTGCACGTATCATAGGAGAATACCGAGGCAGGGGAGACGCCGAGCGATGAGCCATTCCGCACGCGACTTACGACAAGGATTCATCCGCTATTTTGAACGACATGGCCACCAGGCCGTCTCGAGCTCTTCATTAATCCCGCAAGCCGATCCCACGCTGCTGTTTACCAACGCCGGCATGAATCAGTTCAAGAGGGTTTTTCTCGGAGAAGAGACGCGCGCCTACAAACGGGCCGTGTCCGCGCAGAAGTGCCTTCGTGCCGGCGGGAAGCACAACGACCTGGAAAACGTCGGCTACACGAGGCGGCATCATACCTTTTTCGAAATGCTGGGCAACTTTTCGTTCGGCGACTATTTCAAGGAAGATGCGATCGCCTTCGCATGGGAGTTCCTGACTCAGACGGTGGGGTTGGATCGGTCACGGCTGTGGGTCACCATATTTCGAGAAGACAATGAGGCTGAAGCCCTCTGGAAGAACATCGGCGTCGCGCCGTCGCGCATCGTGCGGTTCGGCGAGAAAGACAACTTCTGGCAAATGGCCGACACCGGTCCCTGCGGGCCCTGTTCGGAAATCCATTTCGATCAAGGATCGGCGGTCCCCGGAGATGAGACGCCCAATGGCGAGGGCGACCGCGTCATCGAGATCTGGAATCTCGTTTTCATGCAATTCAATCGCGATGCCGGCGGCACCTTGCACCCGCTTCCCAAGCCGAGCATCGATACCGGCATGGGACTGGAGCGGCTGGCCGCGGTCGCGCAGGGTGTCTACAGCAACTACGACAGCGATCTCTTCAAACCGCTGCTGCATGCAATCGCAAAACGGGCCGGTACGGCGTATGGCGGCGATGCGACATCCGATCGCTCGATGCGCGTCATTGCGGACCACCTGCGCGCCATCACGTTCCTCATGACGGATGGTATCCTGCCCTCGAACGAAGGACGAGGGTACGTGCTGCGGCGCATCCTGCGCCGGGCGGCCCGCCATGGACGCCTGCTCGGCATCGTCGAGCCGTTCCTGTACGACCTGACCGGCGTCGTCGTCGAACAGATGGACGGCGCCTATCCCGAACTGAAAAGCGCGGCCGGCACGGTCAGCGAGGCGACGAGAGGCGAGGAGGAACGGTTCATCGCCACGTTGGATCAAGGACTCCCCATCTTGAACGACATGATCGCCAAGGCCCGCGCAGCGGGGCAGCGAGTCTTGCCCGGCGCCGATGTGTTCAAGCTCTACGATACGTACGGTTTTCCGCTGGATCTCATCGGCGAAGCCTGCAAGGAACAGGGTATGACGCTCGATGAGAAGGGTTTCGATCAGGCCATCGAAGAACAACGAACTCGCGCGCGAAAGACCGGCGGTTTCGAGCAGGAGACCGCGCGACCTGCGGTGGCCGAACTCGCGGCGCGCGTGGGCGCCACGACCTTCATCGGCTACGATCAGTTGGAGTCGGAGGGGATGCTGCAGGCAATCTTGAAGGGCGACCGGCTGGTGAAGGAAGCGGTCGAGGGCGATGAGGTTGAAGTGGTGTTGAACGTGACTCCCTTTTATGCGGAGGGAGGCGGGCAGGTCGGCGACCAAGGCGTGCTGACCGGTGTCGACTGCCGGGTGGACATCAAGGAAACGACGCGCCCGGTGCCGACGTTGATTCTCCACAAGGGAACGGTCACGAAGGGCCGCATTCGTGAAGGCGAGCCGCTGCGCATGCAGGTCAATCGAACGACCAGGCAGGACGCGGCCCGGAATCATACGGCGACACATCTGGTCCACGCCGCGCTGCGCGATCTGCTCGGACCGCACGTCAAGCAATACGGCTCGCTCGTGGCGCCGAACCGTCTGCGGTTCGACTTCGCCCACTTTCGTCCGTTGTCATCGCGCGATATCGACGAGATCGAAACGCTGGTCAACACGGAAGTGCAGAAGAATGAGGCGGTGCGAACGGAGGTGATGAGCATCCAGGATGCCGTGGCCAACGGGGCGCTGGCGTTTTTCGGCGACAAGTACGGCGAGCAGGTTCGGGTCGTCACGGTCGAATCGTTCAGCAAAGAGTTGTGCGGCGGCACGCACTGCCGGCAGACGGGCGAGATCGGCTTCTTCCGGATCGTGTCCGAAACGGGTGTGGCAGCCGGCGTCAGGCGGCTCGAGGCGCAAACCGGCGGCGGCGCGCTCGCCATGATGAAAAAACTCGAAGCGGAGGTCCGCGAGCTGTCGGAACTGCTCAAAGTAGGGCCGGCCGAAGTGGTATCGAAGACCCGCAAGATCATGGCGCAGTTGAAGGACAAGGAACGCGAGCTCGAGGAGCTCAAGCTCAAGATGGCGACCGGGTCATCCGTCTCCGCGACGGTCAAAACGGTGGCAGGCGTACCCGTTCACGTGCAACGCACTGATGGGTTGGACATGAACGGCATGAGAGCCCTGGCGGACCAATTGCGCGATAAGATGCGCAGCGGAGTCGTTGCGCTCGGAGGCGCCACGGAAGACGGGAAAGTTTCCCTGCTCGTCGTCGTGACGAAGGACCTTTCCGGAAGGATCAAAGCCGGTGAACTGATCAAGCCGATCGCGGCCGAAGTCGGTGGAACGGGGGGCGGACGGCCCGAGATGGCGCAAGCCGGAGGCAAGGACGCTTCTAAATTGGATGGAGCGTTGGAAAAGGTCTTTGGTCTGGTCGAACGCGCCGGGCAGCGGTAAACTCATGAGACATGCGCGCATACTCGCCCTGGATTACGGCACCAAACGAATCGGTGTGGCGCTGAGCGACGAATTGGGCTGGACCGCCCAACCGCTCGAAACATTCGAACGGCGGACGCTGGACCGGGATCTGGCGCATATTGCCGAACTGGTTTCGGTTCATGACGTGGGGCACGTCGTCCTGGGCTTTCCGCTTCAACTCGATGGACGGGAAGGTCCGGCGGTGCAGGCGATGCGGGAATTCGCCGCACGGGTGGAGGAGTCGCTCCCGGTACCGCTGGTCCTCTGGGACGAGCGGATGACGACGAAGGCGGCCGAAGATTTACTCATCGCCGCCGACGTGAGCCGAAAAAAGCGGAAGGGCGCGGTGGATCGCATTGCCGCCGCGATTCTGCTGCAGAGCTACCTGGCCGGTCTTGACGCCGCGGCTGTGGACGACCCGGAGGCCGGCACTGCTCCCGACAGAGAAGAGACGCCCGATGAAGTTCCGCACCATCCTGGTCATGCTGCTGATCACCGCGACGGCACTCGGCGTCGCCGCCTATCGCGTGATCAAATGGGCTGAAGGCCCCGCCGTCCCCCCGCAAGAGCACCCTCCTTCGAAGATCGTCATGATCCCGGACGGCTCGACCTTTCAGCAGGTCGCCGCACTCCTGGAGCGGGAGCATCTGATCAAGAGCCGGGCCGCCTTCGTGCTCCTCGGACGGGCACAATCCGCCGATCGGAAGATCCATGCAGGCGAGTACGAATTGAACGCCGGAATGGTGCCGGCCGACATTCTGTCCAAGATGCTGAGCGGACAGGTTCTGCTGAGACCGATCACGATCCCCGAAGGATTGACGATGGCGCAGATCGCCGTTCTGCTCGGGCAACATGCCGTGACCGACCCAACCGAATTCCTGCGTCTCGGCCATGACCGTATCTTCATCGCCTCGCTCGGCCTCAAGACGGAAAGTCTGGAAGGCTACCTCTATCCAGACACCTACAAGTTTCCCCGCTCGATGAAGGCGAGAGACGTCGTCACGGCGATGGTGGACCATTTCAAACAGGTCTTCGGTCCGGACCTGCGGGCGCGTGCGCAGGAACTGAACATGACGGAACACGAAGTTGTGACGCTCGCGTCGATCATCGAAAAGGAAACAGGCGCCAACGGCGAACGTCCGGAGATTTCCGCCGTCTTCCACAATCGTCTGAAGAAGCACATTCCGTTGCAAAGCGACCCCACCGTCATCTATGGCTTGACCAGTTTCGACGGCAATATCCGAAAGAAAGATTTGTCGAGCCCCAGCCTCTACAACACCTACAAGTTCACCGGTCTTCCGCCAGGCCCCATTGCGAACCCCGGTGTCGAAGCCATCAAAGCGACCCTCTATCCCTCCGCGTCACGCGCCCTGTATTTCGTCTCCCGCAACGACGGGACCCATCAGTTTTCCACGACCTTGGCCGAGCACAATCTCGCGGTGGAAAAATATCAGAAGCGGCCGTTCAGGCGGGCGCACCCGCGGACGTAAAGCGTTAGTCGTCATACGTTAAGCGTTAAGCGTGAGGCGGCATTACGGGAACGGAACCGTCTATTCTTTTGTTCGTTTCACGTATCACGCATGACGAGACTTGTTCGTCTGGCGATTTGGGACGCCGATCGGCTATAAGAACGACATCATGCTGCACACGAGCCATTGGGATCTTCCCTCGCTGATCGATCACACCATTCTGCGGCCGGAGGCCACCAGGAGCGATGTCTTGCGGCTCTGTCAGGAGGCGAAAGCGCAGGGATTCGGTGTGATCTTCGTGCCTCCGTGTCATGCGGCGGAGGCGGTCGAAGCCGTTCATGGAGCGCCGATTCGAGTCGGCATCCCTGTCGGGTTTCCGCTCGGCGGCCACACGACCGCCGTCAAAGTCGCTGAAGCATTGGACGGCGTGTCCCACGGTGCGACGGTCCTCGACATGGTGCTCAACGTCAGCCGGCTGAAGTCCGGCGACGTGGACGCGGTGCGGCAAGACATCGCCGAAGTCGTCAAGGCCACGCCCCAAGTGGAGCACAAAGTTATTCTGGAAACGTGCTATCTCACCGATCAGGAAAAATTCACCGCGTGCCGCTTGGCCGTGGAGGCCGGCGCCGATTATGTCAAAACCTCGACGGGCTTCGGTGCGGGAGGCGCCACGGTGGCCGATATCGAGTTGATGAAAAAGGCCGTCGGCGGCACGATCAAGGTCAAGGCGTCCGGCGGCATCAGAGACTGGGCGACCGCCAAGGCGATGCTCGAAGCGGGAGCTGACCGCATCGGCACCAGCGCCAGCTTGGCCATCGTCGCTCAGTGGCGAGCAGCGCATCATCACTGATAAGACTCCTCACGTCCATCGCCGCATTCTGCTATAGTGCGCGCATGATCAACCGAGTCATTCTCCTCACGATCGAAGGTCTCGGGGTCGGCGCCCTGCCGGACGCCACGGAGTACGGGGATGCCGGGACGCATACCCTCTCGCATCTGGCTCAGGCGGTCGGTGGACTCAATCTCCCCACGCTCGAATCGCTGGGGCTCGGTCATGTCGCTACCATCAAAGGCTTGCGAGCGATGGCCCAGCCGATCGGCTGCTTCGGCCGGCTCGGATTCCAGTCGAACGGCACCGATTCTTTGATCGGACATTGGGAACTGGCCGGCTGTCAAATTAAGACGACCGCTCCTGATTATTCACATGGATATCCGGACAAACTTCGCGTAGAAATTGAACAGATATTGGGCCATACCATCTTGGGAAACCAGGTCGCGACCGGCGCAGACATGCTTCATCGCTATGGCAAGGAACACCTGGCTGCGAAGGCTCCGATCGTGTGGACGGACGGGCACCGGACCTGTCATATCGCCGCGCATGAAACCGTTCTGCCATCGCAGGACCTCTTGAAGATGTGCCGTGAAGCACGGAAAAAATTGAATGAAACGTGGGGCATCTGGCGATTCGTCGCCTATCCATTGACCGGCGAGGAGACGACCTGGCGGCTCGACTTGACTCGCCGCGATGTGGCGATCGAGCCGCCGAACCAGACGATGTTGGACGTCCTGAGCCGGGCCAGCCAGATTTTGATTGCGGTTGGAAAGGTCGGCGATCTGTTCAGCGGAAGGGGATTCACACGAACGTTGCAGAACGGATGGTGGAGCACGGCGTTCGAGGAAGTGAACAAGATGTTCACCAAGGTGCCGCGCGGATTGATCCATGCTTCACTCGATGTCCTGCAAGCCGGTGCAGAAGACGCGGCCGCGTCGCTCTCGGAGTTCGACCGCCGGCTTCTCACATTGTTGGAACAGCTTCGCTCCGGGGATCTCTTGATCGTCACATCCGACCACGGACGGGACCTCAACAAGGGGCACGGACTCCCGACGAGAGAATATGTGCCCGTCATCCTGACGGGACCGAAACTGGCCCAAGGTGTCGATCTGGGAACCAGAGCCACGGCTTCTGACCTGGGACAAACGGTTGTCGAGGCGCTTCGGGGAGAAGCGCTGCCGGTCGGCGAGAGCTTTCTCGATGCACTGCAGGCAGGCTAGCTCGTGAAGCGTGATGCATAAAGCACAAGAGTTTCGCGTTGCATGTTTCAAGTTGCGTTCTCTCGAAACCCGGGACACGAAACTCGAAACACGAAAGAACGTCAAGATATGTCATACGAAGACAAATTAAAAACGCTCGGTCTGGAGCTGCCGCAGGCGCCGAAGCCGGTTGCGACCTACATTCCAGCCGTGAAGGTGGGTGAGCTGCTGTTTCTCTCCGGCGTGCTGCCGATGCAGAACGGGCAACTGGCCTATTCGGGAAAGCTGGGGCGTGACTTGACGGTCGAGCAGGGGATGGCGGCCGCGAAGCTGGCGCTGCTGAATGCATTGGCCATCGCCAAACAAGAGCTGAGTTCGTTGGAACGCATCATTCGAGTCGTCAAAGTCGTGGGCCATGTGGCGTCGGCGGAAGGCTTCACCGATCAACCGCAGGTCCTCAACGGCGCGTCGGATCTCTTGGTGTCCCTGTTCGGCGATGCTGGCCGCCATGCCAGGGTGGCGGTGGGCGCGGCGGAGCTGCCTCGGGGGGCGGCGGTCGAAATCGAACTGATTCTCTCTGTGAGATAAAGGAGAGCAGCCGTCGGCCCGCGTCCGGTGCGGGCCGCCTTGACACTCGAAAAAACCGCTTGTTATAGTCCGTTCGTCCCTCGCTCCACGTTGTACCCCCGTTTTGCTCTCTGAGTCCGGTGCGTGGGGTTCTCGTGCCACGCAGGGCGCCTTCGTTCTTCCGAATGACAGATGAGAAGGAGATCAAAAGCCTCATGAGGGTCGTGGTCGCTTTCGCAGCCGCGTTACTCGTTCTGTTCTCCGCGGAAGGATTCGCGGCAGCGCCGAAACCGACGCTTCAATTGCAACCGTCTACCGGCGTTCCCGGAGCCACGGTCGCGATCATGGGCAAAGGTCTTGGCGCCTTCAAGTCGGTACAAGTGAATCGTGTGACGTTCGACGGCCTTCCCGCCTTGATCCAACGGTGGGATCCCGACGTCATCGAAGTGAAAGTTCCCTCCAAAGCCCATACGGGCCCCGTCGAAGTCTCCATTGGAAAGAAGAAGCTCTCGGCAGGGACTTTCACCCTGGTCTACCCAAAGATCAACTCGGTCAATCCGCCTGAAATCGAACCGGGTCACACCATCGAGATCCTCGGCGAGCATTTCGGCGTGACCGCCGGCCCGCGGGACCCGAACACGATGTTCGGCGTCAACGACGTGATGGTCGGGGACCTGGTGGTGCGGCCGCGCCGGTGGAAAGACGATCGGATCGAAGTCGAAGTGCCGGCCAATGCGACGTCCGGGGACGTGGCGATCCGTTTGGCATCGTCCGATCCGCTTCCCGATGGCTCCTGCTGTGTGCCGGTGCAGCATACGGTGAGCAACCGTATGCCGTTGACCTTGATTCCAACGGTCCGCTTCGATCCAGCGAGCGGACCGGTCGGAACAAAAGTGGTCCTGTTCGGGCAAGGCTTCGGCGCCGCCAAAGGCGCGGAGGACAGAGTCACGTTCGGAGGACACCCTGCGCCCGTCGACAAATGGTCGGACCACACCATCGTCGTCCATCTGCCGTTGGACGCGGAAACCGGTCCCGTCGTCCTGAAGGCCAACGGCCGCGAGCGCACGATCGGCACATTCACCGTGCATGTTCCAAAAGTGACGAGCGTCACCCCGAACACTGCGCCGATCGGCACCCTCTTGAAGATCAAGGGTGAACATTTCGGTCTCTACTCGGAAAGCGGTCCGAGCCCGTTCGCATTTGCAGATTTCAACACAGGACAGAACCGCATTGAGATCGGCGGTGTGCCCGCGCCGATCTTCCGCTGGCAAGACGAACGTATCGACGTGTGGGTGCCCTTCAGCGCCAAGAGCGGTCCCATTGTCATTTATCGCGGCGCGACGAAGGCAAATCCGGACGGGTCCTGCTGCGCAGCAGCGGACACAGTGACCACGCAGGCGGGCAATTTTACACTGGTGACGCCGGCGATTGCCTCGTACGAGCCAAAAACCGGGGGACTCGACGAACTCGTCACCATCAAAGGATCGGGGTTCGGCGGCTTCTTGATGACCGCCGAGCACGCTTATATCGGCATCAATCAGAAGGCCTACAAACGGAAGGAACAGGAGGATCTCAGCGAGAATGTGTCTCGCACGGAAGTCCTGTTCAACGGCATTGCGGCGCAGGTTGTGTCCTGGACCGACACGGAAATCGTGGCGCGCATTCCGCGAAGAAATTTGTACGGCGTCGGAAAAAAGGGAGAGTTTTTCGACAATCTCGCGACCGGTCCGCTGGTCGTCCGGCGCGGCTCATGGGACGTGTTGCCGGACGGCAGTTGCTGCACACCGAAAAAATGGCTCACGTTGGAGGCCGGGACGTTTACCATTCAACCCAAGGGCATGCCGGACCCGGGCTTCTTCAATTCCAACCGCCAGGAAGATCACGCGTCGCAATGAGCCGCAGGGCCCGGCCGCTCGCCAGTCTGCTGCTTGCCGCCGTCTTCAGCGCGTCGCCCTCATGGGCTGCCGACAGTCCGCTCGCCGTCACCGTGCAATCCAGCCATACGGAAGCCACCTTGCTGGGCCTGAATTTTCGTACGCCTCAATTGGGTTGGGCAGTGGGCTCTGGCGGCATCGTCCTCAAGACCGTTGACGGCGGCAAACGTTGGAAGAAAATTTCGAGCGGGACGTCGGCGCTGCTGACGAACGTCTATTTTTTGGATCAGAAACAGGGGTGGATCGTCGGCGCGAACGGGACCATCCGCATGAGCCGAGACGGGGGAGAAACCTGGGTGCCGCAGTCCGTCGATACGCAGGCCCCGCTGTATGGGATCAACTTTCCCTCACCGAAATTGGGATGGATCGTCGGAGGGAATGGGACGATTCTTCACACGATGGACGGCGGCGTGCAGTGGACCGAACAAACGAGCCGGACGAACGCAGCGCTCTATGCCGTGCACTTTATCTCTGAACGTCACGGCGTCGCGGTGGGAGGCGTCGGCACGATTCTCCTGACCGACGACGGGGGCGCAACGTGGACGTCGCTCGAACCTCAGGGAGCCGTCACGCTCTTTGACGTGTTCTTTTCCGATCCGTCGACCGGTTGGGCCGTCGGCAATGCCGGCGCGCTCTTTCAAACGACCGACGGCGGCCAAACCTGGATGGATCGTACGCTGCCTTGCTCACGCACCTGCACGAAGCTGACCGATCTCCTGCATGTCCGCTTTACCGATCCCCAGACCGGATGGATCGTGGGCGAGCGCGGCATGCTCTACCGAACTACTGACAGCGGATTCACCTGGCAGGAGCACGGCTCCATCGCCAAGGTCTCTCTCTTCGGCCTCTCCTTCCCGGCTCCTTCCCTCGCCTGGGCCAGCGGGGAAAAAGGAACGATCGTGCATTTCAGAATAGGGCGATAAGCCTCGGCCTGCAAAATCTC
This sequence comes from Nitrospira sp., assembly GCA_035252115.1. Classification (GTDB taxonomy): domain Bacteria; phylum Nitrospirota; class Nitrospiria; order Nitrospirales; family Nitrospiraceae; genus Nitrospira_C. The sequence goes on along the minus strand of DATFDJ010000185.1, from coordinate 845 downwards.
AGGGCCTCACGATTTCTTCTCGAGATATTCCAAAAGTTGAACAACTTTGAGTCTGAAATTCGGCAAATCTCGTTCGATAACATCCCACACGAGCTTTAGGTCAATACCAAAATAATCGTGAATTAACTTATCTCTCATGCCGGCAATGGGCCTCCATGAGACATCGGGGTGTGCTTCTTTCAAGGATGCGGACACTCGCTTGATTGCTTCACCTATGATTTCAAGGTTGCGTACCACTGCATCTTGGGTCTTTCGATCCGCAAAGAAGCTCTCCTTACCGGCTACCGTGTATTCTTGAATCTGCTGAAGAGCGTCCCGGACGTGGAGGAGATAGATACGGTCATCCTTCATAAGGGGATGGCTTCGGCATGGATGCGCTGTTCGAGGTAGGGGCTCAGACCTTCGTCAGTAAGAATATCAACCTTTCGTTCGAGGAATGTCTCTAGTTCCTGATTGAGTTCTATCAAGTCCAGCAAGCTACGTCCCTGTTCCATCTCGACCAACAAGTCCACGTCGCTCCTTGCACCGGCCTCTCCTCGTGCGACAGATCCAAAGACGCGCACGTTGCTGGCGCCATGCCGTGCTGCGAGTCGGAGAATCTCATCGCGTTTGGCCTTGAGCATGCCGGCCGTAGTCATCTTGCTCCCTCGTTCTTCGACAGGATACCCATTCATCAGGCGGATGACAAGCGTTGGACGGTAAGCTGTCCACCCACTTTAGAAATGTCCGCTTCTTGCCACAATAGAAATGTCCGGTTAGAGGATCGCCTCTGGAGGCCGCCGGTGCGCGAAGGTGCCGAACCGATTCCACGGGTGCGTCGCCGCTGGTTTGACTAAGGGTCGTGG
>DATFDJ010000184.1:0-26247 GCA_035252115.1 Nitrospira sp. | reverse complement strand
TCTCACTCGCGAGCGCCTGGCGCTGACAGATTTGATCCTGTGTGAAGTCTTGCAAGGCACCACGACGGTACGGGACTTCCAGTCCGTCCACACCGAATTGCTGAAGTTTGAGATCTTTGAAACCGGAACCATTCGTGTGGCGGTCGAAGCTGCCTCAAACTATCGGCGCCTGCGAGAGGCTGGACGCACGGTGCGCAGAACGATTGATACGCTCATTGCGACGTTCTGTCTTCTGGAAGGCCATTCGTTGCTGCATCGGGATCGAGATTATGATCTGTTCGAAGAGGTGCTTGGACTGAACGTCATCCATGCCTGATACGGTGCGTGATGCCGGTGTGATCAAGACCGCTTGTATGCTTTCACGCAAGGTGACCGTGCGTGTGCCACGACGATCGCATTATCTTCATCGCCCCTCCGTCATGCCGATCAGCCATCCCGACGATCTTGCTCCCTGCCAACATGCATTGTATTGTTGAGGCCTTGTATAGATAGGCTAATCATTTTCATGCATAAGGAGGAGCGGTGACCGAGTTTCATGCGTTCGCGGAATATGACGGCTATTCCATGATCGAGAACCAGAAGCAGAGGATTACGCAGGACATCAACAGCCAATCCGATGATTACATTCTGAATGTCAACAAGGCTCAGTACATTGCGCACCTTGTCAGCGGCTACGCGATTACTCCACTTGAAATCCACGGCGATCAAATGAGTGTCTCGACAGAAGAGCGAATGATCCCCGCAGAGATGCACCCCCATAGCTACTTTGTTCGTGAAGGCAAGTCCTACCCAAAAGACGTCTTCACCTTTCATGTGCCGTTTACAGGGCATGCAGAACTGTTAAAAGTTCGAGCAAGTACGTGGACCATGTCTCCCCCTCAGATTGCCGTCAAGGGGCAGGAAATCACGTTTGAGATGGTCAACTTCAATATGGATGCTCAGGCCATAAAAAGTGCGGCGGACAGAACCGTCGCACAACTGGTTGCTCAGAATGAGCATCTCACCAAAGACCTGACCGCATTCAATGCGTCGATCGAGCAGATTGCGACGCAGGCGTTCGATGCTAGGAAAGCACAGCTTCTCAAGAAGCATGATCTGATTTCGTCCCTGGGAGTTCCGGTCAGAAAGTCGGCAAGCACGCCTGCCACCTTCGCTGTTCCGGCCAAGAGGACACCGGCCATTCAGACCAAGCCCAGGCCGATCGTAACCGAAAAGGGATATAAGCCAGAACCCGCGCTGGATGAATCCATCTATCAGCAGATCTTGAAGATCACCTTCGATGTCGGAAAGCAGTTTGAGAGATTGCCGAGTACCTATGCCGGCAAGGACGAAGAACATCTGCGCGACCACTTCTTACTGATTTTGGAGCCGAACTTTGAGGGAAGCGCGACCGGTGAAACATTCAACAAGACTGGTAAAACGGACATCCTGCTTCGACATGAGGGAAGTAACGTCTTCGTTGCGGAGCTGAAGTATTGGCGAGGCAAGAAGGTCTACTTGGACACCATCACTCAACTGCTGTCTTATCTTACGTGGCGCGATTCGAAGGCAGCCATCGTCCTGTTCGTCCCAAATAAGGATTTGACGTCTGTCCTCAGCACCATTGAGGAGGCCACACGAGAGCACCCCAATTATCTCGGCTTGGTTTCAATTCGAGAGCCAGGTTGGTATCAGTACCGATTTCACATCAATAATGACCGGAATAGAGAGGTGCAACTCGCCGTTCAGGTGTTTCATCTTCCTTCATCGTGATCCTCGTGCGTTTGAACGCACTGCCAATACCATGGGCCCACTCCGTGGGCAGTCTCAACTGCAGCATTGATCGATACTCTCCAAGACACCCGGGGGATCCAGATGACCGTCACGGCTATAGCCCAACACTTTGCCATCGCGTTGCAGCGCCAGGCCTTTGTCGCCGAACCCTTTGTCGATCCGACTCCGAACGGCTATGGGCATAAGATTGCGCTCTTCGAGGCGAATCCGCAGATGCCTGGTTGCCTCTCGCCACTCGGACGCCTGGTGGTCTATGCTGGCAAGCAAGGCCCGCGGTATGTCACGAATGAGCTGAGCCACCCTACACCAGATATGCTGGCCCGCATTGCGCAAGCGTGGGCCGCGCTCACGCTACCGATCCCAAGCACAACGCGGCCATCCGGGTCCGTCTCATGCGCACCACTGCCATCCGTGCCCGCCGGGACGATCGAGCTCTGGGTCGATGGCGCCTGTGTCCAAGACGCCGACAGCCTGAAATTCGGCTGGGCGTTCGTCATTCAACAGGACGGTCGCGAGCTCATGCGTCACGCGAGCCACGTCATTAAGTCGTATATGGCGGTGCATCGGAATGTCGCGGCGGAACTACAAGCCGTGATTCACGGTCTCACGCACTGTCGGCAGATGGGCCATCAGACTGTCACTGTCTTCTACGACTATGCCGGCATCGAACAGTGGGCCACCGGACGCTGGAAAGCCAACACCCCGACGACGCAAGAGTATGTCCGTTTTATCGCCGACTGCCCGATGACGATCACCTGGCAGAAAGTACCGGCGCACAGCGGCGTCTCCATGAATGAATTGGTCGATCAGCTCGCCACGGGCGCCGCACAGGCATCCAACGAACACCACTCACTCTGATTCCGTCAATCTCGTATTGCGTCGTCGCCGTCGATTCCGCCACTTGAGCAGCGCCTTGGCCAGGTCACTTTCCAACAGCACTTCAATGCCATCTATCAGCCACGTTCTCACATGGCCATACGTCATCGCGGCTGCCACGTCTGGCGCACGATTCAATGCAACGGCTTTCGTGATGATCATGATGGACTCTCCTCCTCAGTGACGGACACTTGAAGAAGTGTATCACTCAGGCGTCCAACTGGCGAAAATTTTCTTGAGCGATCTGCTACCTACCTCTTCAACAGTGCTCGCTGTTCCATGCCTCGCCCTTCGCTCATCGAAAGGAGACATCTATGTTAGCCCGATTCAGCACCCGCGGTCTCCTCGTTGCTGTGGGCAGTCTCCTCCACATGGTCGCACAGAGAGACAAGCGGCCGGCGAGGCCGGCAGGTAATACCGTCATGAAACCGGTTTCCTTGACCAGGAGGCAGGACATCATGACGACAAAGCGCTACCACTTTCCCACGCCGCTTAGCATGGCCATTGCCGTGATCGGCAGCGCGACGACCACGCAGATCGTCGGCTCGCTCGACGCCTACTCCGCTCATCGGCAATCGTTTCGTCTCTACGATCGTCGGACAGGGGCCTTCGCCCATCTGATGATCGCCCGGGCGCCTGAGGGCGCCAGTAGGTTCACAGTCATGATTCGACAGGTCACGACGGAGCACTTGCGCCGGCATGTGACTCGAACCCTGCGAGCCTTCGTGCGCGAGACACAGGCTCCATTGATCACCGTTCTCGCTTCGCGGGCCGCGTAAGTCACGCCTGCATTCCTTCACGGGAGGTTTCTCATGAGCACTACCCCATCCACATCCACCAGCAGCAAGCCGTGGAACGATCGCAACCACGTCGAGTTCGAAGGCCGTGTCGGGGTCAAGCCCGAGCTGCGGATCACCAAGAACAACCCGGTCGCGAGCACGACGCTGTACGTGACCAACGAGTACGACAGCGGAAACGAGCGGAAGAAGAACACGACCCGCATTCCCGTCATCCTGTATGGCGAGACCGGCAAAGCGTTCGCCCAAGCGGTCGGCACCGGCGATCGTATCAAGATTGAGGGGAAGCTGCAGGAGAACGTCTGGAAGGATAAAGCGTCCCAGCAGAACCGAAGCCGCCTCGAAATGGTGGCCTTCACGTACGAAGTCTTGAAGAAGAAGGCGGCCTAAGGTCGCTATGTGACGGTGGAGCGCTGCCTCGCTGCGGCCTCCACCGATCTCGCCTGAGACGGCAGGCTGCTGAGAACACCGTCCACCGTGGCTTCTGCGGACCAACAGAAGCGCCCCACCTGCTCATCTCGTCATCATGGAGGACGCCATGACATGTTTCATCACCCATTTCCCGCTCAGCGTCGTGAGTGTCATGACGTTTCTTCTCGTGCTCGCGACCATGAATTTCATCCAAGTCATGATGGCGAGACGGCCGCGCTTGTACACGGTCAATTTGACGACAGCGCCAGCGAGGGTTCGACAGAATCTTCGCGCGATCCGATAAGACATTTCGACTGTGGATGCGTGTGGTTGAGCCTGAGTACCGCTCCATGCATGGGATTGTCCACCCATCGTGCACCGGTCTGCTCCCGCACGCATTCACGCTCGATCTCCTATCTACGTGCCGCCCGGAGACTCGCTTCGCGAGTAGACATGCCGTCAGGTGTTCACTGACTGACCAATTATCCGGAGGTGCGCCATGCGTCACATGATCACGCTGAGCCTGCTTGTTCTGCTCATCATCCCCGCGACCCTCTGGGCCGAGGATCAGTTGACCAGCATCCCGATGCCCGATCCGCGCATCAGCGAATCGACCTTGATTACGGGAACGGGATGGTCCGGTCGTGGCACTCGGAACGAATCGCTGGCCTGCGATCTGGCACAAGCCCGCGCGATCCAGCAGATAAAGAAAGGCATCGCCCTCTCCCGCTCCAAGGGATGGATCACCGCCGACGAACTCAGCCGCGCCGTGCCGGTGACACAGGAGCGCTACTGGGATGCTGAGAACGGTCGCTGCATCGTTCGGATGAAACTGGCCGTCCCGTCGCTTGAGAAACCGAGAAAACCCGGAATTCCGATTGGCGAAGGACGCCAGTTTTAGCACTGCAGAACCTAAAGGCGGCTCGCTACGCTCGCAGAGGCTCTGTCTGATGCCATTCACTTTAGAAAGGAGCCCGACGATGAAATCCTCGCGCTTTAGCCTCCAAGCTTCAGAACGGCGCAAGCTCGTGACCATCAGCAACCGCGAGATCGATTCGTTCGCGCGGGCTCATGCCACCCGACAAGATCAGCGAGCAGCTCAAGAAGAGAATTCCCGGCAGGCACTGCGCGACGCCTTACGGCGACAGTAAATTCTCCTTAGCGAGGAATGGCCGCTCTGCCCTCGCTGTGCGAGGACTCCGCGGCAGGAAAGTATCACGCTCTCCGAGCCCAGCGCGCCCTCGTCGTTCGCCTGTCCTGAGTAGGCAGACGCCGCTTCGCCCTCACCTTGCGAGGGCTTCGCGGCTCCGAAGCAAGCCCATCCCCTGAATCTTCAGCTCGGTCCTAGTTCAGCCAGAGCGAGGCAAAATAGCCCACTAAGAACCAGACTGGATCTGTCCATCTCATTGCTTCGCTCGCTGCTCCTGTGATGCGGCTTCGCGCTGATGACTCAGCGCTTCGCCGCCGAGACCGACCAGAGCGGCACTCGTTTCGGCCACGGCCCTCGCAGCACGTCGCCGCTGCCCAATTCTGCCTCCCACTCTGTCCCTGAGGTATTCGGACCGACTCGACGCACCAACGGCGTCTGTAGCACCAAGTCCGATCCATCCCGATCAATCCGCTGATTAACTTCGAGTATCCATCCCTCAAAGCGCCCGACACCCCGCAAACTTGACAGTATGGTTGGCCGCAGATGGATCTTGCCTCCTTCTTTTTCCGGCGACACACCTTGAAAGACTGCTCCAATCGCGAACGCGCCGCGTTCGCGCGCCCATCCGACTAGGAGCTCGAGGACCGGCGCCCGATGGTCGATCGGATAGGGCACGGTATACACCTCCGTGACCGTTCGGAAGAAAAACGCTTGAGGCAAGATATAGCCATCAGCTTCACTCAACAACATCGGCATCGGTCCGAGGCAGCGCTCGTGACGCTGCCGGATCTCCTGACCGAGGTCAAACCAGATCGCCCGATCCTCTTCCTGTGTCCAATCCGCCATTCCTACTCCCCTCTCCCTACTATTCCCCCTGAATCGCCTGTACGGACTGTTGCCCCTCATCAGAGGCCGTTCGCACTTCCTCACTAATGCGCATCAGCAAACACCCCACCGCGACCATCATCGCCACCACCAGCAGCAGCTGGTCCATCCCTCCATATACGGGATACCGACCCAGGACCCACCGATCTTTCTTCGGCCACCACAATTGCACTCCTCCACTCATCGCATCCAGGACGAGATGGGTCGCTAATCCAATCGACACAGCCAGAACCATCTTGATCGGCATCAGCGCCACAATCCCGACAATGGCTACCGTCACCACCATCAGCAACGAATGACTCACTGTGCGATGGCCAAAGACAAATTTCATCCACCACGCCAAGAACCACAAACGCATGCCGATCACCGACCACGGCTCATCAATATCGGGTACCAACCCTGCCGCAGCGGCCGTGAGGGTCAGTACAGGGTCGGCGTTAAAGAGGGTCGCCGCCAGAGCGGCTGGTACCATCGCATGGGTTCGGCCTGACATCTCACACCCCATCCTGACGCAGGTTACGTTTCTCTTGATCCAGCCGGCGTTGGAGGAGCCGCCGCTTGACCCGTTGGGCTTTCACCAGGATAAACGGCTTCATCGTTTCCGGCATCCGAATCGTCCCGAGAAGCCGCATCGTCGCCGTCGATGGGGTGAGATCCGGCTCGTCCTCAAACATCCGCTCTAACCGAGCTTCATAGAGCTTTTCCGACCAGCGGGGATTCAGCGCGGTCGCCAGTTGGTTGAAACAGTATTTGAGAAGCTGCGGCCGCCGAGCCACAATATCTTTGAGCAAGCCCTGAAATTTGTCCTTCAATTCGAGCTCATCAAAGTAGGTCAGATTCACCGGCGCTTGTTGTGAGACGGTCGCATATTCCTCGAGACGACCTGCGCGGTGTGCCGGGTCTTCATGCATGTCCGAAAGGGAGACCGGGTCCCTGGATGAGGTCTCGGCGGCGACGCTCTGTGTACCTCCGTTCTGTAGTAGCCTGTGCTGTGACATATATTCTATATATGTTATGTGTTCAGAAACTGTTCAGCTGACCTCAGCGCTCTGCTTCTCGCCGCGGTCTCACTCCTTCCTTGGTTCGCTGCTTGGGTATTACGTCGCACCGACTGATCACTGGATCATCGGCACACGTGGAAGAGCAGCAGGTCCGAAGATGGGAAAGAGATCGCCTTCTGGAGGCATGTGAGAAAGTCAGGAGGCGAAAAAACTGGAATTCTATCGGATTGTCCGTAACTTAGCGCGATTTTCGCCAGAAATCGTCCCTACCATCTATACAGAGGCCCCGTCACAACCTCGCTGCTTGCTCCATCTTCAACCTGAAACTCCTTTGTCCGCTTTGGGGTTGCATGCAACCCCAAGCGTGCTTCGCATTCCCTTGTTCGGCGCGTCGTTTCGCATCTGTGAGTGCCGCAGCCGTCGCATTTTTGGGGTTGCGCGAGACGACGGTGCGACGCAGCTTCGACAGTCTGCCATCTACTGACCGCCCGACAGTAATACTCCTTTGTCACGGGAGTTCGCTCACACCACAAAGGAGGACGACATGACAGAGAAGAAACTGGGACGGAGACGGAATCCGAAATCTGAGTCAGAGGGGAACGGAAAGGCGGCCAGCCAGTTGGTCGGCCTCGATATCGGCTATGGGTTTACAAAGATCCTGCGTGAAGATGGCGAGCGGGTGATGTTTCCCTCGGTCGTCGCCGGCATCGCCCCGACCATGATGAGGAGCATCGGAAATGAGCAGGCTGACGATGAGGTCGTCGTCGAGCGCCTCCGATGCATCGTGGGCGAACGGGCCATTGGCAAAGACGATCGCTATTCGAATCTCCACAATCTCTGGTGGACGTCAATGGCCTACAAGGCGATCATCGCGCACGCCAAACAATGGATTCCCGCCCGGTCCAGTATCGTCACCGGCCTTCCCTTCAAGAACTACATCGCACCCGATTCCCGCGACATCGTCAGAGAGATCGTGAAATCCGGTCTGCACGCACAAGAGGTCATGATTGTCCCGCAGGGCGTGGGCGCCTACTTCAGCGATCCGGCCTTTGCGACTCCGACCACGAAGGTGGCGATCGTCGATATTGGGACCTGGACCACCGAGCTCATCGGCATGACGGGACGAGACTTGTTAGGCGAGGCCTCGGCGGGGCATGTCCTGGGCGTCCATGATATTTTGGCGACCGTCGCCGAGGAGCTCACGCCGAAACTCGGCCGAGTAGTCGATCCCTATGAGGTGGAACGCGCGCACCGAGGTGAAGCGGAAATCCGTTACCAAGGACGGGCCTATCCCCATGACAGCATTCAGGAACGCGTGACCCAGCTCGCAAAAGATCGGGCGAGTCAAATCCTCACGAAGATGACCGATCTGTGGGGACCACACGCGGCGGCGTTCGAATCGATTCTCTTTTGCGGCGGGGGTGCGAAGCTCCTGTTCCCGTTTCTGAAACAGTTCCGTGACGGATGTGTCCTCATGCCAGATGCGCAATATGCCAATACCCGAGGCTATCTCGCCATCGCGGAATATAAGTATGGAGCGGGAAACGGTGAAGAAGCGTCTCGTGGAGCGCACGAGCTCAAGTCGAGTACCCCGGCACAGACCGCCCCTCATGGCAATGAGCCGTCAGCGGCCATCGCGGTCTAAGGCATGGAGGAGATCCATGCGCTTATACCCTCGCAAGCAAGCGTTTTATTTTCGGCAAGATGATAAGACCGATCAGGCGCTCCATCGTCTTTTGATGCGGTATCAGCCGGTCGCTCGAACCGAGCTGTTCCGCGACATCGTGCGGCGAGGCTACCGGCAATACCTCAAGCACCGTCGCACGCGGAAGGAACCGGCGAAGGGCTCAACGCTTCAGAAACAGGAGCCGGTGTTTCCCACGGTTGCGCCCCGGCCTGTTGACGACAGTCAACCATGGAATTAGGGCCGTCCCTTGGGGCCCTCACTCTGGAGCGCCGGGCTTGAGGCCGGCGCATCAGCCAGCGAATCCCGGGTTCCTGGCGGGGAGCTCAAAGGCCAGGGATGTACTGACGACGACCGGATCGTGGTTCCCCTATTTGCTGCTCTTGCCTGCTAACGGCGGTGCCTTTGTCACCGCCCTTTCTGCTCGCCTAACCCACTCGAAGTCGCATTGATCTTGCGCTATACCTTGACCCTCAAAAAAGGACCATTATCTGATAAATGAGCGGAGGCCTCGGTGAGAGGAACAATGAACGGAACCTGAGGTCGAGCGCAGGGGCAGTGTGCAGGCCACCGTTGAGTGGGAAGCCTAAAGCCTCTCCAAGACCCCACCATTCACCACGAGCTCTCTAAACCCGCCTCCGCTCCTGTTAAGAGGAGAGAAGTAATGAACCATATCCCTCATGATATTCGAGCCGCGTTTTACTTACTGATCGGATTGGTCATGTTGGCCATGATCAGTGCCGTTGCAGCACTAGGTACGATCATGCGGCCGATGCGCTGGGCTGAGAGACGTTCGGCTCAGTTGTAAGTTCTCCTGCCTGACCGAGCGCTTCTCGTTCCTTCGTTCATTTCGACGTCGAGTCCTACATCTTGTAGTGGTATTTTCTCCACCTATATCGTGCGGTTGATTCCCTTGCCTGGATGGTTAACCTAAGAAACGAAAGGAGGTGTTTCCCCCGTTTGGAGTTGGTGCCGCTCTGATGCCGCGAGAGCCAGAGGGCGCCGTCTCTGCTTCGGTGGCGGGATTGGGGTTCAAGGTACGCGCCTGTGATGCTCGGTGCCAGTAGGCACGACCGTCAATGCGAGTCCGATGACCACGGCGCGGGACAACCAGCTGCTAAGGCGACTGAAGGGTTGCCGAACCCGATCCCGGCGAGTCGACAGAACTGGTGGTCCACATCAGGGCGGGTGTTTGGCACGGTTTTCTGGGGTGCAGGCTTCTCTTGAAGTGTGATTGCCCCACGCTTTGAAGGGACTCCGACCGAGCCTGCACCCTTGTTTTTGTCATTATTAGGTGTTGAAGCTGACCTCCTTGAAATATGAACGCGACTCGTGTAAAACCCCCCGTTCCTTTCACCCCTCAGAGCACACAACACAGAAGGAGATGAGATGAGAGAGCAATGGTCCATCAGCCAAGAGGAAGAAGACTTGTATCGCCGACGACTCTTTGCCCGAGCCAATAAAGGCGATGTCAAAGCGCAGAAAGAGTTACAAGAGACTTACGGGGTTCGATTATGGTCGGCACATGAACGATCCCAGTTGGCGTATGAAAATCCCCACTTCAAGAGCAAAGGGCGACGCGCCCGTTGAACTCCGACCTTGAGCACAAGCTTCAACATTGGTAAGACTTTCTCTCGTGGGTGCTGCCTGAAACAGCGTCGGCAAGCCGTCATTCAATACAAATACCTTTCGCAAGATCATCTAAAAGCCCAGAAATCGCTAGCCATCTTCCACGCCGCACATGAGGTATTTCTTTTCACCGGCCCTGACAGACAGTATTGAAGATATGCTGACTCATCCGTGGCGGCTTGACAGGAATCTCATCGTGTCGAGCGCTGCAACTTCTCTTGCCACATCGCGCGACATACGGTGAACGGCACAAAGACCACATCGATGTCACGTCCCGGAACGACCACCTTCACGACATAGCCTGGCTCAACCTTCGCCGTGAGTGTGCTGACATTCTCATCCCGCGCGCGCAGCGTATTGACCAAATCTTCGGGGGAATTCCACGTGGCCAGCCCACGCGTTTTTTGGCGGATGACCGAGAGATCTGTACAGCCTCCATCGGGCGCGGCCAACATCCACGCATTCGGAGAGACATCCGCCGTCATGCCGAACGTTGGCACGAGAAGCACGGCCGCGATCATCCCCAGCATTCGCCCGCGACGTCTCGTCATGTTGTCCTCCACCACTTCATGGCCTAAATCGCATCGTACCGCTTCCGCAATTCGTGCTCCTTCGCCGCTCTGAGCGAGCCCAAGACAAAGCTGATGCCGGGAATCAAGAGACAGAGAATCGTGCTCACCACCACAAACACGCCGGACTTGAAGAGCACACTACGCATGTCCACACACCAAAAAAAGAATGTGTCCCATTGTTCGAGCGTAAAGAACGGCCGGGCCGCAATATACGTGGACGTCAGCACGTGCGAGATGACCGATGGATCTACGCGCCAGTAGAGGATGTGGAATATAAAGAAGATCGCAAACATCTTAATCATGCTGCCGGTCACAAAGCCGCCGTACAACTGCCAGATCGCATTGCGACAGACTTTGCCGAAATAACAGGCGCCGAGATTGAAGGCCATCAGGATGTTGTACCCCAGCGTGTAACTCAACCCGATCAGCAGCGCGAAAACCTGATCCCCGAGGCTGGGATCGCTTGACCCAAAGATCGGAATGACGCGGTCCATCACGCCCACACTCAGTGGAATGTAAATCGCACTCACCAACGTGTCCGCCCATCCGCCTTTGAGCCCGACATCGAAATACCCCACCTTCTCATTGAGCAACAGAAAATGTGGCGGGATTTCCATGCCCGTCCGCTCCACCGCAGAGAGCTTCTCAATATCGGAAATGGCTTCAAGGAGACTTTTCGGTTTCGGCCGCGCGCTACTGCTGGCAAAAAGCGGACCCGGGTTCCCTTTGCCTGCAATGCCACCGCCTTGGCCGTCGATCGCCATTAGTGCGCTCCCAACCCGAACAGCCGCGCCACGGAGCCAAAATACGCAAACGCCGTCGTCAGCACAAAGAACAGGACGCCGATGCCGAATTTCTGCTTATAGGTGCCGTACCAAAACGAATAGAAGAGACAGATCCCTGCCCCGACACGAGCCAGAGTCCCCTGAAACATGGTCGAGAAAATGCTCATCCACATGGCATGATAGGTGTCCTCATCCATATAGTTGAGCGGGTCCAAGTAATCGAACAGACTCGCCAGGATCGCTCCTGCATGCGTCAGCGCTGAGAAGTCCAGCTCCATCTCCGCCTCCTTCTTCTCAGTCCTTCACCACATCATCGATGAACCCAAAAAATCCACTCTTGCGTTGCTCCAGATCAGAGGGTTTCACCTGAAACGCCGCTTCAACAATCGGCAAGCAATACACGCCAAGTGTTTTCTTATTGCGTAACCGCACCGTGTATTTCCGCCCGTAATAGCCTTCACCGATCGTATCAGCTAACACGCCAGCCTTTTGCAGCGATGCAGCCAACGTCCGCATCACCTGTTCGCGATCGGATTGCCGTAGCAGATGAATGTCCACGACTTTTAGTTGCTTCGCCATCTCCTTCACGACCGGGTACAACGCCGTCGTTTGACAATAGACCACACCTTTATGTGTGAATGCGGCCCACTCCCTATTCCGCGTTGTGGGCGTCCGGCCTCTTCCCGGTGTCACATTGATCAATGGCTCGACCATCCCCAGGAACAGGGGGACCGTAAACCAATCGTCCCATTTTTTGATCTCGTACGACTGCGACACGATGGCCACTTCTTCTTCTCGAGCCTGGCCGTCCGCTTGCTTGAGGAGCGTGGCGAAGCCGTCCTTCACGAAACGATGATGCGATTGGATGACCTGACAGACTTCGTCCAACCAAAAGACGTCCTGACCCTCAAAGAGCTCGCGCACTTTCACGACGCTGATCGCCGGATGGTCGCGCATGGAATAAATCCCTGACGCACGAAACCCCGGAATTTTGCCGAAATCATGCCCCAGGCAGGCCACCAACATTTTGGGAATCAGCGGCTCCGGATCTTTGTAGGTCGCCAACAACCCTTCAATCCCATGCTTCGTCACGCGATAGGTGTGATCCTTGAGGTTCACCTGCGCCAAGGTATCGCGAATGCTGACGAGATCCTCGGCTTCCTCGTCCTGCGTCTTGGCCTCCAACACCACGGACGGACACTGGCCATACTCTTCCAACACATCGACCATGCGAAGAATCGGCGCGAGCACGCCTTGCGTGTCCAGAATGCCTTGATAGGGCACGATGAAATCCCGCACTAACGCAGACGACTGCGCGCGTTTCGTGGCGGCAACGGAGGGCATCACCGGTGGCGGTTGTTCCCGGTTCGGCGCGACGGCCGACGACGAGGCAATAGGTGGTGCAACTGGCACCGCCGGAGCCAAGGCCTCCGTCATGGTCATCGCGGGAGCCGTCATCGTGCGCCCCACTTCCCCCTGCGCGGGACGAAAATCGTGATTATGCCGGAGCCACACGGGCGCGAGCTCCTCGAGTGACACCACGATCGGCACCGGCTGGATGAGCGGAAACCGCTTCGCGGATGTCACCGCTTTGAGCGGATACCGCACCAGCGGGGTTTGCTTCATCCAACCCCAGAGCAATCTGATCATCGCCAGGCCTCTGGCAGCGGCACCACTTCCGCGTCTGCGATCGCAATTTCAATTTCAGTTGGCCGTCCAAAGAACGACGTGAGCATTTTCGCTTTCCCTTGCGCGAGCTCTGTGATCTGTCCGACGAGACCGAGCCCGCCACGAATGACCCGCACCGTCTCTCCGACCGTAATGCCGCTTCCTGCCGATGCTGTGTTGACCATGGTCTCCACCTCCTCTTGCATCACCGGCCATACGGCGCGGACGCCGCGACAGTGCTTCACCACGGCGAGTTGCTCATCCGCTCCGCTCCAGACGACATAGCCCAACTCCAAGCGCCGCACATCAGTCGCGCCCAGTTTCGTTAAGAGCTGCACCAGACGCCCTTCACTCCCGGAAGCCACCTCTGCGGCGAATTGGTGTCGCATCTATCGGACCCCCTGCAGCTCCTTCATCACTTTCCACGGATACTGCGGATTCACGCCGTTGTAGCGCTCGATCGCTTTCCAGTTATAGCCATGCCGATCAATCGACTCCCGGAGGATGCGGGCCGCATATCGTAAATTCGTACAGGGCTCGAGGAGCGCCACTGGATGCACGCGATAGCGCTCCATGTTGATCGTATTCACTTGTCCGAGCCCCACATCGAAGTTCACGTTCTGCTTCCAGAGGCGTGTCACCAAATTCACCGCTTCCTGATACGACCGCACAGGCATGGGATAGCCGCGCCCATTCTGGTTAATCGAGACGGCCAACGGATTCCATCCGCCGTTCTCGACTCGGACAATGGCCGTCAATAACCGCGGATGGAGTTGATAGGAATGGGCGGCCTTCAATAAGCACTGCCGATACGGGTGCACCGGCTCATCCGCCCTGTCTCTCTTTTTAGGCGGCGTCGCCCAGCCGGGCTCGATCGAGACCATCAGAATCACCACACTCAGACAGATGATGACGCGTCCGACCACTGGCGTCCTCATCAGTTAGCACGTGGATCCGCTAAAGAGACACGCTTGTGTTTTCATGGCCGCCGACACCGTCGCCGAATCAAAGGTGGTCGCAATCTGGCTAAAGAACTCGGACCAGTCCATCGCCTGGAAATTCAACGACGCAAACTGATTCAGCGTCAGCCCATCACAATTGGGCAGCTGCGGGGAGCCGAAGTCCAGGCCGAGTTGTGGCCGTCCCTGCTCTTGGATCATCCGCCCCAGTTCGCTGTTGTAGACGCAATAGACATCGGCTTTCTGCGCACAGACCTTGCCTAACCCGAGACTCCACCATTCGGTGCACTGGGTTCCCACCAGATGGGCTTCCTTCGCCTTGCGGGCGTTCGCCAGGGCAATCTCTTCGTCCGAGCAATTGCCGAAGAGTTTTGTGGGATCATTCGCGCAGCAATCGATAAAGACCGACCCGAACGTGGAATAATGGCAGGACTCAGGCGTCCCCGTAAAAATCTTCAGCGTGTCCTTATCGAATCCGTCCTGGACCGCTTTCACCATGGCTACCATGGTCGCCGCAATCTGGAAGTTCGTATTCGGTGGGGTCGAGGTATCAGTACAGAAGGGCACCAGGCTCCCCGCCGTCCCGCAAGACGTACAGTTCGTCACATCCTGGGTTTTTGAGCAGACCTGCCCCCCCGAGCATTGATAGGTATTGGTGTAGATCGCGCACGATCCCGTCGTCGGATCGAGCGTGGTACAGGTCGAATCAGTTTGCACGCAATTGGCATTCGCTCGATAGGTCGCACAGGAATCCGGAATCTGCGTGGTGTATTCGTACTGAAACGTGGTTTGCCAGCATCCGGTGGATGGATTCACGCTATAGCTACTCCAGGTCAGACCGCCCATGACCTGAATGGTGCCGGACGCTACACCGTTAAACACATATGCAAATGGCACGGTGAAACCGGTGCCGGTCCATGTCGCATACCCAAGCGTGAGCGACAACCCCGGTCCCCAACAGGAGCACTTGCTATTACAATATGGCGGCCATCCGGAGCCGCTCACCGTTTGCCCCTCTGAGATTGACCACGTGCCGCCACCGAATTGCCCGTTGGTGCAGCCGAATTTATTTTGGGCCGCCGCATTGGCACTCACCACAAACGACAGGGTGTATCCGCCCGATCCATTCGGAGTCGGAGTCCCTGAGCTGAATGCATAGTAGGCCGTCCACCCACCGGCACCGTTGTAAAAGTAATCCGCCGGCAGCGAGACAAAACTGAGCCCATTGGCATTCGGGCAGGTGAGGACCTTCGCCGCCGAATCGGTGCACGTACTTGAGACCAGCGTAGCTTGATTGGTGGTCACGAGATTCTTGTAGAACGTACAGCCATCGTAAAACGTTTCCGTCGCGACCGGGTTCGTGGGTGACGGTGGACTGGCGCAGTCCGGCCCGGTGAGCGCGGGCGAGTAGTTCTGATTGCAGACGCCGGAAGACGTGCCCGGCGCCGTGCAGGTCACAGGCGTCGAGGCCGCATCGACATACTCAATGCAAATCGTCGTCGTCGAGCACGTGTTGCCAGTTTGCGAAGTGGTCACCCAGGTACTCGAGACTTGATTTGCCGACTGCACCGGCGACGTATTCGCTGCATTCCACCCGCCGGCTTGCGTCTGCATATTCGTATTCCGCGCGGCATTCGGATCGCTCACCAAGGCGTTGTTCCCCGCCGCGTTCAGCGGCCCCACATCGCCACCGGTGTTGTAGTAGCCGCTCTGTGACGCGCCTGCACAATCGGCCGTCGTACAGCCGGCGGTACCGCCATACTGAGGCACCGCCCCTTGCTTGCTGGTGACGCTACCCGTACTCAAGGCCCCTGTCGCCTTCATATTCGCCGTGGCGCACTGTGCCCGTTGATAGAGATCGATAATCGTGGAGCAATCCGCCGTCCAAGTGTCCGTCACGTCAAGCATGACAGTGACGAGCGCTCCACAGAAGAGCAAACGAGCTGCAAGTGTCCGCTGCGGCCATCGACCTTCTCGCGTCATCATGACCTCATGGCGTGATCGTCGTGTCTGACCGAATCGGCGCCTTCACAGTCAGCTTCGGACCCACCGCCGAATCTCCTCAATGAAGTTCCGCAGGGTGTCGACGAGGCCGCGGAGAGTTTCCAGCAGCCCCCGCTCGTCTTTCTTCGCCTCCGCCTCTTCCTCCTCGGTCAGATAGCGCACCGCTGTCCCGTAGACTGTGATCTGCATCATGGCCATGCCTTTGGATGGCACCGACTGCACATTCATCATCAGGCCGACGATGGCATCGGGAGAAACATTGTTGACGGTGTAAATGTCGTGTGCCTGGTCGGATAAGTCCCGCAGGGTTGGGAAGATGAGATCCTTGCTCACCGATCGATCGTAGGCCCCGACCCGTCCGCCGGTGAGATCTTTGAATCGCGCAATCCAATCGCGAAATATGCCCATCCCTTCGGTCTTGTGCTGCACGACCAATCCAAGCGGACGAAAACGACGCATCGGGTCCTGCTGAATCGTGTACATCGGCAACCATGGTCGATCGACTTTCGCCATGGGTCCTTACCGTTTCTCCGCCGGCGGCGAGGCAGGTTGTGGATTTTTCGCGGGCGTCTGCATAGGGCTCTTGCCAAAAATCTTCTCTCGCGCCCACTCCCTCCAGGTTCGTTTGGGTTTCTGCTCACCCTTTTCCAGACCGGTCCGCTGCAGCGGCGACAGCTCCTCCTCCACTTTCTTGATCGGTTCCCCCGGCGTCACAGTCTCTGGTGAGGCCACGACCGCCGGGCTCGTGTTGGACATGGCCGCTGACGACGGAAGGACTTTGTCGCCGGCCGGCGCGGGAGCCGGGGCAGACACCACAGCAGGCGCAGGAGTTTGGAGCGGTGTCACCGCAGGAATGGGGCCGGTCGCGGGATGGTTCGCAGCCGGAGAGGCTGAGGGTTTAGCGGCCAGCGGGGCAGCCGGACGAGGCCCCATGCCCATTTGTTGCTCCATCGCCCGCTCAACGGCCGACTTGTCGGATTCCGGCTTGCCGCTCGACACATCGGCCTCTTTCTCTTTCGCCGGTGCCGGCGCGCTGGCCCGCGCCGCTCGTGCCGTCGCGGCCGTCTTGACGGCATCGAGCTTGCCAGACAGCTGGGTGAGCGTGAGCGCGTTGACCTGTTGCTGTTCATTGAGGACGCGCAACAGTTGCAGCGTTTCAGACGCTTGCTGCGAGATCTTGGCCACATCGCTGCGTTGCTGCGCGAGGTCCTGATTCATCGTCGTGAGGCGCGATTGAATCGACCGCAACTCCGCCGTCGCTTGCGTCACGACCCCTTCCATCGCCGTCACCCGCATCGACTGCTGGGTATAGGTGCGATGCAAGGCACTCACATCGGCATGGAGCCCATCGCGTTCGATGTCCTGCTCCGTCTTGACCGACATCAGATGCTCGTTTTTCACGACCTCCTCGTCATACTTCCATTTCGTCACACAGCCGGAAATCATCCCGAGCCCGACCACCGCCAACACTCCGACGACCAGCGCGCGCATACCAACCTCCCTTTCTTGATGTCCGCTTATGCCTGTTTACCTGCTGACACCGTTCCGGCATCACGGCGCGTGGCGCGCTCGTCCACCTTGGGCGATCGTTTCAGTAACTCCCGCGGCTCCGTATATTTGACATTGGCCGACTCGCAGACCCGCCCCACAGCCCGGTTGAGCTCGCCCACCAGCTCCATCGCCCGCGTCAACCGTGTATCGTTCTGCAAGTCCTGAAGATTCACGGTTCGCAAGACCACCAACACACGATCCATACGAATGATTTGCTCCACGACCGCTTTGACTTCTTCCGTCTGCGGGACAATGACATGCGCATTCGACCGCCTGGCCATGGCTTGCCGATCCTGTGGCGACTCCGCGAAGACCGCCGGCGCAAGAATCAACTCGCCGCCGGTCAGCTTCAGCCATTCCGATACCGCCTTGATCCACGCTTGAATCGGATCGATCGCCGCGATGACATCAGAAACCGACATCGACATGCCCACAGATCTCCGCAGCTTTGCGAGCGCCTTGTTCAAGGGATAGACCATGCGAATCATGACCCACGACTCGGTCGACCGAGGGATCAACACTTGGCTACCGTATTGCTGCAAGAGCCGTAAGTTTTGTTCACTCCGTTCTTGTGGACTCAGCCGCGGCCGCCGAGCTGGTTGGGGACCCTGCCCATTGAAGGCTGTGCTTCGATCCTGCTGTATAGTTGGCGTCGTCATGCCGTCTTCCTCCTTAAATGAATAGGCGCATCGCTCTGCCCGTCGCGATGCGCGCGTAACTCAATCTTCTGCCCAATCAACCGACTCGCCACAGAGACGTTCATCCCCTTGATCCCGAGAAACCGCGGCATCGCCTGAGGCCTGACCCAGACCTGCACGCAACGCTCGGGGCGGAAACATTCCACCCGGATCACTTCGTCAATCGGCGCCGGCACCAACGCCTGTCGCGCAAATGCCTCCATCGTCTCCGAATACCGCACGAGGGACGGGTGCAAGCGTGAATACTTGTGAAATTCATCGCGAAACACCGGAAGGGCGAGCCGGATCGGATCTTCGCCTGACGGGGACGACAAGGCGATTTTGGCAAAATCCGCTCGCTTGACCGTGGCCACGGCATCGAGCGTGATCCGCTGGTCCGCAATCAGAGGACCGAGAATGAGCTCGCAGAGGCGGCGGAGAAAATGCCCCGACCGCTGGGACAGTACTAAATACTCGCCATCGGTCGACTTGATACTGGCGTAGAACTTGTCATTGACACGATAGGGGCCATCGGCACAGTCCCTGGGGAGGACCGCCAGCTGATCGGTCCCGCCGATATAGGTGAGATAGGCATCCCGGTCCGGGTTCGCCTTCACCACCATCCCCAACACAAAATGGCCCACCTTATTGAGCGCCATACCCCACTATTACGTGCGGGCCGATGAGGCACCCTATGGATGGACGAGTGGAACGGGGATGGCTTCGGATCCCTTGCTAACGTACCGACTTCTCTGGCATAACCCGCCTATTATCGTAATAGAGAGTTATGGACCCACGTTGGGCGAAGGGCTCCTCCACCATCTTCTTGATCAGTCTGCTCACCGGCTGTGGCGGGTCGTATTTCGTGCCGATGCAGCTGGCCCCCTCCCGGGTTGAGACCACCTTTCTCCGATCGGAACCCCAAGACGATCCCACAGTGCACGTGAACACCCATGCCGATGGATTGGGATGGCAAATACAGGCCAGACAAGCCTGGATCGATCATCAGCAGGTCGCCGAACGCGAATATTGGAATGGATTCGAATACCGTCCAGCAGTCAGCGCGGGCCGGCGGATGTTACTGACCGCTGGGACTGTCATCAGTTGTCCTGGCAGTTTTCTCGCCCACCTCATTGTTAGAGGCAGCTATTTCCTGGGATTGCTGGATAAAGCTGAACCAACCTGGCGTCTCATCAAAGCCTATTGCGTCGCACCGTTGCTTGGCTTCGATCCGTCGACGGAGAGCACGGCCCAACGACCAGGACCGGTCCATGATCCCACCGAAGTGCAAGAACGTGTCATTCGGCCGGTGACCGACGGCCGTGTCCAGATCCGCTGGATCCATCGCCGCTTCGATCCCGTCGGAGCCGAATATCCACTCACTTCGTCCAGCCCCACGACCGACGTGAGACTCCGCGAACTCGCACCCGTCTTGCTCCGCGCCCATGCACCAGATGTCCTCACCCAGGGCAGCTTCGAAATCGCACTCATGACCGACAAAACGACCGTCCGTGAGCCCCTGCTAATCACGACGACAACCTTGACCGCGCTCGCCTCGGACCTGGTCCGGCGGCCGAACGGCGACTGGCCCACGCCTCTTCGCGTGCGCATCGAAACAAGGAATCCGGAGCTCGCTGACGCCGCGCAGATCACGCTGACCGATCTCCGTATCCCCATCGCCACTCGTGGCAGTTCGGCCCGACCACTCCAAAGCGTGCAAGCCAAAGAAGTCTCTCCTCGTTATCAAGATGGACTTCCCACGTCGATCGGCCATTGGACCGGCGCCAACGTCCTCCTGGCCTTAACCGCTATGCTCCTGACACCAACAACCCAACTCTTCTCAGTATCTGTGAGTTCGATCGAAACGGGGCTCATGCTCGGCCAGTTCACCGTGGAAGGATCGGATGCCCGTGCTCCTGAAGTCTCGAGCGCGATTCGTGGCCAGCTGGCGTTGCTCCTCACTCCTGAAGGCCCCGCGACGCGGCGAGGGACCATGATCGAGGACCGCCGATGAACCGACGCGTCGCGGCCATCACGCTTCCAATGCTCATGCTCTGCGGCTGCCAAGCCCTGCTGACGTCGCCCAAAGGCACGTCACAGACCTCCACCGTGCAGTTAGACCGACGACCTGTCGGCACACCCTCAGTGCAATTCATGACTTCCCCAGCGAAGGACAGTTTGACGATTCACGTGACTCAACGGTTTGAGCGCACCGATGAAGTGCAAACCGTGACGCAGCAGAAAGTACGGCGATATCTCTTTTGGCCGCTCGCGCCGTTGAGTGGGCTCACGCAATGTCCGGCCGGCCTCCTCGCCAGCCTCTTCACCTCGAATGAGGGCGTTGTCACTCTGCGTCAAATCGGCTGCATGCGCTTGCTCGCCATGGAACCCCTGCGGAATACAATCGATCGACAGGCCATCACCGACCGCAGCACAACCACCACAGAATCGGACTCTCCGCTCGCCGGCGTCGACGTGCTCTTCACTCCTGAAGATCCCACCACGGCTCGTCTTCAACGCCTCACGCTGACAGACGGCCTCGCGATGATTCAAAGTGGATCGCCCGACGACCAGGTGGGAGAGCTCGTGGTGCGGATGAACAACCGAACGTTCCTGAAGCAGCGGGTCACGATCACTGGACGGCCGGACCAGGGCATGCCTCCGCTTCAATGGCCAGATCCTGTCATTGTTCAAATTGAGCCGGTGACCGGAGCAGACGGGAAGACGCGCCCCGGCTTACAAGAAGCCCTAAGCGCTATCTTAATGGCGCGCGGCATCGATGTGCTCCCACCGCAGCCAAGCCGAGATGCCATTCTGGATGAGCAGGCCGTCCAGCTCGCCGGCCGAGTCAGCGATGAAAGCGCGATCAAGACCGGGCGGCTCGTCCGTCCGACGGTGCTGATCAAAGGCACGCAATCACTGGACGGGGACTTTTCGTTAACGCTCATCACGGTAAAGACTGGCGAGCAACAGGAGATTCGCGTGAAACAGCTAGCAGATCTTATGGATGCGTTCAGAACGGACAGTCCATCCTCGAACAACTCGCACTAACGAATGGACTGTGGAGTAAGGAGGAGAGGATATCTCCTGAAAGTATTCGGAATTATGCGTCTTAAAAGCCTCGACGGTGCCCCATCATTTCGCATCCTTCAATGCCTCGACTTTGTCGACGCAATCACCGATCCCTTGCATAAAAATTCCTGGATCAACAAGTCCCGATGAGATCGGCATTCGACCAGTGCTGATACTCACACGAAAATTAGTTAACGCAACTCCGCCTCCACTCTGACAAGCTGCAATCATATTTCTTATCACGGAAGCCGTAACAGCTTTTTTAACCGTATCTGTAGCGGAGTAATCGACAATAAAGGAAGAGTTAACAACATAACCGGGAACCGATGACCCCACATAGGCTCCTAACCATTGTTTTCCACGGGATCCCTCATCGCTTCCAGATGGCGCCGCCATGCTTTGCGAGGACACGAAAAGCCATGTCACGATCGTCATGATTAGAAGCCTGATTGGCATCCGCTCTCCTCCCTGTTGAGTGTCCAGTATTAAAGTTTCTATCGCTTAAGGTCAGAATAGAAAAACAAATCGTCATCACGATCTGCTTTGCTCGTATCATCGAACGGCCACAGCCTTTTTCTGAATCGAGCAATAAGCAGAACAATGCAGACAGGAATAAACGCAGCAAGTGCGATCGAACTAGCAGACCATTCGGTAAGCGAGAACATTAGTCATTCCGTGAAGGCTAAAATCTAAACTCCTGACATTATAGCTACAACCATAGGTAAGGACTACTAATGTTTATATGGTCTCCCAAACTGATCCAATATCTTGGGCACATCCTCTTGAGCAGAAGGCGGTAATTTCTTACCGATGTCATCGAGAGACTTATTGAGTCTACTCAACGTATCGTTTAAGTGTGCACTCGACTCATGCTCCGCCCCACCCCCACCCGGCCGATGAGGGGATGAGGGAGGATTGGCAGGTCCACCCGAGCCCGCCGAGCTCGGGGAATGAGACGAAGTACCACCGGCATTCCCAGACCCTTTACTAGACCGTCCCCTGCCGAGCGGCCTAGACAGCCAACCAAAATCCTGAGTCAAGCGAGCCGCACCATCTACAGCAGACCCGATCTCCATTCCGGTCCTCTGATTATCACTTAACACCAGCGGATCCGAGTTGCTTTCGTACGCATCGGCTCCGATCATATTGGAACCTAAGGCATAGCTGATATCATCGTGCCGCGTATGGTGCCAACTCGCGCTGGTCCCGCCAACCGCTTCATCGCGCAGCACTCTCTGACCTGATTTATCGAGTACCAACTCTGAGGCGAACTTCTCGTTCGAGCCTTCCTCGAGATGCGCAGTACTGGTCGCTCGGAAGTCAAAAATCGCATCGCCATGCTCGTCCTTGCCCTTAAAGCTGATGATGCCACTTTCGACGCGATTGCCGGGGAGCTGCTTGGCCCCCCACACATTGCCGTCCATGCCATTTTCTAATGACGCGTGCACAGTCTCACCTGTACGGGGGTCCATCTCCCGCCGCACCATAGCCATAATCGGACCATTAATGCCCTTCAAGGAAAGCGTCTCCGGCCTCGTGATTTCCAGTCTGCCATCAATACCGCCTGAAAGAATCTGTGAGCGATGATCGGGATCATTCGAGCGAACCAAATGCGCCGCGCCACCGTTAAATTCGACAAATTCCTCGTCCACCCCTCTCACACGAGCAACAGCTTTTCTATTTGTCCCAGGCTGCCGTTGTTCCTCGTGCACCTCTAGTCCATGCGCTCCCTGCCTTATTGAGGCATATCTCAAATCCGCACCCTGCGTCCCGCTTATCGGACGCACCACTTTCTCCCCCACTAGCCGATCATCTGTACTCTGCCCATCCGGTCCTGAGCTATAGCTCCCATCCTGAACGCGCAAGGAGGTATCAGAGGGGAGCGCCACCTTGTCACCAGGCGCAATAGTAGTCACGACTGCATCCACAGCGGTTGCCCCTTTGCTGTTCGTCCCCCTGGCGGTCGTATTCACCACGTTATCAACCGTCTTTTCATGATCCAGCGGATCCCGAGAACGCCGGATCGTTTGTGTCACATCTAGGTCCTTGAACTGCAGAATCTCCTCTCCGGCAGCATTTCTTCGTCCAGCGGGATACAGGTATCTCCCGGTCTCAGTTCGCTGAACCCGCTGACCCTTTTCACTATCGAGACTACCTGTGATGTACTCTCGAGCTCCATCATCTGCCACTCGCACCTTTTCCTGGCCTGTAAACATGTTGGACGCATACAATTCCTTCCCGTCAAAATGCATGTCTCCCATATACGTCTCGCCCGTCGAAAGGTCCTTAATTTGACCATGATAATGCCAAGGCGTCGTGGCGCTATTTGGGTTGCCATCATATTGGACACTGCCACCATTTAGCTCAAATCCACCAATGCCATCTCTCCGTCCAACCCGCATAACGGTGCCAGAGGAATGACCATCGAATTTCGCTTCCCATTGTGCCGTAGAGACATCGAGAACTTTCTCGTGTGTTTCAGGATCGACACTCAGCTTTCCTTTTGCGGTCACTTGCATGCCGTTGTCATCCATCCCCTGGGCCGTCACATTAAGATCCGTCGGCTGTTTATCTGGACCGCGCGTCCCAACTCCTGTAATTGTGGCGCCATGTAGCGGGATGCTCGAGCCATCTTTCATTGCTAGCCCAACGTTTTGTCCACCGCCATGCACTTCCATTAGGTTTTCGCCGTTCGGACCGCTTGTCTCAGCGACCGCCATCCCTTCCCAGCTGTGACCCAACCGAAACTGATCATTTCCAGTTCCACTCGTCACCGTCATCGGCTTCGACATATCCGGCGCGCCCAGATCATCGGACTGCACATTCGACAGGCTATATTGAAAATCGCCCTGCTCGCTGGTGCGCGCGGTCACGTTACCTTGCCATGGAGAGTTCTTATCAGGCCGATAAAGGTCCGCCGTCATTGTCACAGGCTCGGTGAAGGTTTCTCCATCGCGCACCATCGTGGCCATGGTTGGCCCAACAACGTGAGCTCGCTGACTGCCATCGTTCATCGAGATAATTTGATTCGAAAGCCCATCTTGGGCGTACGAGTCTGTCACCACTCTCGGCTCATTCGCCATCTGATTCATTTCCATGTGAACGTCATGCTGAATGCCATGCGCGTCATTCGTCATATATTGCACATCCACATGATCGCCGGAGACTTGCAATTGGGCTTCGTGCATCGCCCCGTCCGGCCCTAGCATCTCCTGTCTCCAGACGCCGGCGACATAGTTGCCTTCTGCGTCTTGGCTATACGATCCACGCGGGCCTGAGTATGTTGTCATCCCATCTCGGCCGGTGGTCGTATGTCCTCCATCGGAGTGATAGACGGTTTGCACGCCGGTCTGGCTCTCTCCTAAGATCCCGCCTTCGCCGCCCACATAGCGAACCGTGCTGATCGAATGTGCATCGGTTGACATCTGATCTTGCCAGCTCAAATGACGGCCGGAATCTACATGCTCGCCTCGCCCGTGCGCAAATGAACTCGCTTCATGATGGGCCGCCTGCTGCGCCGCGTGCGTTCCGCCCATCAATGCGGACGCCGCCGAGCCCATCCCATACATCGCCACCGCCGCAATACTCGGCACGCCCCAAATAATCGTCGAGGCAAACGAGTTCATCTGACTGAGAAAATCATAGAAGTCGGTGTACGACGCGAGTGTCACTCCTGTGCCGGCGGTCACCAAGCTCTGTACTTGGCCATTGCCATACGCATAGACGAGATAGTTCACCATGGCGTACGCCGGACCCCAAAAGAGCAACCACGCGTAGCTCATCATTGCCATGCGGACTGTCGCAAACATCGCTGGCGTCATGGCGAGCGCCAAGACAAACGGCGTCAGCATATAGACCCCAGACTCCGCCATCGTCCGCATCATCGGCAGGAACCGCGCCGCGATCGAGGATTGCGCGAACGCCTGGGTCTTCAGATCCTCGGAGATCTGCTTCTGCATCAAGCTCACGGAGGTCGCCGTATCGCTGCCCGCGGCACTGGACAGCCGCTCCGCATCGATCCATCGCTCACGGATCAACACATTGTTGATCAGCGGCCGTGCCCCTTGCGTAGTATTGATAATGTTGGTGATGAACTGTCCCACCGGGGTCAGTTCTTGATCCACCACATCTTGCACAACCAACGCGCGACGGAGCTGACGCATCGCCAGATCGTAGTCCGGATTCCCGTCTTGCATCCCAGGCTGGATTACATTGTTGTACATGTCCGGACAGGTGAGGGTCACCGTCGGGTTCCCATTGATGATCTGCATGACCGACAACACGGGATTCGTGACTTGAATGGCGGCGATCACATCCTGTGCAGCAAAGATCGTCCCCTTCTGCAGCTGATTCAATCCGATCGAAGGGAAGACGCAATACATGAGATACTGCGTGACGTTCGCTTGGAGATCCGAATCCGGCAGCTGTGCCCCCAGCGTTTTTTGAAAGTCCATGAATCCACGGGCAAAAGTGGAGTTCATCATCTGATACTCAGGCGGCACAGTCGTCGCGAAGGCGGTTTCTGCCAGCGTCAAGAGCTGAAAGCCGACCTCTGAGGCCATATAGGCGGGAAACGCCACGGCCAACGGCACATTGCCGACGACGCGCGTGGGGACGCCCACGTTGACCAGATCGGTCACCTGAACCGTTGCTTTAATGCTGACCATCGTAAACAGCACGAGCACCGCCCCCATGAACAACTGCATGGCCACGCGGCCGCGTGCCAAATAATAGGTGATGCCCCCAAACGTCA
>DATFDJ010000183.1:0-22989 GCA_035252115.1 Nitrospira sp. | reverse complement strand
CGTCAATATCCCCGTTGCCTTCACGGTGTCGGCGGCACCGGTCCCACCTTCGATTGGCTTGAGTCCGACGAGCCTCTCGTTCACGGCCCAGCAGGGAGGAACTAATCCAGCGAACCAGACACTGAATATCAGCAACACCGGTGGCGGAACCCTGAATTGGTCGGCCGGCGACAATGCAAGTTGGCTGTCGGTTTCACCGGCATCGGGAACTGCCAATGGGGCGATCACAATTGGCGCCGCCACAGGATCGCTCGCAGCCGGTACCTATAATGGGACGGTCACCGTCTCGGCCGTCGGCGCAACAGCGGTGAGCGTGCCGGTCAGCTTTACCGTGGCGGCCCCACCTTCTGTGAATTTGAGTCCCGCCACATTGAGCTTTACCGCCACACAGGGAGCGGCTAATCCGAGCAATCAGAACGTGACGGTCACCAGCACGGGCGGAACGGTCAATTGGACCGCCAGCGACAACACGGCGTGGTTATCCGTCACGCCGGGTTCAGGCTCGAATACCGGGACGGTGACTGCGAGCATCAACACGGCCGGCTTAGCAGCCGGAACCTACAACGGTACAATCACCGTGGCGGCTACGAGCGGGACGCCAAAAACCGTCGCGGTCACGCTGACCGTGAACCCTCAAACGACCTCGTCCGCGACGCTGACGTGGAGTCCGGTCTCAACCGACGCGAACGGGAATCCCGATTCGACGATCGCAGGGTATAAGGTGTATCGCGCCACGGCATCGGGCGCCTATGGTGGGCCCATCGCCACGCTTCAGGGCAATGTGACGAGCTATATCTCAAGCGGGCTACAGGTGGGAACGACGTATTTCTTCGTCGTTACGGCATATGATTCAGCGGGGAATGAAAGTCAGCATTCCAATGAAGTGAGTAAAAGCATTTTTTAAGAAAGTATTTCTGGAAGTTGCGAGAGGAGCCTTATGATCGCTTAAGAATTGTGAGAGGACCAGAACTGGTATGCGGGAGAATCATACATTTCGCAATACGAGAACTCGTTGTGTTAGATCTGCTTTTCTACTTATAACCGATAAAACCGTTTCAAGGATCAGTGCAAGGGTGACAGCGAAACAGCAGATTATTGAGAAAGGGGCAGGCATGCTAAAACGATTGCTTATGATCTTGACGATAATTTTATTCGCACCAGTCATGGTACAGGCGGGCGTCTTCTGGGATGATACTTTCGAGAACCACCTCTACCCAAATTGGACCTATGCGAGTGACGCAGCGTCGTGCGTATCAAGCAACAATCTGGACGCGTCAGGGTGTAACCCTGGTCTCTCTACAGATATCGCACATAGTGGAAGCTACTCGCTCAAAGGCGTCTACACCGGACCGAATAGCGGCACGTACATGGATCGGTCGTTTCCGGCGAGTACAGATTTGTGGGAGCGCGTGTGGGTATACTTTAGCAACTTCTCAGCGATTCAATGTCCAAACAGCGGTTGCGCTGGTACGAAAAATATATTGAACCTCGGGCCGGCGAGCTATCCGGGTTTCTCAAATTGGTGGATGTTCAGTTATAACGGCGCACAACAGTATTTTGCCGAGATTCAGACGCCAGCCTATCTCCCGGGTGACACTGATGTGAAGTCAGAAAACATTAACACCTATAACTGGAGGACGAACGTCTGGACCTGCTTAGAGATGCATACTCATGTCAACGATATTGGTAGTTCAAACGGCGTGATTGAAATGTGGGTCGACGGTGTCCAAGTGCTCAGTTACAGCGGACTCAATCTCACCTCGACGGCTGGAGGTCTGAATACAACACGACATTATGTTCAGCACGGTCTAGGGACGATTTATTGGGATGATCATGCCGTAGGTAATACTAGAATTGGATGTGCAACTGTGCAGGCTGATATCACACCACCGGCAATCCCAACTGGACTCAGCATTCGTTGAATAGTAGTAACAATCCATAAGACCTTATGAAACTCTAATAATCCCCAGTTTACGGTGTACTATTTCTGACGCAAGATTAATCTTGCGAGTAAATTCATCATAGGCCTGTAGAGCACCGTCCCATAAACCAGGACCTATGCAATCATCAACTACAATGATGCCGCCTTTGGCCATTTGAGGATATAGTTTGTCAAGAACCTCTTTGACCGGCAAATAAAGATCAACGTCGATGAGCGCAAAAGAGATATCCTTATATTTACCATAGTCGAAGGTGGTGGCATCGCACTCGAATAAATTTACTCTCGTCACAGCATTTCGTTTCAATGTTCTTTCGACCCATTTCTTTTTATTGGACTCAAAAACCTTTTTCATCACGAAACGTCCCGCATCTTTGCCTCTTTGCGAAGCCTCGTATTGGATGTGCTCTTCGACGAAGCCGTTGAAAGTATCTATTGCAATGTAGGGTTTCTCAATTCCTATGTCGTCCATATGTTTGTTCAGCCAAACAGTACTAACTCCTGCCGCACAGCCTATTTCAAAAATAGGGCCTGGCAGATGTGCCGTGTCCGTTATGCAATTGACCAGAAATCCCAGTTGTGCAGGAGTGAACATGTGGCAGTAGCGATACCCGAGATATTGGCCTACAGGTGTATGTATTAAGACATCCCGAATTGCATCTCGAAAGACCATAGAATCTCCATATCTAAGAGACGAGCCTCAGATTTCTAGATTTGAGTATCAATTCGCCACAGGCATCGACTATATCCTGCAGCATCCTCTGCTCTCCACCAAGAAGTTCTGCATAGGCTCGTCCTGCTTCAGTGAGACATTTCCTAAGAGTGTCATCTTCCCAAACTCGCGATATGGCGTTTGCCAGAGCTTTCCAATCTCCAACAGGGACAATAATCGCTTCATTTCGAAGTAAACCTTTTGTAGCAGGTCCCTCAGTTATGACAACCGGTTTCAAAAGAGCCATCGCTAAAGGATATAAACTAATTCCAACTGGCCGGATACTGTCGAGTGCGGGAATGACTACGACTCTTGCTCTCTTGATATATTCCACCCAAGTGCTCGGATCGCCATCATGTAGAACCTTTTCGATGTTTGGGGGGAGATCACTGATTCGCGATTCCGTTCCATGCATTTTCATTATCTCAGTGTCCTGACAGAGCAATATAGTCGGATACGGAAGTTGCCGAATTGCTTTTACAAATGTGGGTAAATCCCTCAGTCCCCGTCCCGCAGTAAGAACATATTCGCCATCTGATGTTAACTTATCTCTACTGGGCAAATGTTCCCACTCGTTGACTTTGAATGGCACATAGCACACTCTCGGAGGCGTAATGCCGTAATAGTTCGCATAACCCGAATGATCCTTGAAGTAGAGAATGAACAAATTAACTTTTTTCAACAAGATCCTCTTTACAAAAGCCATTAACTTGGATCTCCAGCCTCTAGGCTCAGATAGATGAATATCTACTGAAACCAGTATTGGCTTCCGATGTGGGATTAACCATTTGAGCACGCATATAGTTAGTAAGCGGCGTGTATCGACATTCAGAACCACAGCGTCCCAAGTGAAAGCTTCCTTAAAAAGTCTGAGGCTTGACCATAGATTGTTCTGATCGCCAACACACCGGCTTTGAGCAGTGAATCGGCTGCTACGAATTCCGTTCATTCTATAAAAATTGGTCAAGATTGATATTTTGCTTACTTTGTCCATTGAAGCCAGTTCTGCCACAATTAGTCTTTCATGTAGGATGGCTAATATACCGTTGATGCCATAGTACGAACATCAACAGAGACCAGATTTGAGTCTCATGATTCCTGACTCCCCTGATATGCTCGTCAAGAATGCGTTCGACCGCCCTCTTCTCGAATAATGTCAACTCGAACAAGCGCGATGAGGACAACGAATCATACATCAATACCTTCAGCGGACCTCGCAGCCAGGCGCCGAGTGGGATGGAAAAGCCTTGCTTACGACGATTCAAAATGGAATCGGGCAGAATCTTTTTCAAACTTTGAATCAAAATATGCTTCTTCTCCCAACCCTTCAGTTTTAATTGGGATGGAATGGTCGCGATAAACTCCACCAGCTTGTGATCCAAATACGGAACGCGCACTTCGAGAGAATGCCACATACTCAGACGATCCGCCTTACGCAATTCATCATCCGGCAGATAGGTTTCCATGTCGGTGAGAAGTAGCCATTCCAGAGGGTCTGAGCATGGCTCAACTTTTCTCATTGCCAATTCAGTCGACCCTCCCTTCTTCCGAAGCTGTTCCACGAAGTCTCGGCTGAAGAAGCTGTCCTTTTCCGCCTCCGTGAAGGCCGAAAGATAGCGCTGATACCTTTCCGGCAGCGGCAAACCGGCTCCTTCCACAAATCGCTGCATCCGATCAATCCAGACTCCACCGCGATCGAGATGCGGTAACGCGCGGATTGAGGCTTTCATCGCACTCGAAAGAAATTTTGGCACGCGTTGGAATGAGTCGGCGGCCAGCGTGCCTCGATACCGCTCATACCCTGCGAACAGTTCATCCCCTCCTATGCCGGATAGAGCGACGGTTACCCACTGCCGGGCCGCCTGGCAGATGAGATAGTTGGGAATCATCGAAGAGTCGGCGAATGGTTCATCGAACGCCTCGATCATGGACGGTAAAATGGACTCCACCTGCTTTTGAGGATTGTCATACAGACATTCGGAATGGTCGGTCTGAAACATCTTCGCAATCGTGCGGGCATAGGGGCGCTCATCCGCTCCAGGTTGCCCCTCGCCAAACCCGACCGTGAAGGTCTTCACGTTACCGGGACAGATTTTGGACATCAGCGCGACGACGGCACTGGAATCGATTCCCCCGCTCAGAAACGATCCGAGCGGAACCTCGCTGACGAGGTGCAGCCGAACGGCTTCTTCCAGATGATGCAGAAGACCTTCCCGGTAATAATCCGCAGGCTTGCTGTGGTCCGGGACAAATTTGAGCTGCCAGTACCGCCGCAAGGCCAGATTCCCTTGCCTCCATACAGCCACATGGCCGGGAGGCAGCTCTGTGATGTCTTCATAAATCGTTCGCGGGCCCGGCACATATTTGAAGGTGAAAAAGTCCGATACCGACTGGATGTCCATTCGGCGCTCGTATCGATCGACCGAGAGCAGACACTTCAGTTCCGATCCGAAATACAAATCGGAGCCATCCTGCCAGTAGTACAGCGGCTTGATGCCGAATCGATCCCGCGCGAGGACGAGCTTCCGTTGACGCACATCCCAAATGGCAATCGCGAACATGCCGCGCAGGTGCGCGACAAAGTCTTCACCAAAATCCTCATAGAGGTGCGCAATACATTCCGTATCGGAATGCGTGGTCAGGCAATGGCCTCGCTTTAGGAGCTCCTCACGCAATTCGCGGTAGTTGTAGATTTCTCCGTTGAAGACGACCGCGACAGTCCGGTCTTCGTTATAGATCGGTTGGCGTCCGCTATTCACATCGATGATCGCCAATCGCCGCATGCCCAGTCCGGCGTAGCCATCGAAATGAAACCCTTCATCATCGGGCCCTCGCCGTCGAATCAAGGCGCACATGTTCCTCACCAACGATTGGTCGATGCGTCCTGATTCAACATGCACCGCTCCGACAATGCCGCACATGGGAAGGCCTCAGTGATCAGTATGATGTGAAGTGACTGTGGCTCTTGACATCCGGCCCCAATGCCCGCGGCCATATCCCACCAGGCCGAGTATTTCTATCGCGAGCCGCCATGGCAGAAAAAGCGGGACCAGCAACAATCCCGCCAGAGCTCTTGCCGGTGCATCAGTGGAGAACACGCCCAACATGAAATACCCGGCGATCACAGCCAACAGCGTTGCCGCCCAGTAGAAAAGATATTCCCAGCCCGGATACCCGAGTGCCACCCATCCCCCGGCCAAGGATACCAAGGCCAACGAGGCTTGGGTGGAATAATTCGGCGCCATGAGTGTGACGGCCGAATCGATCAACGAAAATGATCCACTCCGAAGCCCTTGCCGAATCAACGCCCACGCTTTGCCACCCATGACGGCATAGCGGCCGCTTGCCCATCTCAGGCGCTGGTGCGACGCCTGTTGAAGATTCTGAGATTCTTTCGCGAACGTCTTGGCAGCCGGATTGAAATAGATGTGTTCTCCGTGCAACAGAAGCTCGACCGACAATTCCCAATCTTCCCCCACCGAGAACGCCGTCCATCCGTGCTGATTCAGCACATCCACACCGAGGCACATTCCTGTCCCGGTCAACATGCCGGGCAATCCAAGCGCCGTTTTGCCCGCATAGTACCGTCCATTTCGCAGCACACCGGTGACGGCGATAATCCTCGTAAATGGACTTGCCCACGGGTTCGAAATGTAATTGTAACCTTGCTGGACCTTGTAGCCGGCTTGAAGTTTCCTGTTGAAGGCTGACAGTAATGATCGGTCGACGAGTGTGTCGGCATCGACAATCACCACCGCCTCAAATTCGATTTTGGCTTTTTGGGCTTCTTGTATCCCCCAGGCCAGTGCGGCTCCCTTTCCCGGTCGCCCATCGAACCGCTCGAAGCACTCGGCACCTTGCGCCCTTGCCACAGCGGCTGTCCCATCGGTGCAACGATCAGCGATGACAAGAATCGTGTACCGATCGCGAGGATAATCCAATTGGCGAAGGCTCTCCAGCGTGCTCGCAATTCCCAGCTCCTCGTCATGAGCCGGAATCATCACCAGAAAACGAGACAACGCAACTTCGGCCTGTCGCTGCGGCTGGCGATAGGACAACGAACAGATGGCGAGAAACCACTGATACAAAATCAGCGACGTCAGTGGCACAAGGATCAACAGAAGAAATGATCCGACGATAGTGATCATGGAAAGGAAGGAGGGGCATCGATGCGTTGCGAGAGAATGGCGATGGCGGACGTATCATAAGGCAGGACACTGAATACTTTGGCCACGTTGATGGCTGGCTTGCCAGGCCTCAGGATTTTCTGCAACAGCAAGGCGAACCAAGAAATCGGGATCAACAGGAATCTCGGCAGCCAAAGGACCGTCAAGTCAGGATTGGTCTGACGCAAACGCTCCAGCAATTCCCGTTTCGTCGGCAACGATGGGGCGAGTAGATTCAGCGGACCTGGCACCTCGTCCCATGCATCAACGATCCACGCCAAGCAGCGGCCGGCAAATGCGACATCCACCACGCCCAACCGGTCGGCAGGCGCTCCGACCGCCACAAAAATGTTCCCTATGCGTTTACCAAGGCGGCCGGGAGGGTCGAAATCCCTGTAATCGACCAGGGCACCAGGACGAATGACCTTCACCGACAGACCGAGCTCCTGGCCAAGGTCTACGGCGCGGCGCTCGGATTCCAGTTTGCCCCATACGTAAGGGCCGGACCCCTTACTGTCCGGTTCGAGAGGATGGTGGTCGCCTATCGGCCCTCCACTGGATTGAGCCAGCACGGCGAGGCTGCTCACATGGACAAAATGCCGGATACCGGCGGCTGCTGCTCCGCTTACCATCTTCAGAGTGGCATCGATTGAGTTGCGCTGATGTTCCTGCCACCCGCCGGCGGTCTCTGCCGCAGCATGAATCACGGTGTCGATCCCTTTGAACAACTGAGCGCCGGCATCGTTCGCGATATCGGCAACCACGTATTCCACACCGGCAATACGTTCCCAGGGGGACGGCTCGCGTCGGGCGACCACACGGACGGATCGCCCTCGCGACAGAAGCGCCCGCACGATTTGCTTTCCAAGCAACCCCGTTCCGCCTGTCACAAGCACGCCGCGGCTATCGATCGGCCTTGGAGCCGCCGCAGCGAGCGCCTTGCTCTCCGCCGATTTCAACACCTCCGCGACCCGCTCACAGATACGGACCGTGTCCAGCAAGCTTTCCGGCGACAATGGAGATGAGCTTTTTGTTCGAACCGCCTCGTAGAACGCAGAGAACAGTTCTGCCAACCCCGGATAGCTTCGCTGGCGTTTGAGAAAGCGCCTCGCCATCGCCAACGTGGTGCCGTGTATGAGTTGCCACGCTTGCCGATAAGGAGCGAGCAGCTTGTCGATTCCCGAGGAACCTGGCCCGATCGCACGCTGTATGGTGCTGCGAACATAATCTGCGAACAGCAATCCATTGCGTCCCACCACCCGGAGGTAGGTCTCGACGGGCCTTCCCTCCAGCGTCACGACCAGCGTCCCGGTCACTTCGCCCCGACGCACAAGCGCATGGACCGTTCCCGTGTGACTGACATCGAGGCTTATTAATTCTGTCCGGCCCTCTCCCGTCTGCTCCAAAACTTGAAGCAGCAGATAGACCGGATGGGGAAGGATGTCCAACAACTGGTGATCGGGTCTGAGCACGGTCCGCCCTCCCGGTGCATGGCGGACAGTGCGGAAGGAGAAATAACTTTCAACGTGAGCAATACGGCCGATTGAAGGGAGATACCGTTTGAGCACACGGGTCGGGGGCTCATACAACAACTGATGACCCGCACAGACTAGGAGATTCCTTTCGCGAGCTTCATCAAGAATCCGCTGCGCGTCCTCCACGCGTTCTGTAAACGGCTTTTCGACATAAATATGGCATCCGGCTTTCAAGGCTGTAAGAGCCAGCGCTGCATGCGAAGCCGGAGGTGTGACAATATGTACGACGTTCGGAGTTTCGGCGGCAAGAAGCTCTTCGGGGCTGCGATAACACCGAATCCCCGGCACGATGGCTTGCATCGCTGCGTGAGCCGCATCGGAAGGATCGGCCACCGCAACCACACGCGCACCTGCACATCGGCCGATCGCCCGCGCATGGTGCTGTGCGTGCCGGCCAGCTCCAAAGAGTGCGACCTGAATGACACCGTCATGCGAGGACCGTGTTTCTCCCTGTCTCATCTCGTACGCCTAGCGAACCAATACACCACTTTCGATACTTGGTGTACTCAGACTTTCAGTACTGCCGGACGATTTTCCAACAAGCTGGCGATAGATGTCTGCGACTTTGGCAGCCATGGTAGCGGATGAGAACTGTTGCTCGATCCGCTCTCTTGCCGCCTGTCCTAAGCCTTTGGACAAATCGGGATCCTTCATGAGGCGCCGGCACATTTGAGCCAGACCGATCGAATCTCCAGGCTCTATCAATAAGCCGTTGACGGTATCTTCGATGACTTCCGGAATCCCACCAACTCGGCTTGCAATGACGGGAAGCGGCGTCGCCATTGCTTCGAGCAAAGCCATAGGGATGCCCTCATGAAGCGACGGCAAGACGTAGATATCCATGCCTTGCATCAGTTCATGCGCGTCATCTCGATGTCCAAGGATGGCAACCTGGTCAGTGATTCCAAGTTCGTTCGTGAGATTCTGCAACTCATTCCTCAATACTCCGTCCCCGACAAGCCACAGTTTCACAGGCAGGCCTTCATCGGCAAGAATTTTGATCGCTCTGATCAAGTGAGCAAAGCCTTTCACAGGCGTGAGGCGACCCACTGATCCGATGACGCACGTGCCGTTAGAGACGCAGAATGCTTTCCGGACAGCGGAACGTTTGGAGTGTCCTTGTAAAGCACTTAACTCAATCCCATTTCGAATACAAACGACATTACTCCTGATAGAGCGGCGACGAAGAGTGCGCTCAATATCTGAAGAAACCGCAAGAAGTGTCTCCACGTACCAATCATGGATTCGCCGTTCCACAAATTCATAGAAGGCCATCTTCCACTTTTCGATACGGGCGAACGGCTCTGTTAGCCCATGCACCGACCGGATCACGTGACGCACACCAGACCAGTGCGCAAGTGGCGCCGCCAGAATCGTATCCTTATACTTGTGAGTGTGTACAATATCGAAATGTGCTCGGCTAAAATAACGCCATAAGGCCCCGGCAATTTGAACTGCGCACCATCTATTTTCAGGGAAGACCTGTACCGGAACCCCGAGACGGGAGAGTTCATCCTCCAGTCGGCCACCGTTGAAGAGAACGACAGACACGTCGATCTCCGGCATTCGGGCAAGTTCAGAAATCAAGTTCTTCAGTAGAACTTCTGCTCCAGCCCACAGATCACCTACTGCCACATGGCAGACACGAATTTTTTGATAACTGGGCGATTCGTCATGCACAACGATCACGCCTTAGCTCGTATTGGGATGGCTCAATCAATATAGGTATGTGCCGCAAGGCGATGGTCTCTGTCATTGTCATCCGATTGGAAAAGGCAACAGGCATTTAACACCGCGTCGTAAACCAGCTTTCATTCCGTATTGTTCAAAACTGACTGCTGCTAGAACCCGCGGAATGTCGCGATGCAGGTATTTGGATGGGAATTGGCTGATCCTTGAGCCTAGGCAAAGCAATACGTCGCGGAAAGGTAGGCCGGCCGGCAGTCTCTCCGAACTCTTTTCCATCAGCTTCTGCGATATTCCGCAGTGCCACCACAAAAGCCATCATGATCCACATGCTGGGATACCAGAGAGTAGAAATAAACACGCTGCTAACGATATACCCGATCAAGCTGCCCTCCATCGCTCGGGCAAGATACATCCTGATGTCTTCCCCGGTTCTCATTTCTTGCCCATGCTTCTTTTTCGACTCTACGGGAGTAAATTTCTTCCTCACCCACTTCAAGTCCTTAAAACAGCACGCCAGCATTCCTCCTATGATGACAACGCCGGCCAACCCCAATTCTGAAAGGAGGGTCACCCAGGCAGAATGGGCTTGTCGGCCCGAGAACGATCTGTCGTGAAACTTTTCGCCTGCCTCATAGATATGGAGAGTCCACGGAAAGTTCGACTGGCCAATCCCGATTATCGGATTGGAGTAAAACATCCTCATTCCAATGCCCCACGTATACAGTCTTGCGCCGCCGGTTCCTTCTTCACTCATCGTCTCATTACTCGTGGAAGACGCAATCTCGTCCCAGTAGGTTTGTGGAGCAAAGAGAACCATAAAAACAATGGCAATGAGGAGAACAATGAGCGCGTTTCCTTTTTTAGGGGATCGATACCAGCAATACGCCCCCACTGAAGCCAGTCCAACGAAACCTCCCCTGGACAAGGTTGCCATCGCCGCAAGGAGGAACGTTCCGAGAAACGCCATATATCTCATTTTCTGGGCTGCACCGGTAACGGCAAATAACAGAAAATAGGCGAAGGGAACTACCATGTCCATGACCATGCAGAAGTCGTTCTCGTCGTCCATCCACGCGCCGATGCCGTGCCCTCCTTTGAGCGTTCCCATCACGGCCAAAAATCCATGGACACCAATCCATGTCTTCACCATCGTCATCATCCTTTCTGTGGAATCGACGAAGACCGTGATACCGAGATATACAAAAAACAAAAGAAACATGTCTTTAAACGTCATCAGAGCCCAGAAATTATTGACGGCAATCGGCACATGAATCGCCATGATTGGAAACAAGGCAATCCAAAGTCTTGTCTGCATAGGGGAAAAGTTCAATCTTCCGGACATCATTACTTTAATGAAGATCAATACAGAAAGCCCGGTGCCAAAAGGTATAACCCTAATACCTGGGATCAATTCTTGCGGCCGCCCAAACTCGAATAGCAGATAAGCCATGACGAGGTAAAAGCCACTCCGGTCTTCTTTCTTGGGGATGGCCCTTGCAAAAGGTGCGGCACCGGCGACTTGCTGTTCGAGCTTGATTCCCGTACGCCGTCGAGGATCTGGAGTTGACCGGTTTAAATCCATGAA
Source organism: Nitrospira sp. (assembly GCA_035252115.1). GTDB lineage: Bacteria > Nitrospirota > Nitrospiria > Nitrospirales > Nitrospiraceae > Nitrospira_C. Next base: position 11,363 of record DATFDJ010000183.1, on the reverse strand, counting down.
AGCTTAGGCCCTTCCTTGAGGCCTTGATTCTATGAGAATGGCATAGAGTGCTCTGTATTGATGCGCCATCGAATCTAAACTAAACGAACGAAGGACTCGCTCCGCTCCTGCCACCCCCAGTTCACGCATCATTGAACGATTACCCAGTATCCTCACTAAGCCGCCTGCCATGTTACTCGCATCTTCCGCTCGAACGAGCAAGCCCGTTTTCCCTTCCTCCACCAGCTCCGGGTTTCCGCCGACTCGCGTGGCGACGACCGGCTTGCCGGCCGCCATCGCTTCGAGCAGGGCCATCGACAGTCCTTCAGACAACGAAGGCAGCACGAAGACGTCCATCAGTGCCAGCAGGCGTGGGACGTCTTCCCGCATGCCGAGGAATCGGACCTTTTCTTCGATGCCGAGACGTTTTGCCTGTTCCTTCAGCGAGACTCCCAGCTCTCCTCGGCCGGCCATGATCAATACCGTGTTGGGAAAACGTTGGAGCACGATCGGCATGGCATCGAGTAAAAATCTGTGTCCCTTTACCGGATACAGGCTGCCGACCGCGCCAAGCACCGTGTCGCCGGATTTGATGCCGAGTTCAGAGCGGCATCGCTCGATCTCGGACTCCTCCACGGGCGGAGCAGGCGTAATGCCGTTATAAATGACCCGTAATCGTCTGACGGGGATTCCGACCTTCTCAGAGATAAATCGCTTGAGGTCCTCGGACACCGCGACCAAGGTCCCTGTCCTCGCAATGAGGCGATACGCCAGCCGCCGACGTGCTTTTTCCCAGAAATAATTCTTCCCATGAATCGTGCCGACAAACGGGATACGGGCAATGAGCGAGACGATCCATCCATACACGATGGCGCTGAATTCATGGGCATGAATCAACACCACTCTTTCCCGTCGTACCACGCGAATGCATTCCAAAAACCAGCCCAGATGGAGAGGCCCTGACAGTGGGATGATGATTGTCTCCACGCCGAGCCGCTGGCATTCCGTCTGAAGCCAGCCGGGGCGAAAGAGCCCGAGAATAATCCCTCTGTGCTGAGTATTGAGCGCCGCAGAGAGGGTGCTGATCACTCGTTCAGCCCCTCCCGGTCCGCTGCTGGTGGAGAGAAAGAGGATGGTCTCTTTCTTTGTTTCCACTGTCATGCGTCCTTGGACGGCGCCGCGTGGGGACGGGATTGGAGGGCTTGTTCGCGGGCGAGACACAGCGCCTGCGCCAGGTTATCGCAACAACGTGCGACCTGCGCAAAGCACGCCTGAAACTGTTCCATGGGCTTGCCGTACGGATCTGCGATTTCGAGCGGCCCCTTCGGATCGAAGTATCCCAAAAGGACGACCTTGCCATTGCTGGCTGGATACAGGCTTTGAATCCGCTGCTTCTGTGCGATCTCCATCACGACGATGAGATCGGACTGGCTGACCAGCTCGCTCTGGAGTTGAGTGGTCGTATGCTGATCGAGCGACAGTTGACGCTCGCGCCCCAGCGCCTTTGTATTCGCATGGGCCGGCTTGCCCGGCGTGGTGTCGAGGCCGGCCGACATGACGCGGAGAGCCATCCCCGTTTTTGCCATCACGGAACGGAAATAGATTTCTGCGAATGGACTGCGGCAGATATTCCCATGGCAGACGAACAAGACCGATGTGATGGGAAATGGAACGACCGTGCTCCATTGATGATACAGACGTCTGGCAATATGGACGGGGCCCGTTACGTAAGACACGATGTGCTTGACGGTCCGGAGCGCGTTCCAGCAATGCTGTGACCATGTCGATGTCTCGCTTGCCGTCATGAGCCCGCCGCCAATACGTGTCCCAGCCACGTACGATATTCCACCCATGCAGGACCAAGATCGTCCCACCGCTCGATCTCATAGTGAAGGTCGCGCTGGTAGACCTTGATGAAATCGAGAAGGCAACGCCACCGCGACGGCGCCGAAGGATCCAAATTCAAATCGCTTCTCGATTTGGTGAACATCATGAGCAGATGATCGAAGTCCCCGAGCAGCCATCGGGATTTCGCTCCCACTCGATAGGCGTCAAGCGGACGGACCACCTGTATCCCATGAGCCATCTGGTACAACATATGGGGGAAATTGAGTCCTGCGTCGATCGCCAACTGCAACGATCCCCAGAACCTTCCGTTGATCTCCATCAACATCGGAGTTCCTGTCCGGCGGTCAGTCTTAAATTCGACCATCGCGACCCCGTTCCATTTCACGTGTTCCAACAAGCGCACCGCATAATCCGTCATCGGCTTCGGCAAAGCAATGCTTTCCCGCAAGACACTCACTCCCCCAGACGGCGGCTTTTCCCTGATGCGACGGTGCGCGAACAACGCACAAGGCCTGCCTCGGTCGAACAGTCCAAAGATGCCCTCCCCGCTTCCTTCGATCCTTTCCTGGATGAGAGAAGGATGACGGAGATAGGGAATCCGCTGATACAGGTTGATCAATTCCCTCTCGGAGGCCACAACATGCACGCCGGTCTTGATCCAGTCGGCCTCTGCCCGGAGAAGCGAGCGTCCGGGCTTCACCACGACGGGATATTGACGAATCCCCTGAACCACCGGGCGAACATTTCCATCCGGCACGAAAATGGTGGAAGGTATGGGAACGTCGAGTTGTTTCGCCAGTTGCATCAGCCGATACTTGTCCGAAACGAGGTTATAGGACACGGATGATGGGATCGTAGAACCAGCGCGCCCAAGCTCGTCCTTGTGCTCGACAAAGAGCTGAGTCGTCGCATCGGTCACTGAAATCACCGTATCGATATCGTGGAGTTGTATTGCATTCTTGATGCTCTCAACAAACATTTCAGGCTGGACCAATGGAGACGGATAGGGCCAAGTTCCAACGCAATACCGCGAAGCTCCAGCCAAGGACGTTTTCGTTTCTGCCGCTACCATAACCGGTATGCCTGCCTGCCCTACGGCACGAGTCACAGCCAGGGCGGCCCGTTCATGGCCATCCGTCACCAAAACGCGCGGAGAAGAAGATGTGTCGTTGGAACGGACCATGGTCATCTCAGACCGGAAAGAGCTAACGCCAGCAAAGGCGTGGACGATGTCAGATCTTCATGCAGGCCGAGTCGCTTGAGGTCGAATAAATCGTCGGGTCGTTTTCCTTCCAGGCCTACCCCGCATCCAAGGGCTGCCTGATATCCGTTATCTCTCGTCAGCGCCTTCACTGTTTCATTCGCATTGCCGTTCGGGTAACAGAATACCGGAATGGGTTTGATGCCTTGCTGAAGCATCGCTTGCCACGATTCAGTCAGCTCTTTCCTCGCTTCTGAAGGCGAAAGTTGCGTCATGATGCGATGAGAACAGGAATGAGAGCCAAACGTCACACCGCAAGCGGACATCTCGCGAACTTCATCCCAATTCAAGAGGACGCGCTTGCGTGGTAGCTCCACGCCGAGCTCCTGTCCAAGACGCTCCACGACGCGAAGGACCGCGTCCGCCTCGAGCCCTTTGCACCATTCGATGAACGTGTCAGGATCGAGGTCGTCTCCCGACTGAAACATCGACCGGAAATTCTCCCGCTCGGACTCCTTGATTTCCGCCTGCTCACAGATCAGACGGCTGATCGTTGTGAACATCTTCGCGTTGCCGATCCTTTGGCCGGCCTGTCCCAGCACGAAGGCGGCCTGATCCGGCCAAAACCAATGGGTGGTCCCGATATAATCAGTGGCCAAAAAAATCGTTGCCGGAACGCCATGCCGTTTCAGAATGGGGAAGGCATTATCGTAGTTATCCCGCCATCCGTCGTCCAACGTAATGACACAGTAGGCGATTCTGGCATCGAGACGACCCGTTTGCCACAGTTCCAGGACTTTTTCCAAAGGCAGAATGACGAACCGTTTCCGGAGGTAGTTTACGTGCGAGGCGAACGATTGGGCCTTCACGTACATGCCGGCCTGGATATATTCTTCCCGAACCATTTCGTCCGACACCACTCGATGATAGGTCAGGATCGCAACCCGTCCACGATGGCGGACCGTCGGCAGACCACTGTAGTAATAGGCTCCGGCCAGCATGTCCCAAGCCGCGGCTTTTAATTTTCTGACCATGGGTTACCTACTCCTCACCCGAACCTCTCCCGCTGGAGGAGAGGTTGGGTGAGGGGGACCTAGAAGAGTGTATAAATGAACGGTGCGACGGCGGACCCTTGCGTGAGGACGATCAAGCTTCCCAACAGCACCAGCACCAGGATGATCGGCAAGAGCCAAAATTTCTTGCGCTCTTTCATGAAGGCCCACAATTCCTGAAGAAAATCTCCCATCCTCCGCCTCCTCGGTGTTGTTTAGAACATGTGCCGCATGTGCGTAGCCGGTCTCGGCTGTCGAACGACGCGGTACGTCTGTGCTTCGGGATCGAACCCTCTTCTCATCGGATCGCGTCCCATCCATTTCATGACGATGGCCATCGGCGTGACGATCCCGTAAAACAGGATGCCCAGGATGATGCGCGTATTGATCCAACCCAAGACATGTCCCACGAACATCCAGCCCCGATAGATGTGTCGCAGCATTTGAGGCATCAGCGCACCGGCCAAAACCAGCACTCCACCGATCGCCACCGCCCACAACCGCACCGGTTCCTGTCGCCACACGAAGGGCCATAGTCCGATCAAGAGAAAAATTCCGCCCACCATGAGGCCGAACTGCCGGAGTGTCTTGTTGGTAATTTCTTGCTGCTCCATGAATTGTCCCTTCTTTCTTCAGCGCTTCGACGGATTCCACGACACGATACGCTCACCGCGGAAATACCGTAGCCAGGCATCCAGGATCGATACATTGACCATGACGAAAAACGACGGGAGACGCAACATTCCGAATCTCGGGACCCGCCGTGTCCCGATGTACATCAACGCCAAGACATAAAAGCCGGCTTGTGCGACCAGCATAACGCGATAGAACGGGGAAGAGACGGCAAGATATCCGTTTGCGGCCAGCGCCAGGATCATCGCGAATGGGACGAGCCATCGGCAGAGCTTGTGGCTGAATAGCTGCCAGGCAAACAACTGATACCGCACCGGATTCAGCAATGAGAGGCTTCGCATGAAGACGGAAATCCCTCTCACCACAGTGCGGACTTTGCGCTCATACTCTTTTCGCTGGTCGACGAGGTTTTTGTAATACCCGATACTTTCGGGATCGGCCACGCCACGGAGTCCGAGACGGACGCTGTTCAATAGCGTGTTGAAATCGCTCTGCAGATCCGGAGCCCATTCCCGGCAAACCGTTCGGCGCGCGGCAAAAAATGAACCGCTGAGCCCGACCAGCGTATTGACGCGCGTCTCCAGTCGGCGCAGCCACATCTCGTATCGGACGTAGGCTCCCTCTCCGCTGACGACGCCGTCTGCGTCGATGAATCGGTCCACGCTGCTGACACAGCCGACCGTTTCATCGGCAAAATTGCGCACGATCTTCGACACGGCTTCCGGCTCCAAAATCGTAGCCGTATCGGAAAACACCAGAATGTCTCCCTTCGTGGATTCCACGGCCAGTTTTTGAGCCGCCTCCTTCCCTGCCTTGATGCCGGACCTTACCAGCCGGACGCCGGAAGGCTCAAATGATCTCACGATATCGTCGGTGCCGTCCGTCGAGCAATCCGATGCCACGACAATTTCAAGACGGTCACGCGGATACTCCAGCCGGAGGGTGTTGGCCAATTTTTTACCGATCCGACTTTCCTCGTTGTAGGCGGTGATAATGAAAGAGACCGTCGGCTGGAAGGGCATGCCTCGTACGGGACGGCTGTGCAGCGTCCCAATGAGCAGGAGAAGCAAGGGATAGCCTGCATAGGCGTAGAAGATAAAGAGGATCGACATCCAGAACAATGATTCTATGCCGGCAAAGGGATCCATGTTGCGTCTCTATTGCCTACGATAATCTCGCGCAGCTTCCGTACATCCTGCTGCTTCACGAACCGGTGAGTCGGCAAGGTGACGAGGCGCTCGACGACCTCCTGCGCGCCCGGACAGGCTCGAACGGCGATCCGCCCGACCAATTCAGGAATGTCCTGAATCGTGGCGGGATAGTTCGGGCTCACTCCCGCGCCGTACTCCCGGCTAAGGTTACAGACCATCTCCTTGGCTTTTCGATCCGCCATCAAGACCGGAAGCCTCAAATAGACGCCGCTCTTACCAGATACAGACTTCGCTCCCTGTTGTGGCAATTCGAGGGCCGCGATCAGCCGGCCGGCGCAGGCCGCTCGGTTTCGATTGGCTTCAGCCAGGCGCTCCACCCAGCCCCGCATGAGACCGGCGCGCACTCCGTCCATGCGAAGGACGGGAAAATCGGTATAGAACTTCGTTTCTCCCAATCCCAGAAACCGTAGTCCGGCCGGGAACCAGTACAACGACGGATGGATGAACCAGCTCATGAGCACGAGTTCGATCCAGTTACGAAGCATATCGCCGGAGGAAGGTTCCGGCACGCGGCAATATTCCGCCTCGATCGATTCCGTCAGAACGGGTGAATGACTGAGTATGATGCCTCCGCTTCCGGCCGTCAGATTTTTTCCGCGGCCGAGGCTGAAGAATGCGGCGTCTCCCGCGGTGCCGATCGGGCCCGTGTCCGACTGCGCGCCCATCGCCTGCGCCGCATCTTCGACGACGGCGATGCCTTTCTCTCGACACAATCGCTTGACGCGACCCACGTCCGCCGCAAAACCGAACAAATGAGTCGGCAGCACGCACAGGACGCGTTCATCCAGTACCGATTCGAGTTCATCGAATCGGAAATCCAACGTTGCAGGTTCCACGTCGCACGAGACGACTTCGAGTCCTGCTTTCACGATCGCGGACGGCACGGAGAAGCATGTATAGGCGGGGATCACGACTCGTCGTCTCGTACTTTTTGCAGCCAAGGCTTTGAGGATGAGGGTCAAGGCCGCTTTTCCCGACGATACCAGGAATACTCCCTGTGCGGAGAATTGCTTCTTCAATTCTCGAATCAGCCGATCGCGGTACGAACGGCCGCACAGCACGCCAAGCGGCGCTCGGACAAGATTTCGGATAGGAATGGGGGCTGCGGTGGGGGCGAGGGTACGCTGGACCTTCATGGCAGGTACTTCACGATATGAGGACCGATCACGTTGGCCACCCGCACAGGGAGGCGCTGCCAGAGGGCGATGGCAGTCCGATACTTCGGATTGTGGGGATTCAATTGCGGAATCTCGCGGCCGTCCGCCAACCAATAGTACCAATAGAGTTGATGCGGTTTGGCGCCCCATTGTTCCTTGAATCGATAGGTTCCGCTGTCAGTGGTGGAGCGACCGAAATCGAATTCCTGATATCCCTCACGGCAGGCATATTCCAGCACCGAACTATAGAGCAGCATGTTGGGCGACAGCCGGTTGAACCGCTTATCGGACGCCGCCCATGGAATCTCCAATATGCTGCGAAAGCCATAGACCAGGCCCGCTGCAAGCGGTTGATTGTGCAAGGACACCACGCACAATCGAACCTCCTTGGAAAACGTTTCAAGAATGCGGCGAAAGAAGTCTTTTCCATACACCGGAGTTCCGAGGTCTCGCATGCATCGTGAAAAGACTTGATAATAAGCGTCCAGCAGCTCATCGCCCCCGATCCGAACCTCCATGCCTTCCTTTTGTGCCCGCTTGATTTGGCTTCGCAGCTTGGAAGGGTACGACTTGAACAACATCTCGTAGGTGGAGGGCAGCTGCAGCCGCATTGAAACCTTGTGGTCTCGGACCGGCCAATCTGTGTCCACCGGATCCGACTGTCGCAGTTCGATGTGCGACGCGCCGACGGTTTTGGCCGTTTCGGCAGCCCTTGCGAGAAGCATCCGCCGCACGTCTGCATCGTCGGCCAAGACGCCTCCATAGTTCAAGAACGGCATCGAGGTGAGGAAGCAGCCGAACATCGGACTTTTGGTCAACACCAACGGCAGTATCCCGTGAATCGTCCCTCCCTCGGACCGGGCCATGAACGAAAACGTCCGGTGATGAAACACGCGGTTGATGAGCGACTGCCATGCCCAGGTGTGGTAACCCGAGGCCTGCGGGTGGCCGAGCACAAATTGATCCCACAGCGCCTGGTCCTGAATCTCCGATACCTGGACGATCTTCACGTCTCCCACCGGGAAATCATACGAAATGTCAACCTGCCTGCGCGCGCCCGCTTCGGGACATCATCATGGTCTCGATGGCCGATTCGAGCGCGCGGCCCATGGCAGCCCAGGAATACTGACTCTGCACCCTTGCCAAACCGTTGGACGCCAGCCGCTGGGCGGTGTGACGGTCGGTCAGCAGCCGCAATACCTTCTCAGCGAAGTCCCTCGGCTCATCGGCCAAGAGTACCTCGCGATCGTCGGCCAGATCCAATCCGTCCACACTCAAGGGCGTGGCGACGGTGGGCTTCTTCATCGCCATGGCGGCGAGCATTTTATTTTTCACTCCTGAGCCGACTCGCAACGGTGACACGAAGACGGCGGCACTGCGGACGTAGGGTCGGACATCGTCCACCTTCCCCGTCACATGAACGCCCGGCATGTTCGCGAGGGATTGGACCTTCTCGGACGGTTCGCTTCCGACGATCCAAAATTCGGCTTGAGGTCGTTTTGCTCTGATTACCGGCCAGATCTCGTTGGCGAAATACAAAGCAGCGTCTTCATTGGGTCCATAGCCCATCACGCCCGTAAATACGACCTTGTCCCCGTCTACCGAGGTCCCGTCGGGTGAAAAATAATCCATATCGACGCCGTTGGTAATCGTCAAGGTGTTCATGCCGGGTGACAACTCAGCGATCACTTGTTCGTCGACGGCGGAATTCGTCAAAATCAGATCGAACGTTTTCCCAAGCGTCCTTTCTAGCCGTTTCATTCGCAGGAGGTGAGTAGAGAAAGAGAGATACGGACGCCACCCGCGCGTGGTCTTGAGCACCCTTCTGGCCATGAGGGTCATCGAGTCATGCAGGTCGATGACGGCGGGAATGCCGAGCGTTCGGTCCGCGAACTGAGCCATCGTCAGGAGATCGACATATATCAAGTCGATCTGCCGACTGACGCAGAGATCCCGTATCCGCCGACGCACCGAACGGTAGTATGGAGTCAGCCGGTAGCGCGTTTCAAAATGGGCTGCGAAATGCAGTCGATGCCACTGCTGACCCCACCATCCGACCGGGGGAAGATCCGGCAACAGCTCTATCCGTGAAAATACGCCGGATGTCGCCGGATCGTTGAGGAAGGCATGATATCGTTCCAGGGACGATCTGTAGGTGACCAGCAGCAATTCGTGTTTGTGGGCAAGCTGGCGTGAGAGATTGAAGAGCCGGGGAGATCCCGGCATCCGAGAGGTGGCCGGAACATCGGGAGCGAGCAGGAGAATCTTCACCAACAAATACCGTCGTAGGCGGCGGTCAGACTTTCCCGTCCCTGGATTCTGGCAAGATCAATGATCAACTGGTCGGCCCGCATTTTTTTCAAGGCGGGCAGAAATTCGGCCGACGCATAGCCGACGACCACCACCTGAGATCCGTCCACCACTTCGTCGATCCGTTCGGTCAGCAGCGATGATAAGTGAGGAATATGCTCCTCGATGAAGCGCTTGTTGGCCCCGATGAGCCGGCTTGTCGCCACGTTTTTATCGTAAATCTTGACCGTAAAGCCCTTGCCCAACAGCGTTTCGATGACTTCAACGAGTGGACTTTCCCTGAGATCATCGGTATCGGGCTTGAACGTCATACCGAGAAATCCGACGCGTTTCTTTCCCAACGCCAAAATCCGCTGGATGACGCCTTTGATATGGGACGCGTTACTTTGTAAGATAGCATTCAGCACCGGCACATCGACGTCGGTCCGCTTCGCCTGATAGGACAAGGCACGGAGGTCTTTGGGAAGGCAGGACCCTCCAAAGGCGAATCCGGGTCGCAAGTACACCTTCGATAAGTTCAGCTTCGTGTCTTGACAGAAGATGTCCATGACGACATGACTGTCGATGCCGAGTCGTTTGCAAATGTTGCCGATCTCATTCGCAAAGGTCACTTTGAGAGCATGGAAGGCGTTGTCCGAATACTTGACCATCTCCGCCGCCTTGATGGAGGTACGCACCACGGGCGCCGCAATGCCGGCATAGATCTTCTCGACGATGTCCCCCTCGCCCGCCTTCCGTTCTCCGATCACGATCTTTGGAGGATGATAATAGTCCTTGACCGACGTCCCTTCCCGGAGAAATTCCGGATTGTAACAGACATAAAACCCTTCGCCGAGTTTTCGTTTCGCATGCTGCTCCAAAATCGGAATCGCCACGTCCTCCGTCGTCCCGGGCAACGTCGTGCTACGAAACACGATCGTATGGTCGCTCTTCTTGTCTTTCAAGGCTCGACCGATATCTTCGCAGACTCTCTTCAAATGCGTGAGATCAAGACTTCCGTTCCCTTGGCTTGGCGTTCCGACGCATACGAAGGACACGTCCGTCTCTTGTATTCCCTCCGCCGATGATACGGTCGCCTGCAACAATCCCTCTCGTTGCGCTTTGGCGATGAAGCCGCCGATTTCCGGTTCCACGATCGGTGCGGAGCCCGCATTGATCGACGCCACCTTGTCGGGATTGACGTCCACGCCCCAGACGTGATGTCCTCCGGATGCGAGACAACCGGCGGATACCGTTCCGACGTACCCGAGACCGAAGACACTGATCTTCATACCGACTACTCCTTCTCTTGCCGGACGACGCGCTCTACGGTCTGTATCAGACGGACAGCGACGCTGATGGCGCGTCGTCCATGGTCATTGCCGTTGATATGGAATCGTGCCGTTGTCTTTCCATTCCGCCATCATTTCGAATTGAGCCACGTTGAAAAGGTCCTGATGCGCGTCAATCTGTCCGTGCTTATGGCGGCCGAGGTCACGCAAGATGGCCGATACATTGTAGATACCCCGCTCCCGCACCCTCCGACTCGATAGCAGGTCCGCCATCGACTCATAGAGATCCAGGGCGAACCATTTCTTGCCGGCCGTGGGAAAACCCATTTTATCCGCCCTGCAGCGCACGGATTCCGGAATACGGCCGCGCATCGCTTCGCGTAGGACAAACTTATTCCAAGGACCTTTCACCTTCCAACGGGACGGCAGACTGAAGAGAAACGCGACGATACGGTAATCAAGAAAAGGCAACCGCACTTCCACTGAATGCGCCATGGAATTCCGGTCTTCGATCCGCAGATACAACGGGAGCGGAAATCTACTGACCGATTCCTTGAGAACGCTATTCAACCGATTGACGACACGGGGACGGCGTTCGCTCACGAAATGTTCGGTCAATTCACCGGTGAACCACGGATGCCTCGTGACTTTTCTCACATGGCGTGCCTGCGCCAATGAACGATACATGGGAACGCCGTGCA
>DATFDJ010000182.1:0-8166 GCA_035252115.1 Nitrospira sp. | reverse complement strand
GGTTTTGTAGTTCATCGTGCGGACTTTTCCCGCGTAACTGTCCGCGAGCGTTCCCAATCCTCCCGACGTGTTGAACGCTTCGTAGAGCAGCCCGTCGAGCTCGATGGTCTCGTAACCTTCCAGCGGTTGGAGCGGGACTTTCTCGCCTTCCTCGATGCCGTAGCAGAGATTCCCATATTCGTTGATCAACCCGTCCGTCGACCAGGTGAGCGAATACTTGAGGGCGTTGCTGGGATGCACCGGCAAGGCCCCGACCCTCATCTTCACCGTTTCCAACGTTTCGAAATGCGTCATGAGGTCGTGGGTCACGATGCTGATGAAGCCGGGCGCAAGCCCGCATTGCGGCATGAACGCGTGGGAGGCGCCGGCGCTGAGCACCTTGATCTGATTCGTTACTTCGACGTCTTCAGTCAGGTCGAAATAATGGACGCCGTGGGTCAGCGCCAGTCCCGCGACCGTCGGATTACAGAAATAGGGGAGACTGGAGATGATGGCATCGACCGGATGAGCGGACAGGTAAGTGCTCACCGCATCGGGATGTTTCACATCGAGCAGGCAGGGTGTGACCCGTTCGAGCGCCAGGTCTTCCACCAGCGACTTGGTGGCATCCAGACTGACGTCGCCAAGGTGTATCTCGTAGCCGCCCCGCTGTTCGAGTAGGCAGGCGACCAAGGAACCGATCTTGCCCGCACCAAGGACGAGGACTCGAGGCATGAGGCCAGTATACTCCTCCGCCTATTGGTGAACAAAGAACGCTGCGAGATGAAAACGATGGAACGAGAGAGGCACAGCGACTAACGGTTCGAAGGAACGGTTTGATCCGGCACAGACTCAAGGCGCTCGATGTAACGACGAAGCGTGTGGAGCGCCTCCGTGCTCATGCGGATGAACTCGACGCCGAACGTACGGTCTTTTACCCAACGGATCGGGGCCAGCTCCACCTCGATCGGCGTCCGCTGTTCGGGAAGAGTCAAGGAGAGTTTCAGATATTCCCCTCGGCTCACCGACACATCGCTCGCGATGGCCGCGCCGCCGAGCGAGAGATTCTCGATTCGTCCTTCGCCGCGAATCGTATCACCGGCAAAAGTGACCGGGGCGTTGATGTTGAATCGTTCGAATTTGCGCTCTTGCATCGGTCTTCAGCATAGCAAGATTTACGCAATCAGCAAGCGAATTTGTCCTGCAGGCGAAGGAAGAGTCGGTCTTACGCGCTGTGTCCGAGGCCATTGACAGCGCCGATGCGACGGTATTTCTGTTCGCGTTCGGCGAGCAACTGGGGGATGGAGTATTCGGTGAGAGGGAAGAGGTGGTTCGTGAGCGACTTGGCGATACGGTCGGTGACGGATCTCGGTTCGCGGTGGGAGCCGCCGAGAGGCTCCGGGATCACATCATCGATGACCCCGAGCGACAGGAGGTCCTGCGCCGTCATCTTCAGTGCGGACGCGGCGTCCGGAACCTTGGCCGGATCGTCCCAGAGAATTGCCGCGCAGCCTTCCGGTGAAATGACGGAATAGACGCCGTGCTCCAGCATCAGCACGCGGTCCGACACGCCGAGCGCCAGCGCTCCGCCGCTGCCTCCCTCTCCGATCACGATCGAGACGATCGGAACGGTCAGGCGGGACATGACCAGCAGGTTTCTCGCGATCGCTTCCGCTTGTCCGCGCTCTTCCGCGCCGATGCCCGGATACGCGCCGGGTGTGTCGATAAACGTCACGATCGGCCGGTTGAATTTTTCCGCCATCTTCATCAAGCGCAGCGCCTTGCGGTAGCCTTCCGGATTCGGCATGCCGAAATTCCGCTGCATGCGTTCCTTCAGCGTTTTCCCTTTTTGATGGCCGATGACCATCACAGAACGGTCGTTGAACCGGGCGAAACCGCCCACGATGGCGCGGTCGTCGCCGAACGAGCGGTCGCCGTGCAGTTCCAGGAAGTCGCGGAAGATGTCGCTGATGTAATCGAGGGTGCTGGGTCGCTGAGGATGCCGGGCGATTTGGGTCCGCTGCCAGGGAGTGAGGCGTCCGTAGAGCTCATGCTCCAGTTGCGCGAGCTTCATTCGCAACTTCCGGATTTCGTCCTGCGGACCCGGTTTGCCCCCGCCTGAAGCCGCCAGCTTTTCGATCTTTTCTTCGATCTCGCGGAGCGGCTTCTCAAATTCCAGATAGTCGCGCATGGGGTTTACCCCTCACAGGCTAAACGGCGCTACGATACCAGAGAAAGGGTCCCTTTGCCTAGCACTTCTTCAACATCCGCGACGAAGTGTTCGCTGGCGGTGACGGTCAAATTCGGCAGGGGTCCCGTGTCCGCCTCCAAAGTCCCATCCGTCCGAAACGTGAAGGAAATGGAGGTGCCGCCCGGATGTCTTTTGAACACGTCCAGCAACCGGGGCAGTTGCTCCTGCACTTCGGGGTGATCGCCCAGCTTGATGTGGACTCGTTTGATGGTCTGGGTCTGCACCTCGGCAAGTGGCTCGATCTTGCTGCCCCGGATCTTCGTGCCCTTGTCGCCCCGGTCAATCGCACCGGTGATCCGCACCAGCCGCTCAGGCGCGATTAATTCGCCGCCCGTCTTGAAGAGATCCGGGAACACGATGATCTCGACGGTGCCCTGAAGATCCTCGAGAGTCAGGTAGGCCATGCGGTCGCCCTTCTTGGTCAACATCGATTTGACGGCGGCGATGATGCCGCAGAGCTTCACTTCTTTGCCGTCGGACAGCTCGGTGAGCCCGGCCGTCGTTGCGGTCGCCAGGGCATGGATCGTCGCTTCGTACCGGGCCAGCGGATGGGCGGTGATGTAGAATCCGGTCAACTCCCGCTCATATTTCAGCCGTTGCGCCTGGTCCCATTCCGGAATAGAGGGGAGCGGCGGGTCGGTCGCGTGGGATGCCGCGTCGCGGCCGTGCAGCTCTTCTCCAAAAATGCTGGTCTGGCCGAGATCCCGTTCGCGCTGCGCCGCCGCACCGTCCTCGACCGCTTGATCCAATACGGCCATGAGTTGCGACCGCTTGGCGCCCATCGAGTCGAACGCGCCGGCTTTGATGAGCCCTTCGAGCATCCGTTTGTTCACTTTGTGGAGATCGACGCGCCGGCAGAAATCGAAGAACGATTTGAACGGGCCGCCCGTGGACCGGACTTCGAGCACCGATTCCACGGCGCCTTCGCCGACGTTTTTGATCGCGGCGAGTCCGAAGCGGATCGCGCCCTCGACGACGGCAAAATTCTTCTGGCTGGCGTTGATGTCCGGGCCCAGGACTTTGATGCCGAGGTCGCGGCATTCGGTGAAGTAGCCGACGATCTTGTCCTGGTTGCCCATGTCGCTCGTCATGAGTGCCGCCATGAATTCGGTCGGGTAGTGCGCCTTGAGATAGCCCGTCTGGTAGCACACGACGGCGTAGGCGGCGGCATGTGACTTGTTGAAGCCGTAGCCGGCGAACTTCTGGATCAATTCGTACAGCTTCTCGGCTTTCTTCTCCGGAATCTTGTTTTTCTTCGCGCCGTCGAGGAACTTGACGCGCAGTTTTTCCATTTCCTCGGGCTTCTTCTTGCCCATGGCGCGGCGGAGAATATCGGCTTGGCCGAGCGAAAAGCCGGCGATCGTGTTGGCGATCGCCATGACCTGTTCCTGATACACGATGACGCCATAGGTGTCCTTCAGGATCGGTTCGAGCTCCGGCGTCTCGTAGGCGATCGGCACCTTGCCCTGCTTCCGTTTGATGAAATCGGGAATGAGATCCATCGGACCGGGGCGATAGAGCGCGATGATGGCGATGATGTCCTCGAAGCGGTCGGGTTTGAAGCCGGTGAGCAGGTCCCGCATGCCGGAACTTTCCAACTGAAAAATGCCGGTGGTCTTGCCGGAGGACAGGAGCGCGAAAGTTTTTTGATCGTCGAATGGAATCCGATCCACCGCCAGCGGCGGCTCCTGAGGCCGGCCCTCGTTGATCAGCGTTTCGGCGCGCCGGATCATCGTCAACGTCTTGAGGCCCAGAAAGTCGAACTTCACCAGCCCGATCTTTTCCACGTCGCCCATCGAATATTGCGTGACGATTTCGTCGTTGGCCCCCTTGTAGAGCGGCACATGATCGGTGAGCGGGCCGTCCGAAATGACGACGCCGGCCGCATGGGTGGACGCGTGACGCGCGAGGCCTTCGAGCGATTGGGCGACCGACATCAATTCCCGGACCTTCGCGTCCGTCTCGACCAATTCCCGCAGCCGGGGTTCGGTCTCCAGCGCTTGCTGGAGCGTGATGTTGAGCTGATTGGGAACGAGCTTGGCGACCTTGTCAGCTTCGGCGTAGGGCATTTCCAGCACGCGTCCCACGTCGCGGATGGCGGCCTTCGCGCCCAGCGTGCCGAACGTGATGATCTGCGCCACGTGATCGGACCCGTACTTGTCCACGACGTAGTTGATCACCTCGCCTCGGCGGTCCATGCAAAAGTCCATGTCGATATCGGGCAGCGAGACGCGCTCGGGATTGAGGAACCGTTCGAACAGCAGCGTGTAGACGAGCGGGTCCAAGTCGGTGATGCGCAGCGCATAGGCCACGAGACTGCCGGCCGCGGAGCCGCGGCCCGGTCCGACCGGAATGCCGCGCGAGCGGGCGAAACGGATGATGTCCCAGACGATCAGGAAATAGCCCGCAAACCCCATGGAGCAGATCACCATCAATTCTTCGCGCAGGCGCCGGTCGTAGATTGCGGACGGAATCTGGCTCGGCCGCTCCTTCAATCGCGCCTTCAATCCTTCAAGCGCCAGGTGCTCGACATAGGATTCTCGTGTGTAGCCATCGGGCACGGTGTATTGAGGGAGAAAGGTTTTGTTCAGCGCGAGCTCCAGTTCGCAGTGATCGGCGATGCGGCAGGTGTTGGAGACGGCGCCGGGAAATTCCGCGAAGGCCGGCGCGATTTCCTCGGTCGATTTGACGTAGAGCTGATCCGTATCGAATTTCATCCGGTTGGGATCGCTGATCGTCTTGCCGGTCTGGAGACAAAGCATCAGCTCGTGCGGACGCGAATCCTCTTTCTTCAAGTAGTGGCAGTCGTTTGTGCCGGCGAGCGGGATACCGAGCTTCTTATGAATGTCGATCAAGCCGGCGTTCGCGACACGCTGATGGTCGAGCCCGTTGGCTTGGACTTCCAGATAGAAATGGTCTTTCCCGAAAATCTCCTGAAATTCGCCCGCGACCGCCATCGCCTCGTCCATATTCTTCTGGCCGATCAGGTACGGAATCTCGCCGCTGAGACAGCCGGACAGCGCGATCAGACCCTCGTGGTGCTCTTTGAGAATCTCTTTGTCCATCCGAGGCTTGTAGTAGAACCCTTCAAGATAGGCTTTACTGACGAGCTTGATGAGATTCTGATATCCGGTCAAGTTCCGCGCCAGCAGAATCAGATGGTAGTAGTCGTTGTGGGCGAGCTGGCTGCTGTCCTTGTTCAAGCGGCTGCCGGGAGCCATGTAGGCTTCGCAGCCGACGATGGGTTTGACGCCCGCCTCTTTGGCCTTCCGGTAGAACTCAATCGCGCCGAACATGTTGCCGTGATCCGTCATCGCGACGGCCGGCTGGCCGAAGGACTTGATCTGTTTCACCAGGGGTTCGATCTGATTCGCGCCGTCGAGGAGACTGAATTGCGTGTGGAGATGGAGATGCACGAAGGACTGAGTCATGGGCGGCGATTCTAGGAGGGGGAGAGGGGGAAGTCAATGAAGGGAAAGTGAGCGAATGGGGCGCTTGCAGCCTTATTATCTGCATCGATCGGGTCCTGTCGTCGATCAGCCCACTCGTCCTCGCACCCCGCCCGGTGTGGGGACCCCGCTGCGGGCGATTGGGCTCCCAGATCGACGCCACCCGCTCGATGCAGACAATCTTTAAGTCTGCACGAATTGCAGACGCCCCATTCGGCTTGGTGGACGCGATTTGCAGAAATCACGGTGCCGGAGCCTCGGCACAAGTCGCGTGCGTGGCATTCCGTCTTTCCATAGACAATGAATGGGCGCCCGCTCACCGCGTTACCGCAAGACCAAAGACTCTTGGGGCAGCGTCCCGGAAGTTCGTTGTATCGACCTGCGAAGGCAATTCCCCTCTCCCTTGCCCTCTCCCCTTGGGGGAGAGGGGACGGTGAGGGGGCGAGCCATGAGAATGGTGAAACGTATCTTTCGGACATCACGCTAGGACGACGAAAGCAGTCGTGCGCTCAATTCTTGCTGAGTCGTCCCACAGTTATTCGAGAGGGTGGCGCACGCTGACGCAATAAAAGCGAGGTATCATGAGACGATGGGACAGTCGCACTCAGTTTGTGATCGTCAGGTCCAGCGATTTGCTGTACTGCTGCGAGGGATTTGAAGAGTCTCGGACGGTGTACGTTCTCGTATAAGTTCCCTGGGTGCCCGTAGTTGGTGAGCCGGAAATCACTCCAGCCGTACTGAATTGCAACCCTTGGGGGAGAGGAGAGGAGATCGACCAGGTAAACGGCGAGGTGCCGCCGGAACGTTGAAGTGTCGTGCTGTAGGCATGTCCGACTCGTGCGTTCGGCAAAGGCGAAGTCGTCGTAATGAACAGTGACGTGATCGTCAAGGGCAAAGGGCCGATTGATGCCGTCTGTCTCACCGGCGTGCTGGTATCCATGACAGTGAAGGTAAGCATCGTCGTGCCGACTGCTCCGTTCAAAGGGGTACCGCTGATGGTTCCGGGCCCGGCGACGTTGAACTGCAATCCACTCGGCATGGCAGGAGAGACCGACCAGCTATAGGGCGGCACACCTCCAGTGGCCGTTAGAGTGGTCACAGGGTATGGTTGGTTCACGACTCCGGGTGGCAGGGTGATCGGTGTGACTACGAGTCCCGGAGGATTCACAGTCAAGGACAGGACCTTGGTATCGGAGTGAGAAGCGGCGTCCTGCACGACGAAGGTGTACTGGTTGGTTCCCACCGCAGTGGCAGAAGGCGTACCGTTAATCTGTCCCGTATTTGGATTTAAGGAAAGTCCGCTTGGCAAATTGGGGCTGACAAGCCAGGTATAGGGAGCCGTGCCTCCTGATGCAGCGACGGCGGCGCTGTAGGCCTGACCCACCGTGGCAGGAGGTAACGATGTGGTGGTCACGCCCAGCGCTGTAGGACCGGCCGGCGGCGTGGAGACAGAGGAGACGTCGCCGCAGCCGGCCAGTGGAAAAAAAAGGACTGCCAGAAATATCCCTGACAGTAGTGGTGTCGGAGGCAGATAACGCCGCATATGGGTTCTTTCAATTTCGCTAAGCGCACGGCTTAGGTAGTCGTCCTTGAGGCGATAATAGAAAAATTAGATGGTGGAGGTCTCCCCTACGAATGGAGGGGAAGGCAGCATGGGACAACGGCACGCTCCAGTGCCTCAGGTCGACCGTACAGTGCTTCGCCTCTGCTCGGCTGCGGAACTTGTTCATCCGATGCTACGCAGGATGGAACTGCGGACAGTCCTCGCCGTCGCGCAACGCGACCGCCTCAGCTCAGCAGTACGGTGCCCGAGCCTCGGCACAGTCGCGTGCCAAATGTCCGATGTGCCTTTTAGAGAGATGACAAATTGGCGTCTTGTTCGCTGCGCCACCCGCAGCACTTAAAATGGGAGAGAAAAGGTAGACACGGTTCGAGCCCCGGCACAAGTCGCGCGCACTGATCAGCCGAATGTATCCGTTCGATCCTCGTAGATGAGGAGGGTCATGATCAGCGAGCCAGCATGTCTCCCTCGCCCGTGCGGAGCCACTCTCACCTTTCTCCTCTCCCTCCCTGGGAGGGCGAGGGTGCAATATTGACTTGGTGAGATCGTTGTCTGTGCAGACGTTATTTGCAGCGCCGGTGTCCTTGAAGCGCCGCTGCGCGACGTGATTTACAGATCTTCAGACGTGAGGCCGGTCACTTTGGATAGGCGGGCTAACATGCGCGGGCCAATTTCATCGCGGTCGTGAAATGCGAAGACGATATCTTGCCAACCAGGCCGTTGGAGGACGCGGTGAGACCCGGTTGTTCGTTTGATTTGCCAGCCGATGCCAAGGAGAGCGCAAAGAACGCGAGAGGCCTGAGTCGAAGGCCAATGGCTTATGCGGCGATGAAGCCAGTCGGTGCTCGCTGTCAAAGATTCGTTTCTGGTGCCGTCGAGTTCTTTGCTCGATAACCACTTCGATGAAATTGTGGAAACCGCCGAAG
>DATFDJ010000181.1:0-4438 GCA_035252115.1 Nitrospira sp. | reverse complement strand
CCCTGCCGCATCGGGAATTTCCGCTGGCACAATAGCGGGCTGACCAACAAGCCCCAGACCGACGGCGAATATCCCGTCGAGTTCCTCTATCGCGAGGTCCTCTCGAAGGATCAATTGCTGGAGGCGCTTTCGTTCTTCCTTATTCATGTGCCGAAGCGTGAGGCGGAGGAGGACAAGGCGGAGCAGCCGGGCTTCACGATATTCCCCCGCTATCATCAAAGCCGGATGGTTCGCCGCGTGGGCGAGGATGCGATCGAGCACTTCTCCAAAACCGGTGAAATCGGACGCAAGTATCTCATTCACCACTCGGCAGGCAGCGGGAAGACGCTTTCAATCTGCTGGCTTGCCGACCGGCTGCACAGCCTCTTCAAGCCGGGAACGGACGAGAAGCTGGTGGACTTCGTGTTCATCGTCACCGACCGGAAATCCCTCGATACAAATATCCGGGAGGACATCAACAAGTTCACTCATCTCAAGGAGATCGTCGGCCTGGCCAGAAAGGCGGAAGATCTGCCTCGGTTCTTGAAAGAGCGGAAGCCGATTGTCGTGACGACTCAGCAGAAGTTCGCATGGATATTGGACCAGCTCGAAAAGAATGACGAGCTGAAAGAACTCCGTGTGGCGTTCCTGATCGACGAGGCGCATCGGTCTCAGGAAGGACGTATGGGCGCAGCCATCCGTGTGCCGTTCCGGAAATCCGATGAAGCCGATGCGGACGAGACTGATGAAGAGACAGTGGACGACGAAGAGCAGATCGACAAGATCATCCGCGAGCACGATCGAAACCAACTCTTTGTCGCCTTCACCGCCACGCCGGCACCCGCGACATTGACGCTCTTCGGCGCGCCGTTCGATACCTATACCGAAGCCGAAGCCATCCAGGAGGGGTACATCGTAGACGTGGCAGCGAGCATCATTTCGTACAAGACTCTGTATCACCTGCACCGTCCGATCGTGCCGACACCGGACGAGGAAAAGGTCTATCCGAAGGGCGTGGTGTCGAAGGCCTTGCAAAACGTTGCTTATCAGGACGACGGGCTCATCCAGTACAAGGCCGAAGTGATGCTTCGGATTTTTGAGAAGGATGTGAAGCCACTCGTCAGCGGGCGAGCGAAGGCCATGATCGTGGCTACCTCCCGCGTGGCCGGACTGCGCTACTTCACTATCCTGAAAGAAAAGCTGAAGGAGCGGGGCGCGGATTACAAAGTGTTGTATGCCTTCTCCGACTTCGTACATCCCATCACCAACGAAGCCATCAGCGAGCACGCCGCCAATGAACTGAACGACGGGGAGTTGATCGAAGATCGGTTCGAAGGCGACGACTATCGGTTGCTGGTCGTCGCGAACAAGTTTCAGACCGGCTTTGACCAGCCGCTGCTCGCAGGAATGTTTCTTGATAAGCCGGTCATGGACCGCCATGCAGTCCAGACGGTCTCGCGTCTCAATCGAAGCCACGAGGGGAAAAAGGATGTGGTGGTCGTTGATTTCACGAACAACGCGCAGGCGATCTTAAAGGCCTTCGCCAAGTATCGAAAGGGCACTCCCTTTGAGCCGGAAGAGCCGGATCCCGAATTGGTCACGAAGCTCATGGCGCAAATCCTGGAGGCCGGCGTGTTCATACAGAAGGATGCGGACGAGTTGATAAAGCTCTTGGCCCTGGGGCCGAAAAGCGATCCTCAAGTCCAGTTCATGGTGAGCGGCTTGCGGGTCTGCTTTCAGTCAAAATTCTCCTCGTCTGAGGGCCGGAAGGCGTTCGTCTATCTGCTGGAGCGTTTTGCCAAAGCGTTCCACTTTCTATCCTGTTTCTTCTCGTATTCCGAGGAAGTCAGGCGACTTGCTGCCTTTGCCGACTATGTCGGTCCGCAGCTCATCAAGCAAGGGAACGTGTCGGATCTGATGAAACAGATCAGGCAGATGGAAGTCGTCAAGGCGGCCGTGGAATATCAAGGTGTGAGGACGAGCGCGGGGCCGGTGAAACTGCAGCCGGGCAAGGGGAGGAAGGGTGCAGGTCCGTCGATCAAGAAGGCGTCCGTTCAAGACATGATCGATGAGATTCGAGCCAAATTTTCTATCAGTGATGAGGAAGCGCTCTACATCAAGCAGGTCACCGAACAAAAGACGGCCGACACTGGTATCCGCAGCACCGTCCAGGCGCATCGAGATGATCGGATGTATTTGGAAGGACCGTACCGTGGACAAGTAAACGGCGAGATCCAGGTGACGTACAACGATCTTGCACGATACGAAGAATTGGCCGATCCTAAATACACCGACACCGGCGGTATTTTCGACATCATGGCAATCACCGTCATCCATACCCATCTCACGGCTGCTGTGTAACGGCATGGCGAAACGGATCAGCGACATTCCAAAACACGATCGTCCGCGGGAGAAGCTTCTCCAGAAAGGCGCCGCCGCACTCAACGACCAGGAACTGCTCGCCGTGTTACTCGGAAAAGGGACGGCACACATGGATGTGCTGACACTGGCAGCGAAGCTGGCGAAAGTTATCGATCAAAAGGGACTGGCGGTGCGGGCGGATGATCTGCGCGGCGATGGCGTCGGAAGCGCGAAAGCGACGCTCATCCTGGCCGCTTTGGAATTTGCACGGCGGCGAATCAAGCCGGAGGGCGCGAGGATTACCAGTCCGGCCGATTTACTGCCGCATGTACGCCATTACTCCGACCGTAAGCAGGAGCATTTTCTCTGCGCCAGCATCAACGGCGCGAACGAGATCCTCAACATTCGCGTGGTGTCTATTGGGCTCATCGATCGGACACCCGTGCATCCCAGGGAGGTCTTTGCCGATGCGTTGATGGACCGTGCTTCGGCGATCATCGTCGCGCATAACCATCCGTCCGGCCAACTGGGACCATCACCGGCCGACGTTGAGGTCACGAAGCAACTGAAGGAAACCGGAACGGTGATGGGGGTACCATTACTCGACCATATCATCTTCAATCGAGCCGGCTATTTCAGCTTTCTCGAGGCGGGGCAGCTCTGAGAATTGTTCTTCACACAGGATCAATGACAACGTCCCGTGACTTGCTCATCGTATTGGACTGACGACCATTGACAACTGAATCGCTATCAATGATGCAAGCAGCAACCGTGTCTCTCGCTGCCCACACGAGCAGAGTCTATCCGGTTTCTGTCGTGTCCTTCTCCTCGCGAGCTCGAGGAACGGGTCGGCCAAACGGCGTCTCCCAAGGGGGCAAAGATCGAACTGGTGGAGAGTGCGATTAGACGGTCCATCGGCAACTTCCGCATCGCCGACATTCAGCGGAAGTGTGCGGGCGTCAGTCTGGGCTTGATCCGCCAGGTTCTGAAGACCTTGCGAAAGGCTCAGCGAATCGAATGCCTGGGACGAGGCCAGAGCGCGGAATGGCGCTGGACAGGCCGATGGGGAGTGGAATAGGTGCTACCTAATTAAATGGGTAGCGAATGAGGTAATGGTAGAATGTCAAAGCGCTCAAGCGGGGTCCGAAAAGAGCTAAAAGAAGAGCTAATCAGGCTGATTCAAAGTTGATGTGATAATCACATCACGAAACGGCCAAGCGATAAGAATGACATCTAAGAACTGTCATGCCAGCGTCGACATGGCGGTCACAGATGAACGCACCACTCACGCGGAGGGTCTGCCACGCGGTCATGCGGGCCAAGCGAATGAAAAGCGTCATTGTCATTTCGGCGCTTGACCGGTTTGGCTCACGCGGTCGATACTGAGTCCCTCTAATGAAGACAGGCCTCCTGCCCGATCCCGTTGCCTCCCGCTCGGAGGGCTATCACATCGTTCTGGCAGTGGCGCTGGCGCTCGCCCGCCTGGCCGTGTCGCCTGCTGAAGCCCATGAGTTCGTCACGGTTTTTCTGACCCGCTGGGGCGAAGCGCTGGACGGCCCACATCGCAGATCCCGCAAGCGATCTTAGTATGGTGTCCCCTCTCCCTTGCCCTCTCCCCCGTGGGGGAGAGGAGGCGGTGAGGAGGCGGGCCACCGGACTTGTGAAACACATTTCGGGACACCACACCAGGGCGTCAGGTCAAGTGTGAGAGACGGAAATCCGGATGGTATAATCGCCTCCTATGTCCAGTTCCATCGTCATCAAAGGCGCGCGGGAGCACAATCTCAAGAACATCGACGTCGAGATTCCGCGCGACAAGCTCGTCGTCATCACCGGTTTGAGCGGTTCCGGCAAGTCGTCTCTTGCGTTCGACACCATTTACGCCGAAGGCCAGCGCCGCTACGTCGAGTCGCTGTCGGCCTATGCCCGCCAGTTCTTGGAGCAGATGGGCAAACCGGACGTCGATTCCATCGAAGGTCTCTCGCCGGCCATTTCCATCGAGCAGAAAAGCACCAGTCACAATCCGCGGTCGACGGTCGGGACGGTCACCGAGATCTACGATTATCTCCGGCTGCTGTTCGCCCGAGTCGGGCGGCCC
>DATFDJ010000180.1:0-14390 GCA_035252115.1 Nitrospira sp. | reverse complement strand
CGCCATGGGAACCGTATTTCCCGAAGTAGCGCGCGATCTCGCCTCCCCCCATCGAGAAGCCCACCAGTGTGAACTCTTGCAGCTTGAGGTGAGTGATGAGCTTGTGCAGGTCTTCCGCAAACGTGTCATAGTGGTAGCCCTCGGTCGGCTGACTCGATTTGCCGAACCCTCGACGATCGTAGGCGATGACTCGGTATCCCGCATCCAGCAGCCGCGGGATCTGTTTTTCCCATGAGGCCCCGCTTAACGGGTATCCATGGATCAACACCACCGGCTTACCGGAACCGTGGTCTTCATAGTAGAGCTCGATGGTGCCCGAGTTTTCTTTTCCCAGCGTCACGTAAGGCATAACGCTCCTTCTTCGCTGCGTTCGGGCGCTCACCGGATCGAAATGTTCGGACGCCGACTCGGTTGAAAGGCCGAGCCGGCGTGGGAATAGATCCAGCGTAGCGCTCGGCAGACGACGATCACCTGGGCTGCGCCCGGCCGAACGCCTTGCGCAACTCCGGTTTCGCCCGTTCCAGGATTCGTTTGCGGCTGGGACTCAGCGTCCTGCCGGCGCGGTTGATGATGTAGAAGTTCAGCATCGACATGGCGGATTGGTACGGTGTGCCTTTGCGTCTCCTGCTCCGTTCGGAGGAGCGTTTGAGCGATGCGGCGATTTGGCGAGGGCTGTTCAGCCGGAAGACGCCCCGTTCCAGATCCAGCGCATCGCTCCGCTGCATGACGCCGGCCGACCAGTAACGGCGTCGTCCGCCTGCCCCGATCTTCTTCCGCGGGCGCGGGCGATTCGCTGTCTTTCGTCGCATGGTCGGTCTCCGTTGGCTCATCGAGCAGCCGATTCATCAGGACGGCGATGCCTCCGGCGCACGCGCTAGGCCGCCTGCTGTTCCTTTCGGGCTCTCGGCCCGCTCGCCTGCTCCGTTGGTTCCGTCACCTTCTTCATCGTCTCGTGCGTCCTATCGGACGGAAGATTGGATCGTTGCAGGATATCGGCGGTCGAGACCATGCCTGCCAGCATCCCCTGTTCGTCGACGACGGGCACTCGACGGATTTGATGCTCGCGCATCCGGTCGGCCGCGCTGCTGATGTCTTCATCCGGGCGGCACGTCACGAGCGTGTCCGTCATGGTCTCCCGGATTCGGACGGAATCGGGGTGCCGACCGGTCGCGACGACGGCGAGACAGAGGTCTCGATCGGTCACGACGCCGATCAACGTCCGCTTCGCTTCCGTCTCCACGACCGGGACGATCCCCACGTTCTTGTCCTTCATGATCCGCGCGGCCTGAACCGACGTATGTTCGGGAACACAGTAGCTGGGATTCGGCGTCATGACGTCTCGGATTTTCATGTGCTCCTCCTGTCGATCTACCTGATTAATACGGATACAAGAGAGCCTTGGTCCGTCGCGGTGAAGTCCGCGGTGAGTCGCCGAGCCAAACGATCCTGTGCGTCCGCCGGTCTACCGTTGAGCGAACAGCGGCACCGAAAGGACCGACTGCTGGGTACACATCCTGGTGTGGGCTTCCGTCCGAATGTCTTCCGTGGTCTTGAGATTTTGATTGTAGACGGACGAGACGACCGTAAAAGGGCCTTCGGGAAGCGTCACGGTTCTCTGTTCTCCTTTTGGAATCTTTCCCTGCCAGTATTCCTTTCCTCCCAAGAGAAGCGTGACATCCACTGGCTCCGTCGCTTTCAGCAGGCAGGACGTTGTGGCCGCCGTCGCAGGCCCGGCCGCGAGCAGCATCCAGACGAGCACCGCTCCGCCGAGCGCGTCTGCCAATCGTTCCCATCGAGTGAGGTACCGGCTCATCGTGCGCCTCCGCGTTCGTTTTCGTTCATAATGTTTCCGATTCCTTCACTGTACGCATCCGCACGCGGTTGTGAAAAGCTGGGAGACCTCCTAGCCCACGAGCCGTCCATGTTTTCCTAGTTCCGGGTTTCGAGTGTCGGGTTCCGAGAGACCTCTATACGCGCTTTTGTTCCTTCGCGCCATCAGCCATACGCCATCAGCTCTACTTCAGAGCACACGCCATCAGCTATCAGCTCTACTTCAGAGCACCCACACATCGGAGATAGCACGTGACCGACGGCGCGCCGATGTAATGCGCCCATCGGTCCACCTCCGCCGTCAGTCGTAAGCGGCGCCGTCGGATGTGTCGCACGTAAGCCCGCACGCTGCCGTAACGGTCTGCGAGGCGCGCCAACTCACCGGCGTTCCGGATCGTGGCGGCGATCTTTTTCCGGTTGTGGATCATCCCAGGCTCACACATCAATCGTTCCACTTGGTCTTCCTTCCAGGAGGCGACGACGCCCAGGTCGAAACCGGCAAAGCCGCGCCGGATGGCGGGCCAGCGGCGGCGTACGATGCCGGCATCGAAGCGCGCGCAAAATACGGCGGCCGTCAACGCTTCGAAATGCTGGCCGTCGGTGCAGGAACGCCGTCCTCCGAAGGGACACCAACAAGGCGCGGACTTGCTGCGAGCCGGCATGAGAACTCCAGCCGCTGGTCAGCCCGCCTTTTCCGATTCTCGTTCGATGGTCAACGCGTTGACGACGCGGTCGGCGCCCGCCTCGAACGCATTGTCGACCGCCGCATCCATTTCATCTTCGTCCTCGACCGTTCCGAAGAGATAGGCTGTGCGGTTACGCACCGCCACGATCACCCGATCGGCGTCCACGTAGGGACTCCAGGCCAGTTCGCTTTCGATATCGTCCTCCAACTCGCGGTCGTGACGCGCGATGTCGGGCGCGATAGGTTCGATGTCGAAGACGACGGCATCGACGTCCCGTGATTCGGTCCGCGCGATCCTGTCGTCGACCTTGAGACGGTTCTTTACCCCTTTGACCCCGTCGAACTGCCGGGGAATCTCCTCCGCCGCCTTCTTGGCTTCCGCCCCGGCCACCGCTCCGGTGATGGTCACGACGCCGTCCGTGACGTCGACGTTCGGCCGCTCCTGCGCCGTCCGAGGGTCGAGGCCGTATGCTCGCTTGATCGCCCGCTGCAGATCGCGGTCACCGACTGTGTCGTTCCCCTGGACCTTGATCTCGTTGCGCACGCTCGTCACGCCGGGCGCCCAGGCGGCGAAATAGGCATGGTGTTTTTCCACGGCCGACTTGGCCGTGCCGGTCAACGTGACGCGGCCCTGATCGACATTCACCTTGATGTCGTCGTTTTTCAACTTTCTCCTGACGATGTGCTTGATATCTTCATCCGCCCGCCCGGCCGGCGGTTCGCCGGATATCTGCGGGCTGCTCCACCACTGGACGTCCGTCCACAGAAAATGCATGGCGGTCTCGTAAGGCGGAAGATGCCCCGTGTCGCGCTCCGGCGAATGGGCGAACACATGCAACTGCAGCCCCATTCGACTGATGTCTCCCGCGTCCCTGATGCGGCGCTTCGTGTTCCGGTTGTGCTCATAATCTCCCTGCCACTGTTGTCCGCGCAGCAGCTCGCGGACGTCGCGCTTGTCCGGAAATCCGGGAACTTCGCCGGTGACGGGATCGCGCACGCCTTCCGTCAGCATGAAGTGACAGTCGAACTTGTCGTAGAGGACGCTGTCGTCCTTCCATACGGTGCAAGGGCTGCCCCATCCGGCCAGATAGGCGTAAGTCTTCGGCAGAATCGGGCCGCCCTGTCTCGTCAAGCCGTGCAACGTCACGAATTTCGCGATGCCTCCGCTTTGGTACGGACGCTCGCCGCCGAACCGGTTCATGAGCACGGTGTAGGTATGGCCGTTTGTGCGGACCGTTCCCATCACCACGCCGGTATTTCGGTCCTCGCGCACGAGCACGGTCGCGCTGCCCGGTCCCGGCCAAATGTGCTCTCCGCGATAGCGCATGCTGTCCCCCGTCCGGCCTTCTCCGCCGATCAGCATGCCGTCGCTTGCCGTGACTTCGAAATAATTTCCGTACCGGGATGGAAAGGGAGAAGAGGCCTGGGCGGGCGTGACGAAAGCCGGCGCCGGGAACGGCGCGATCGATGCGAGCAATAGGAATGATGTGAGATGAATCCGCATAGATATCCTCCTCCTGATGTCCGAGCAATGTGGGATCGGAGCGTGTCTCCGTTCGGAACACGGGGAATGGAGAGGTCGTCCATTCGCCGCGTCAGTGATGTCTCTCATAGTTTGTGAAATTTGCAATGCGCATACCGATGGCCGGCGGCACGGCAACGTAAACGTATTGGAGGCAGAGCGATCGTCGGCACGACAGGATGTCGCGGGCGAGACGGACTGTCTGCTTCATCCTGTGCGCCTGCTCGGATCTTGGGTAAGTTTCACGCGTCTGCGCAGGCACATCCTTTGCCATTTTGTGTTTGTTCCCCTGTCCACTTATTTATTTCCCAACCGAAGGAGGCTGTCGTGAGAGCGATACGAATAGTATTGGTGCTGGCCCCGGCCTGTGTGCTGTGCTGGGGGCTCTTGTCCGTCGCTCGTCCCGTATCCGCACAAGCCGCTCAGTGGCTGGCGCCGGCCGCGGAAGAGCGAATCACCGCCGATTGGGTGAGAGAGGTCGCCACGGCGTTAAAAAAGCCGCGCTACAAGAACGTCTTCATGAATCAACCCTTCGGCTGCGATCAATGCCGCGTGATCGAATTTCTGAACCGCGCGGCCGATGCGCTGGACGATGAGAACCCGAAGTTGGCCAAGAGCTTCGTCCGGCGGGCGCTGAACGTCTTCGAGAACGGACTCGAGCAGGGTTGGTATGACGAAGAAGACATCCAACCGATCAGACGATTGATCATCGCGAAGGCAAACCAGGGATTCAAGGAAGCCGGTGCGTCGCAGCGGGCAATGTCTCCGCCGGCGGACGTCGGCGAGGATCAGCGGTACCAGCGCGGGAGACCGCCGATGTTCAGCCGATCGGGTGGAGACGAAGATGAGTATGGAAGCAGGACCGACCGGTGGTCCGGCTACACGTCGCAGAAGCGACTGGGGCTCACCAATGAACCACCGGACCGTGGCAGCGGCGGGCAATCCATGAGCCGGGAGGAATTCAGAAGGTACAACGAGGACTCCAAGCAAGGCTCGGATAGGGAGCGGATGGCTGCATCGGGAGAATAACATGGCACTCAATAAGAACATCCGGGGACTGACGCCCTTCCCCGCGTCCGGTGCCACAAATGTTGAATGTTTAGTGATGAATGTTTAATTCAACATTCAAAATTCAACATTGAACATTTAGAATTCGCGGACGACTGAGCCGGTCCCTGAGCGGCGGGTGTGGACTCCGCCTCGGAAGACCGTCCTCATTGATCTTCCGGGGCCGGTCCATACCAAGCTACGCTGGATCCGCTCGCTTTGATCACATGCGAGGGGATAGGTCCTGTGCCTTCACCATTCCGGCATTGATGTTGCGTCCTCCTGTTATTCGAGGGAAGGAGGATGTCATGTTGTTGAAATGGGCCGCCATTTTCTTCGTGATCGCGCTCATTGCCGCGGCATTTGGATTTTCGGGCATTGCGGCAGGAGCAGCCGGAATCGCGAAAGCTCTGTTCTTTCTGTTCCTGGCAATTTTTCTCGTGCTCCTGATCGCAGGAATCGTCGTCGGCCGCAAGGTGTTTTCCTAGAGCTGATGGCTGATAGCCGATAGCACAGACGAACACAAGACCTCTGCTGCCATCGGCCATCTGCCATTCGCCATGTGCTCCCCGATAGGTGAGAGACAACCTGTCTGACGTCGGACAAGGTGTCTGCCGGGCAGGCCTACCTTTCGTATCCGGCTGGAAAGAGCCGGAACATCATAAAGAGAATCGGCCTAGTGATGGTCTGTGTGTCGTGGCTCGCGCCTTGCCTCATGGACGAACGATCGTCTCTCACGCCGGACCTTCACATGGATATCGACCCAATTGGGGACATCGGGCTCTATGCGCTTGCGGTTTCGATCGTCATCGCCGCGATGTTGGGATTGCCCGCGGTCTTGGGTGAACGCCATTGGAAGAAACCGGCGCGCCGGAATGACGTCGCGACCGCGGTGCCCTACGAGTCCGGCATTCAGCCGACGGGAAGCGCCCGCATTCGCTTACCGATCCAATATTATCTCGTGGCGATGTTGTTCGTGATCTTCGACGTGGAAGCGGTCTTTCTCTACGCCTGGGCGGTGGCTGTGCGGGAAACCGGCTGGTTCGGCTTCGCGGAAGCAACCGTCTTTGTCGCCGTGCTCCTGGGCGCACTGGCCTACCTCTGGCGCATCGGAGCGTTGGACTGGAGCGCGACGTATCAACGGCCGCCCGTTCATCGGTTACGCCGGCCAGCAACCAGGGAGCGGGACGATGCGCTCGTGGCGTAGCGGCCGGCTGCGGGGCGATTCCGTCACGGAAGGCGGCGACGGCTCATTGACCGACGTGGTGAGCCGCTCGGTGCTGCTCGCCTCCTTACAAGATTTGTTGGCGTGGGGACGAAAGAATTCACTCTGGCCGCTGAACTTCGGCCTGTCTTGTTGCTACGTCGAAATGGCGACCAGCATCACGAGCGTCTACGACATCGCCCGGTTCGGTGCGGAAGTGGTCCGGGGTTCGCCGCGTCAGGCCGACGTGCTGGTCGTTTCGGGCACGGTCTTCGTCAAGGTCGCACCGATCATCAGGCAACTGTACGAACAAATGATGGAGCCGCGATGGGTGATTTCGATGGGATCCTGCGCGAACTCCGGCGGCATGTTCGACGCGTATTCCGTCGTGCAAGGCGTGGATTCGTTTCTGCCGGTGGATGTCTACATGCCCGGATGTCCGCCGCCGCCGCACGCGTTCATGGAATGCCTGCTGCTGTTACAAGAAAAGGTCGGAGCCGAGCGGCGGCCGCTGAGCTGGCTGTTCGGTCCGCAGGACGTGCAACGACCGATCATGCCGTCCATGCGGGACCTCAAACAGGAGGAACGCACGACGCAGCGCACGTATCCGCCGATCGATACCTTGCCGCTGACCGATGCGCTCCGGCGCCGTCCCGGCGAGAGCCGGCCCGGCGAACCGGCCCCCCATCAGTGGAGGACTCTCGATGATCGGCAGCGCTCCGGCAAGTGAACAGACGCTCGCGAACGAACTGACCGAACGGTTCGGCGACGGGCATGTGATCGCGTCGCAGCGGACGAAGGACGGGATTCCCACCCTGTGGGTCGAGCCGGCTCGACTGCGCGAGACGCTGGGATATTTGAAATCCGGTATCCCACGGCCCTATGCGATGCTGTTCGATTTGAGCGCGTCGGACGAGCGGCTGCGACGGCATCATGACGGACTCCCGATCGGCGCGTTTACGGTCTTCTATCATCTGTTCTCGTTCGACCGGAATCAATCCGTCCGCGTGAAAATGCCGCTCTCCGGCGACGCCCTCTCGCTGCCCACGATCACCGATCTCTGGCCTAATGCCGATTGGTACGAGCGGGAAATCTACGACATGTTCGGCATTCGGTTCGAAGGGCATCCGCATTTGAGGCGTCTCCTCATGCCGCCCTGGTGGGCCGGGCACCCGCTTCGGAAGGAGCATCCGGCGCGCGGGACCGAGATGGGCCGGTTTCAACTTCCTCCCGACAAGCTGGCGATGACGCAGGACGCACTGCAATTCAAACCGGAGGAATGGGGCATGCGGCGCACCCGCGACGATGCCGATTTCGACTACATGTTCATCAATCTCGGGCCCGCGCATACCGGCACGCACGGAGTGCTTCGGCTGGTGGCGCAACTCGCGGGCGAAGAAATCGTCGATCTGGTTCCGGACATCGGCTATCACCACCGGGCACAGGAGAAAATCGCCGAACGGCAGACCTGGCACACCTACATCCCGTACACAGACCGGGTGGATTATCTTCAGGGAACCTTGAACGAGTTGCCCTATTGCCTTTCGGTGGAGCGGTTGGCCGGCATCGAGGTGCCGGAGCGGGCGGAGGTCATCCGCGTGATGGTCTGCGAGTTGTATCGCCTCGCGAGCCATCTGGTGTGGTAC
Source organism: Nitrospira sp. (assembly GCA_035252115.1). GTDB lineage: Bacteria > Nitrospirota > Nitrospiria > Nitrospirales > Nitrospiraceae > Nitrospira_C. The sequence goes on along the minus strand of DATFDJ010000180.1, from coordinate 6,456 downwards.
GGCACGTTTGCGCAGGATGTGGGCGCGCTGTCGCCGGTCTTTTACATGTTCAACGACCGGGAGAGGATCCATGCGATCACGGAGGCGATTTGCGGCGGCCGCATGCATCCGAACTGGTTCCGGATCGGCGGCGTTGCGCAGGACCTCCCCGCCGGATGGGACCAGCTCGTGCGCCAGTTCGTCGACTATCTCCCGGCCCGCCTCGACGAGTATGAGCGGCTGGTGATGGACAATCCGATCTTCAAGGAACGGACGGTCGGGATCGGAGCCTTCTCTCTCGAGGACGCCATCCGCTGGGGCGCGACCGGTCCGATGCTGCGGGCCTGCGGTCTCGCGTGGGATCTGCGCAAGACCCGTCCCTACTCCGGCTACGACCGGTTCGAGTTCGACGTGCCGGTCGCCTCGAACGGCGACTGTTATGACCGCGCGGTCGTCCGCGTCCAGGAGATGCGACAGTCGCTCCGCATCGTCCGGCAATGTCTGGAGCACATGCCGGCGGGTCCCTACAAATCGCACGATCCGCTCGCGACGCCGCCGATCAAGGACCGCACGATGCACGACATCGAAACGCTCATCCACCACTTCCTCAGCGTGAGTTGGGGGCCGGTGCTTCCGCCGGGCGAAGCGGAGGTGCCGACGGAATCGTCCAAGGGGCAAACGAGCTACTACGTGACGAGCGACGGCGCTCAGGTGTCGTACCGTACCAGGATTCGGACCCCGTCGTTCGCGCACATTCAGATGGTGCCGTTCATGTCGCGCGGCGAGCTCCTCTCCGACCTGCTGGCCGTGCTCGGCAGCGTCGACTTCGTGTTGTCGGATGTGGATCGGTGAAGTGAAACCGTGAAGCGTCATTCGTGAAGCGTGAGGCGCAACGCGGCGGGAAGTCCAAGAGTTGCGCGTTTCGAGTTGCATGTTTCGAGACTCGGAACCCGAAACCCGAAACTCGAAACATGATTGCGAACGACGAGATCAGCCATGTTAGACGAAACGGAACGACAACAGATCGCAGAGACGCTGCGGCAGTATCCCGAGAAACGGGCAGCGGCCATCGATGCGCTGAAGATCGTCCAATCGCGCCGAGGATGGATTTCGGATGAGTCGTTGGCGGACGTCGCCGGTGTGCTCGACATGACGCCGGCCGAAGTGGAGAGCGTCGCGACGTTCTACAACCTGATCTTTCGGAAGCCCGTCGGGCGGCACGTGGCCTTCGTGTGCGACAGCATTAGTTGTTGGATCATGGGCTACGAACGAGTCCGGGATCAGCTCAAAGACCGGTACGACGTCGACATGGGACAAACGACGAAAGACGGCCGGCTCACGGTGTTGCCGATCGCCTGCCTGGGGCATTGCGAGAAGGCGCCTGCCATGATGATCGATGCGGACGTGTACGGTCAGGTGACGCCGGAAAAAATCGAGAGCATCGTGGAGCGATACCAATAGATGTGGAACCAATAGTTATGAGTTGTGAGTTTTTAGTGTTGAGTTCAACAACTAACAACTCATAACTCACAACTCAAAACTGATTTCGATGGAACAGCCCCTCACGCAGTACATTGGTCGCGACGGACGCCCGCTCTCGCTGAAGGAATATGAGAAGGCGGGCGGCTACCGCAGTCTTCGACGATTCGCGGACGGAATGAGCCCGAAAGACGTGCAGCGGCTCGTGACCGACGCCCATCTGCGCGGGCGGGGCGGCGCCGGCTTCCCGACCGGGAATAAATGGAGCTTCGTGCCGATGGGGCCGGACGCACCCAGTCCCAAATATCTCGTCGCCAACGCCGACGAAATGGAACCGGGCACGTTCAAAGACCGTGTGCTCCTCGAGGGCGATCCGCACGGCATGGTCGAAAGCATGATCGTGGCGGGGTTCGCCTTACAGGCGGGGGTCGGCTTCATTTTTCTGCGCGGCGAATACCGCGTGGCGGCTGCGCGGCTCTCCAAGGCGATCGGCGAAGCCTCTGCGGCCGGGTACCTGGGCCGGCCTCTCGGCGGGTCGGGCTTCCGGTTCGATCTGCACGTGCACGAGAGCGCCGGCCGCTATATCTGCGGAGAAGAGACGGCGCTGCTCAATGCGCTCGAGGGCAAACGGGCGATCCCGCGCGCCAAGCCGCCCTACCCGCAGTCGGTCGGCTTGTGGGGGCAGCCGACCGTCGTACAAAACGTCGAAACGCTCTACAACGTGCCGCACATCGTGAATCATGGTTCGGCCTGGTATCGGGGTTTGAGTCTGAGTAAGGACGGCGGAACGAAGCTGTACGGTCTGAGCGGCCGAGTCGCACGGCCCGGCTGGTGGGAATTGCCGCTCGGCACCACGGCCCGCGAGCTGCTGGAAGACCATGCCGGCGGCATGGTCGCAGGGTTCGGATTCCGCGCCCTCTTGCCGGGCGGCGCCTCCACGCCGTTCCTGCTCGAAGAGCATCTCGATCTCCCCATGGATTTCTCGTCCATCCCGCCTGACGTCGGACGCCTCGGCACAGGCTGCATGATCGTCCTCGACGATCACACCTGCCCCCTCGGGTTTCTTTTGAATCTCGAAACGTTTTTCGCCCGCGAATCGTGCGGCTGGTGTACGCCTTGCCGGGAGGGTCTGCCCTGGGTCGCCCGAATTCTAGAAGGGTTCGAAGAGGGCCGCGGGACGATGGCAGATCTCGAGTTGCTGGAGATGCATGCCGCGTTGCTGGGGCCGGGGCATACGTTCTGCGCCCTCGCGCCGGGAGCGGTCGAGCCGTTGCGATCGGCATTGAAGTACTTTCGAGACGATTTCGTGCGCCATATCCGGATCGGCGGTTGCCCCTGGCGACCGTTAGGGCACGCGGCGGGAGGTCGCTCGGCGCCGGTGCTCAAGGAAATCCCGGTATGACGCGCATCGTCGTGGATGGGACGTCTTACGAGGTCGCGGACCGTCAAAATCTGCTGGCCGCCTGTTTGGGCGCCGGATTGAACTTGCCGTACTTCTGTTGGCATCCGGCCATGGGGTCGGTCGGCGCCTGCCGCCAGTGTGCGGTGAAGCAATTCAAGAACGAAGAGGATCGACAGGGGCGATTGGTCATGGCCTGCATGACGCCGGCTCTCGAAGGCGCGCGCATCTCCATCGCGGATCAGGACGCCAAGGCGTTTCGCGCATCGGTGATCGAATGGCTGATGGTGAATCACCCGCACGATTGTCCGGTGTGCGACGAAGGCGGCGAATGCCATCTTCAGGACATGACCGTCATGACCGGTCATGCCTATCGTCGCTATCGGTATCCGAAACGGACCTATCGCAATCAGGAACTGGGTCCCTTCATCAAGCACGACATGAATCGCTGCATTCAGTGCTATCGCTGCGTGCGGTTCTATCGCGACTATGCCGGCGGGCGGGACCTCAATGTTTTCGGATCGCACGACGCGGTGTATTTCGGCCGCGAGCGGGACGGCACGTTGGAGAACGAATTCAGCGGCAATCTCGTCGAAGTCTGTCCCACCGGGGTCTTTGTCGACAAGACGCTGTTTCACCACTACAGCAGGAAATGGGACCTGCAGTCGGCGCAATCGATCTGTCCCCATTGCAGCCTCGGCTGCAACACCACGCCGGGCGAGCGGTACGGCGTCCTCCGGCGCGTCGTGAACCGCTACAACGGGCACGTCAACGGGTATTTCCTCTGCGACCGCGGACGGTTCGGCTACGGCTACGTGAATGACGACCGGCGGATCAAGCGCGCCCTGGTTCGTGCGTCGAGAAGCGGACCGGCAAGGCCGGAAGGCGTGCCCCACGTGCTCTCGGCCGCCGCGGATCTGCTGCGGCGAGCGCGCGGCGTCGTCGGGATCGGATCGCCGCGCGCCTCGTTGGAGAGCAACGTGGCCCTGCGTTCGCTCGTCGGGCCCGAACGATTCGTGCTCGGCATCGGCGAGGCGGAACGGCGGCGTCTCTCGACCGTGCTCACAGCCCTTCGCGCCGGTCCCGTCGCCTCTGCTTCCATCCGGGAGGCGGAAGAGTCGGACGCCGTGCTCGTGCTCGATGTCGATCTCCTGAACGAGGCGCCGAGATTGGCGCTCGCACTGCTGCAGTCGGTCCGGCAGCAGCCGATGGAACGGTTGGACGAGCTCAAAATTTTCCGCTGGGACGATGCGGCCGTCCGCAACGCTCTACAAGAAAGGCGGGGCCCGTTGTTTCTGGCCGGGCATCGGCGGACTTGGCTGCACGACTACGCGACCGAAGACTACTTCGCCGCGCCGGAGGACATTGCGCGGTTGGGGTTTGCCGTCGCGCACGCCATCGACCCCGGCGCTCCCCCGGTCGCCGATGTTTCGGAGGACGTCCGTCGCGTGGCGTCCCGCATCGCTCTTTCGCTGATGGAGGCCCGACGGCCCCTCATCGTCGGGGGCACCGGTTCCGGCTCGCCGGCGACGATCGAAGCCGCGGCCAACGTCGCCTGGGCGCTGCACCGCCGGGGGAAGGAGTCCCGGGTCGCCCTCGTCTCTCCCGAATGCAACAGCATGGGGCTCGCTCTGCTGGGCGGCGGCACCCTCGAGTCGGCGTTCGAGTCGATGGGCAAGGGAGAGGTGGATACTGCGATCGTCCTGGAAAACGATTTGTACCGCAGGACGGACGAAGCCCGGGTCGATGCGTTCCTGCGCACCGCGCGCGGTGTGATCGCCGTCGATTCGATCGAGCATCGCACAGTGGAGGGTGCCGATGTGATTCTGCCCGGCTCGACGTTTCCGGAGTCCGACGGCACGGTGGTGAATCACGAAGGACGGGCGCAGCGTTTCTATCAAGTGTTCGTGCCGGAGGGAGACATCGCCGAAAGCTGGCGGTGGCTTCGGGAGCTGGCGCGCACGGTGAACCAGTCCCTCTCGCACGATGCGGAGACCATGGGCGGCCTTGCCGCGTGGCGCGACTTCGACGATGCGCTGGCCGCCGCCGCGGCGGCCGCGCCGGAATTGGCCCGGATCACCGAGGCCGCCCCATCCGCCGGATTCCGAATGGTGGGTCAGAAGATTCCGCGGCAGCCGGAGCGGTACAGCGGCCGCACCGCCATGCTGTCTCACCTGACCGTCCACGAGCCGCCGCCGGCGCCGGATCCCGACACACCGCTGGCGTTTTCAATGGAGGGCTACCGGGGTCCAATGCCCTCCCCGGTCATTCCGCAATTCTGGGCGCCCGGCTGGAATTCGGTCCAAGCCGTGAACAAATACCAGCAGGAAATCGGCGGGCCGTTGCGGGATGAACAGCCGGGCGTCCGTCTGATCGAACCGGTCGCCGGGAACAAGCCGCTCTGGTTCACCGGCGTCCCGCCCGCGTTCCAGCCGAGATCAGGCCAGTGGTTGCTCTTGCCGATACCGGAAATCTTCGGCAGCGATGAATTGAGCATGCGCTCTCCGGCCGTGGCGGAACGGATGCCGGAACCATTCATCTCGCTCCATCCGTCGGACGCCGCAGCGCTTGGACTGGAGAACGGATTCACGATCGATGTGACGCTGCAGGGATCGTCGTATCGCGTCATCGTCCGGCTCGACGCCTCGACGCCGATCGGCACCGCGGGACTCTCGCTGTTGGGTACTGCGCCACCGGCCACCTTGCCGGCTTGGGTGAATCTTGCCGACGCCGTCAAGGCGGAACGGAGGGCTGCATGACGGACTGGAGCAGGACGGCGTGGCTCACCGCAACGATGCTCGGCGGCGTGCTGTCGCTCAGCGCACTCTTGATCTGGGTCGAACGCCGGCTCCTCGGGATCTGGCAGGAGCGGTTCGGACCCAATCGGGTCGGGCCGGGCGGAGTGCTGCAATCGCTCGCCGACATGATCAAGATCTTCACGAAGGAAGATTGGATTCCGCCGTTCGCCGACCGGGTCGTGTTCGTGTTGACGCCGGCCATCGTCGTCGTGACCGCGCTCATGTCGTTCGCCGTCGTGCCGATCGCGCCGGGATTCGTCGTGGCCGATCTGAACATCGGCATTCTGTTTGTCCTCGGCATGTCGAGCCTCGCGGCCTACAGCGTCATCGTCGGCGGATGGGCCTCGAACAGTAAGTTCGCGCTGCTCGGCGGCCTCCGCGCCACCGCGCAGTTGTTGAGCTACGAGCTGTTCATGGGGCTTTCGCTGATGGGATCGGTGCTCTTGGCCGGGTCGTTCAAGCTGAGCGACATCGTGGAGGCGCAGCGGGACCTGTGGTTCGTGGTCCCGCAATTCGCCGGCTTCGTAGGATTTCTGATCGCGGGGCTCGCCGAAGCGCACCGTATGCCGTTCGATCTGCCCGAGGCGGAAACGGAGCTGGTCGCCGGATACCACGCGGAATATTCCGGGATGAAGTTCGGGATGTTCTTCGTCGGCGAGTATCTCGGCATCATCCTGATTTCGGCGATGATCACGGTCTTCTTTCTGGGCGGGTGGCGGGGACCGCTGCTGCCGCCGCTGCTCTGGTTCATCCTGAAGACGTTCTGCTTCATCTGCTTCTTCATTCTGATGCGCGCGGTGA
>DATFDJ010000179.1:0-22446 GCA_035252115.1 Nitrospira sp. | reverse complement strand
GCTCTCAAACCAGGAGGAGTTCTGCTCGCCACGGTCTCCGGCATCAGCCAGATCAGCCGTTACGATATGGAGAGATGGGGCGATTACTGGCGGTTTACGACAAAATCTGTACGGCGGCTCGTGGAGGAAGTATTTCCCGCCGACCATGTCTGGGTTGAATCGTATGGAAACGTGTATGCGGCGATCTCTTTTCTCCATGGAATTGCCGCAGAAGAGATGACTCAACGCGAACTAAACTATCGTGATCGGGACTATGAGCTTCTGATCGGGGTGAGAGCCGTGAAGCCGGTGAAACAGTCATGATTCAGCAATGCATCGGGACCGTGCGTCGGACGGCTCGGCGGTTCAGGGACAAATTCAGAGAGGCTCCTCTAATTCTGCTGTACCATCGAGTCACGACGTTATCGTCCGATCCTCAGTTGCTGAGTGTGACGCCGGAGCACTTTGAACAGCATCTCGACGTGTTGCGGCGAAATGCACGGCCGATGGCGTTGCAGGACATGGTGGACGCATGGCGCGGGAACCGATTGCCCCGAAAGGCAGTGGCGGTGACCTTCGACGACGGGTACGCAGATAATCTCCATCTCGCCAAGCCCATCCTGAAACGCTGCGATGTGCCTGCAACGGTGTACGTGACCTCTGGATACGTGGACTCGAATCGGGAATTTCCTCCGGACGAGCTGGAACGATTATTCTTACAGCCCGGAACGCTTCCGCAACAACTGACTCTGACGGTGGGCGGTTGTACTCAACGATGGGATCTCGGGGAGGCCGCCCATTACAGCGAAGAATCGTACAAGGACAACACCGCGTGGCATGTCCTCAAAAAAGAAGATCCTACGCCTCGTCAGCATATCTACCGCTCTCTGTGCCAGTTGCTTCATACGCTTCCGGATGCCGGCCGGCGAACCGTTCTTGAGGCTCTGATGGAGTGGGCTGGCAGGGGACCGTCTTGCCGAGAGACCCATCGGGCCCTGCGGACCGATGAATTGTTGAGTCTGGAGGAGCAAGGTCTCGTCGAAATCGGATCGCATACCAGGCAACATCCGGTTCTGTCCGCGCTCCCATTGGCGGATCAACAAGCTGAAATAGAAGAAAGCAAGCTTCGACTCGAAACAATCCTTGGTCATCCGGTCAGGAGCTTTGCGTACCCGTATGGGACACGGTCCGACTATACAGCCGACACGGTACGCCTCGTCAGAGCGATCGGATATGATCATGCCTGCTCGAACTTTGAAGGCCGTGTACAGCGCGACACTGATCCGTGGCAATTGCCTCGTTTTCTGGTGCGCAATTGGGATGGAGAAGAATTTGCTCGTCGGTTAAGCGTATGGACTTGCATGTGAGGGTGCATGAGCTTCGACGGCGGTCGCTTGGAGGCGAACCGGCATCGTCCCGTGCACAGGGGCCTTGGGGAAGATGTCCAGCGGAAAGACGTGTGAACAACCGTTGCGGATTTTGCAGGTCGGGACCGCAGATATTTTAGGAGGCGCGGAGCGGCTGGCGTGGAATTTGTTTCACTCCTATCGGAATCGGGGACACATCTCCTGGCTGGCCGTCGGACGAAAATATACCAGCGACCCCGACGTATTCTCGATACCGAACGAGAGAAAGGAAAGCCTCTGGTTTCGACTCTCCGATGCGGGACAGAAAGAACTGGAATCAGTCGAAGAGCGGCTTCCCGGTGTGTGGCGTCTTCGTCAATGGCTCCGGACGTGGTCTCGCCCCTGGCATACCGTACAGCGCTCGTTGGGTAGGGAAGATTTCGACTATCCTGGAAGCCGCCGTCTCCTGACCTTGCCGCCGGTGAAACCCGACATCGTGCATTGCCACAATTTGCACGGAAACTATTTCGATCTGCGTATTCTTTCTTGGCTTTCTCGCCAGGTGCCGGTCATTCTTCACCTTCATGACGCCTGGCTGCTGAGCGGGCACTGCGCTCATTCATTTGATTGTGAGCGCTGGAAAACCGGATGCGGCGAGTGCCCCGATCTCAGCATTTATCCGGCCGTCGAGCGCGATGGGACGCACTACAACTGGAGACGGAAACGGGACATTATGGCCGATGGGCGGTTTTATGTCACGGCGCCGTCCCAATGGCTCATGGACAAAGTGAAACAGTCCATCCTGGCACCGTCGATGGTGGCAGCCAAAGTCATCCCGAACGCCGTCGATGTCTCCATCTTTCATCGCACTGACCGCGGCCATATTCGCAGCACGCTGGGTCTCCCTTACGATGCGAAGGTGCTGCTCTTTGCCGCTCATGGAATCCGAGCCAATATTTGGAAGGACTACCAGACCATGAGGTCGGCGGTGGCGCAGATCGCCGAACGATTGCAACGGCACCGTCTGATTTTCATCGCCTTGGGGGAGGGCGGCCCTCCGGAACGAGTAGGCAATGCTCAGGTGCAGTTTGTTCCCTACCAGAGCGACCCGCAAGCCGTCGCACGGTATTGTCAGGCGGCCGATGTCTATATCCATGCCGCTCGTGCCGAAGCATGGGGGTTGGCGATAACGGAGGCACTGGCGTGCGGTACGCCCGTTGTGGCAACCGCGGTGGGAGGCATACCGGAACAGGTGAAGGGATTACACCTGCCTGAGTTGGGACCGTCGGTAGGCGAATTGAACCGGCATGAGGAGAAGGAGGCAACCGGAATACTCGTGCCCTGTGGACATGCGCAGGCGATGGCGACGAGCATTGAACGATTGTTGATCGATGATTCGTTGCGGCGTCGCCTCGGCGAGAACGCAGCGTCAGATGTCGTAAAAAGATTCGACTTGGAAAGTCAAGCAGATCGATTCCTGGATTGGTACCAAAAGATTGTGACTGATCATGCTGCGCTGTCCTCCAAGCAGGCAGGTGTGGTGTAGAGAGACGTACATGCTGCATCGCCGGGCGATCGTCCGCAAGTTAGGATGGATGTGTCTTGTACTTCTGGTTGGCATCCTGTCAGCGGAAGCTGCACTGCAACTTCGGGCGAGACTGATTGGGTCCTCTCCACTCTCTCAATCTATACCGGACGAAAAGATCGGCTGGCGTCCGAATCCAGACTTCCCGGGTCACGATTCACGGGGATGGCCTAATGCCGCAGCATTGGAGCACGCCGACATCGTCGTCCTTGGCGATTCTCTCGTCTACGGGACGGCATGGCCAAAGCAAGTCGGCGCGCATCTTCATCAAACGGTCTACCAAATGGCCGCCTATGGGTACGGACCGCCGCAATTTGCGCTCCTCTTCGATGAGGTATCGGCACTGCGGCCCAAAATCATCGTGACAACCTTCGATGATGCAGACGATCTCTACGACTCCTACAAGTTCATGTACCGGATCGGTCGCTTCAAGCGCTCTTCCGCCGGAACTCCGCTCGATGCGTCGCTCGACGAGGCGGATGTGAACATGCACGAGACGCTCACGCGAGCAGAGACCATCGATCCCGAGTTCTTGAGGCAGAAGTTTCTGGACTGCAGAAATCCCGTCGACGTGCCCGACCCTCGGCTCCAGACCGTGCATCACATTCTGGATGCGCCTCCGCTGGCTCCCCTGAACGATGACGGGACATGGCGGCGCGGAGTACTGTTTCTGATGAGCCAGTCGGCAGTCGCCACATTAATAAGAAGGCGTGTTTTTCCGACAGCAGGGGCCCGCCCTACCGGTGAGCAAGTCTGGCCGCACTTGTGCCCGAGCTACCGTGACGCTCAATTGGCGACGCTGTTCAATCCGGCCTACCGGATCTTGGCTCTGGATCACACCGACCCCCGCATCATGGAGGGAGAACGTCTTGCGTTGCAGGCCTTTCGATTTATGGCACGACGCTGCACGCAACCCCAGTGCTTCCTGTACGTGTTGATGATTCCGACGAAAGAGACTGCGTTTCGCAGGAGGGTCGAGCCATTTCTGAGGCAACATACGTTTATGGTCGATCTCTGGAACGACGAAGGACGCGTTCGTGCGAACGCCATGGCCTTCTTCGAGCGCGAACACATTGCAACGATCGATATGTTGCCGGTGCTGGAAAAACTGATTGCTTCAGGGGTCAATCCGTTTGCGAAAGACGCCGACGGCCATCCGGCACAAGCGGGGTACGATGCATTTGCTGATGCCGTCGTTGAACGACTTCGGCAGGATGGGATCAAAGAAAGAACGAACGCTTCCAAGGCTGGCTGGACGTCTCAAGCGGAGGGCCATGTTTAAACGCACTGTTCTCCCGATGCTGGTCATTATGCTTTTGACCATCGCTCTTTTTGATTCAGCAGCCTATTTCCTCTTGCCCCCCTCCTATACGATCTTTGCGGAAGAATATCGCGATGTGGAACTGCTGTCGGAACCGGTCTCCAATCCTCCGTCCCACCCGGCTCAGCCCTTTCAACCGACCCTGACGAAGGGGTATCCCCGCAACTATTTCGAGCCGGACGGCGCTCTTGGCTTTGACATACGACCGGGTGCCACTGCGATGGCCAGGTTTAGAGAAGGGGAGTACCCCATATTTGCCAACGACGTAGGATGTTTTGACAAGAATAACCTTCGCGACCTTCAACAAGCTGACCGGTATGTCTATTTTGCCGGCGATTCATTCACATGGGGCTATGCCAGATATGAGAAAAAATTTGCGACGCTCTGGGAGCAATTGACCAAAACGATGGCGGCAAAATGCGGCGTCACGCACACAGGTCAATTGCACCAGTTCGAGAAATTCAAAAGGATCACGGCCAAGATTGGAAAATTCCCGACGGTGGTGGTCGTCGGCTTCTCCGGAAATGATCCGGCAAACGACTTGGCCCATCCGCATACGACTGTGATCAGCGGATATCAGGTCGATACCGCCTATTTGAAAGACGGCGCAATCGTCCGTCCTCGCATCGACGACGTGAGGAATACGGTCAACTCAAGCCTGGAAGGCTATGAATATCAGTATAAGAAAGACAATTCCCCGTGGTTCAGGCTGAAAACCGCGGTGAAGGTCTATTCATTGTCTGCGAACATCATGAACGGGGTCATGCAATACCTCAAGCCTGGTGCCCGGCAGAAACCTGCATCCCAACCGACCCCGACGAGCAATTTCGGTGAAACGATTTATAACGCGTTTACCTATCAGGACACCAAGAAGCTGTATGGCGTCGATCCGCGTGCGAATGCGAGCAAGGCGGCGATTAAGAACTGGAGCGAGCACGCGAAAGCGAATGGCTATCAGCTCGTGTTCCTCTTGTTTGCCCCATGGACCGCTTTCAACGATGTCGAGTATTTCCACCACGTTAGGGATTGGCTCGATACATGCGGAATCACATACATCGACTTCACGCATATTTTTAAAAAGGCCGGGTACGACGTGTACGACGTCTATTGGAGAAAAGACGGTCACTTCAACGAACAGGGCAACAGGGTCGTGGCCGAAGAGCTGGCAAAGGTTGTGATGTGACGAGTCGATGGATGATCAACGTACTGCGTTCGTCTGGAATTGAATAGATGAAGCTGCTGTTCATCACCGCAGCATTCCCGCCGATGCGGGCGGGGGAGTCGGATCATGCGCTCCAGTTGTGTCTGAGGCTGGCGGAGCGGGGCGACAGCGTCCACGTGGTGACGACAAAGACGTGGACACCAAACGGCAAGGTTCCGTTCACGGTGTACCCGCTCATGAGCGATTGGTCGTGGATGGACCTGCGGCGATTGGCCCGGTTTATGAAGCACTGTCGGCCCGATGCCGTTTTCCTCATGTACAGCGGATGGGTGTACAACGACCATCCCATGATCACCTTCATTCCCACAGTGGCCAAACGGCTCTATCCCGCCGTCCCATTTGTCACGATGCTGGCCATCGATCAAGGCTCGTCCATGCACGCCTGGTCTTCGCGACTATGCAGGAAGGCCATGAGATACTGGGCGGGAGCGAAAACGGTCGATTACACCTTTGGGACATTGCTGCGCGACAGCGATTCAGTGATCGCACTGAGTGAAGAGCATTTGGCTCGCTTTTGCGCTCTTTCGCCTGCCGTTCGTCGCAAAGGCCTCGTCATGCCTCCGCCTCCGCTCATGCGGATGTACGCGCAGAACAAGGGAGCCAGGGAACTCGGACGTGCGAGGCTCGGTGTCAAAGAAGACGACACGCTCCTGGCGTTTTTCGGATATGTGGATCAGACGAAGGGGGTTGAGACGCTGTTTGATGCGATCAAGATTCTCAGCGCGGCGATCCCAAACATTCGCCTGGTCATGATCGGAGGCGGGCGCGGAACAGCGCAGACGGTCGTCGGTCAACGGGCGCGCGTGACGGTGGAGTACGAACAAGCGATGCTGCGCTACCCCGAGACAATCGGGATTGCCGACAAGGTGATATGGCCGGGCGGATATGATTCCGACAGCGATGAAGCCTCTCTGTTTCTCTATGCTGCAGATGCCTGCGTCTTGCCGTTCGACCATGGAGTGACGCTGAATCGAAGTTCGTTTGCCGCCGCCGCGGCGCACGGATTGCCCATCATCACCACAAAGGGCGAGCGATTGGAATCCCCTTTCAAAGATCGAGAAAATGTATTGTTGTGTCCGCCCAAAAATCCGAAAGCCCTGGCGTCGGCGATTGAAGTGTTGCTGCGGGATGACACGCTGCAGGAGCGTCTTCGGAGAGGGGCCGCGCAGTTGACGGCCCAATGGTTTTCCTGGGACCGGGTGATCGAGCGGACGATTCAGACCCTGCAAGCACCCTGCGAAATTGCGAGCTGAACCAGCGTAGGACGGGACAGATGCTGAAAGAAAATCTAACGGGACGAGAGGCGGCAATAGAACGCGCAGCCAATTCGGCCACGCTGCTGAAGGAGTCACCGTGGGAAGGGACGAGGGGCGGTCCCGTTGGAGAAAAAAGAAACGCATCGGCATGGTGGAGTTCGGTCTATAAAGGAGCGGCTCTCCTCGTGCTCAATGCCCTTGTGGCATTCGCGTGTCTCGAACTGGCGGCGCTCGGATTCTTCAACATTCAACTTCCGGGCAAAAGCGAGAATCCGGGTGAACAACTCGTGGGAGAGGGTACGGCCAGAGAGAACGTATCCTACTATGCCTCACAGGACTGGGCCAAACGGTATTGGCATGAATTTCGGCTCAGCCGGAAGCAGCAATTTTATTCATTCGTCGGTTGGAGGAGAGCGCCGTTCAAGGGGCAAACGATTGAGGTCAATGAAGAGGGCATCAGAGTGACTCCCGGCGCCACCTGCGGCGATCAATCGTTCAAGGTCTTTATGTTTGGTGCGTCTGAAATGTGGGGGACGGGATCGCCGAATTGGGCAACGATACCGGCTCACTTGCAGAAGGGCCTCCAGGAACGGAGGAAAGGGCCGGTGTGTGTGGTGAACTTTGCCGAGTCGGCCTATGTGTCCATGCAAGGCGTCATCATGCTGCTCATGCAGCTACGCTCCGGCAATGTTCCGGATGCGGTGGTGTTCTATACCCTTGTCGACGATGTGTACTCCGCCTACCAGTCCGGCAGAGCCGGCGTCCTGGAGAATCTTGAACTGGTTGCCGCGAAGTTCGAGGAGCGCCGGAAGCCGGATACCTGGGTCGATCGCATAAAAAGTACCCGTTCATATGGGCTGATCGACATGCTTCTCGGCAAACTCACGGTCGCGGCGCCGCGAGGGGAGAAAGGGGGGCAGACCAGAGTGGTCACCTATGAGACCATGGGCGTTGATGCGGACACGTTGAGCGAGGCGATCGCCCAGGATTACCTCGGAAACTATAGGATTGTGAGCGCCCTGGCTCAGAAATATGGCTTCCAATATCACTATTTTTTGCCTCCTCTGATCACGCTAGGCAGCAAGATTCTCACACCGGAAGAGCAAGACATGAAACGGAAGACGGAAGTTGAAACATCGATGTACAAGCTCTTTGACTCCGTCTATCGCATCATGGATCGAGAGTCGCCGCGGTACCAGAACCTCCACTCGATGGTTCACGCGTTCGATTCTTACGGGTCATTGATATTTATCGACGAAAGCCATCTCACGCCGGTCGGCAATGGAGTGATCGCTGAAAAGATGCTGGATGCCATACACATGCCACCCTCCGACAAATGATCTTGAAACGATCGATTCTATCCGTTCCGTAATTCCCCGGACGTATTTCCAAAATTGAATGGCTTGAAATGATAATGATACAGACAGCGGCCATGATCTCGGTCGTGCTTCTGCTCACGCTGATGGGGCGGCTTGTGCCGTCGATGAAAGGCCGGCAAATCCTGTTTCTCGCCGCCAGCTATCTGCTGTATGCGAGCTGGGGCCTCGGCTTTCTGGTCATCCTGATCACTAGTTCGTTGTTGAATTATGCCTGCGGTCTTGCGCTACGCCGCAAACCGACCGCGCCGCGCTTGTGCCTCGGGATCGCCGTGAACCTCCTGCCGTTGGCATTCTTCAAGTACTTGCCGGCGCTGCTGGATGTCAGTGCGTCCGGGTCGTGGCAATATGACCTTGCGCACCAGATCATCATGCCGATCGGCATGTCCTTTTGGACGTTTCAAGCGCTTTCGTATCTGTTCGATATTTATTACGAAGAGGAGCTGAACCCGTCGTTGCTCGAATTTTGTCTGTATATGGCTTTTTGGCCGACGGTATTCTCCGGTCCTGTGTGCCGCCTCCCGCGCATGTTGCCGCAATTTCGCCAGCCGGCGGCTTTTAATTGGGATGATGTTTCGACGGGCAGTCTGCGTGTCGTCCAGGGCGTGCTGATGAAATTCGTGCTGGCGCACATTCTGGCAACCGGATGGCATCCCGGTGAAGGGATTGCCAACGGCTTCGACCAGATGAAAGGCGGTTGGGGCGGTGTCGATGTGTGGCTGCTGGGAATAGGATTCGGATTTCTTCTATTTTTCGACTTCGCCGGTTACTCGCATATCGTCATAGGAACCGCACGCCTGTTCGGCTTCCGTCTGCCGGAAAACTTCGATCGCCCGTTTCTCGCGGCGACTCCATCCATATTCTGGACACGCTGGCATATGTCGCTTTCCTTTTGGATTCGCGATTACGTCTACAACCCGCTGGCCATTGCGGGAAGGCGGTACAGTTGGTGGCCCTATGCGGGGTTCGTCATTTCCATGACGATCTTCGGATTATGGCATGGCGCGAAATGGACGTACATTGTGTATGGCGTGTACCACGGACTCCTGCTGGTCATGCACCGCATGGGGCAGCAGATGAAACGGCAATTCTCCATCCGTTTGCCACGGGACGTGGGCTGGTTCCTCTCGTGGGGAACCACCTTTCTGCTGCTGGCCATAGGCTTTATCTTTTTTCGGGCGAACGATATGACACAGGCTTGGATGATGGTCGGGACGGTCTTGACCCCCGGCGCCTATGCACATTTCGCGATGCCGCGTAGCTTTTATGTTCTGACGGTTGCGAGCGCCCTCGGCTATTTCGCCGTGACAGCGGGGCATTCCGTGATGGTGTCCTGGAGGGAACGCTACAGAAAAACGGTCGGTGAACGAGCAGGGCGAACATGGCCCAGACCTATTGCCGATCCGACGCTGAGCCTGGGTGCATTGTTCGAGTTCTTCTCCGCTCGATTGTGGTGGTGGTTTGCTCCGGTGCTTTCCGTTCTGGTGTTTTTTGCAGGACTCGCGATGTACACGCGGGAAGCCGTGATCGCAGTCACACCGTTCATTTACACGTTGTTCTAGTACCTGTGTAGGAGGAAATGATGGGAACTTCCATCCTGTCCCGGTTTGTCAAACATGCGACACGATTTCCGGATGATCCGGCCATTGTCGTGGACGAGAAGTCCTATACGTATCGTGAACTCGCGGATCTGTGCGGGGCTGTCGCGGCGCTGTTGAAGACTCACGGCGTGAAAAGGGGTGATCGAATCGGGATTCTCACCGAAGACAGCGTGTATACCTATGCCTCTCTGCTTGGGATTCTGTCCTGCGGCGCTTGCTATGTTCCACTGAACTACAACAATCCCGTCGAACGCAACATGAGCATCATCTCCGACGCCGGTATCAAGATTCTGCTGTACACCGACAAGGAAGGTCATGCCCGTGAGCTCTGCATGTCTCCCGCTCTCGAATGCCGCCCGGTGCACAATCGGGTGCCGGCGAATTCGGACAAATTGGACCCCGTAGACCAGACGGAGGAAGATCTGTGCTACTTGCTGTTCACGTCCGGGACGACGGGAAAGCCGAAAGGCGTGCCGATCTATCACCGTAATCTTACCGCCTTTCTCGATATGATGCTGGAAAGCGGCCGTTACGAGTTCAACCGGCGGGATCGTTTTCTTCAGATGTTCGAGCTGACATTCGATCTCTCGGTGTTCTCATTTCTGGTCCCCTTGTCGGTGGGTGCCAGTTTTTATCCGATTCCACGCAAGAGAATCGCCTACTTGGAAGTGGCCGATATTCTCGAAGCAAAGGAGATCACCGTCGCTTTGATGGTTCCTTCCGTCATCAACTATCTGAGGCCCTATTTTGGGGAGATTGCCCTTCCCAAAATGAAATACAGTCTGTTTTGCGGCGAAGCGCTGTACCACGACACGCTTTCCAGTTGGGCGAAATGCGTTCCGCAAGCCAAGATTGAAAATCTCTACGGTCCGACCGAGGCGACCATCTTCTGTTTACGTTATGAATGGCAACCTGGAGAACCGCCGCATCCGGAAGGAAAGGGCATCGTCCCGATCGGCGCACCCATGGAAGGCATGGATGCATTCAAAATGAGCCAAGGCGGTTCGACAGAGGAAGAGGGAGAGCTCTGCCTCAGTGGGAGACAGGTGACTCATGGCTACTGGAACAATCCCTCGAAGACCGGAGAAGCGTTTGGGACGACCGGCGACGGAAAGAGATACTATCGGACGGGCGATCTGTGTAAGTTGGACCGGTCGGGCAATTTTCTATATCTGGGGCGGATCGACAATCAGGTGAAGATCGACGGCCACCGCGTCGAGCTCGAAGAGATTGAATTCCATACGCGGGCATTCTGCGGGGACAAACAGGTGGTGGCCGCGGTAACCAAGGGCGAAACGGGAAGTTATTACATTCTTCTGTTTATCGAGACAGAAGGAAACGTTCGACCCGGTCTGGAAGAGCATTTGCGCAAGCATCTCCCCGCATATATGATTCCGAAGGAAATCGTCACCGCGAGTCCCTTCCCTCTCAACAGCAACGGCAAAGTGGATCGCAAGGCTCTCGTGAATACGCATCTCAAGACCACGCCTCGCACATAAATCCTGTTGTCCTAGGGGTGATACAACAATGACGAACGAGGAAATTGTCGGCAAGCTAACGTCCGTGTTCCGGAGGGTTCTGGAGGAGAACGACATCAGGATCACTCGAGAATTGACGGCTCACGATGTTGAAAAGTGGGATTCTTTGCGTCATATCCAACTGATCAGCGAGGTAGAGCAGGCGTTCGGGATCAAATTCAAGCTGCGGGAGATCATGGGCATGAACAATGTGGGTGATCTCATCGATCTGATCGACGCAAAGCAAGGAGCCACGCTCACATAACGCTCGGTTCGTGAAATCCTCCGCACGATCACTCAGACTCCAATGCCCATGGCTCAGAATTCTCGTGCCGTGCAACGCGCCGGACTGAAAATCCTCCATGTCACCCCGACCTACTTCCCTGCCGTCGGGGGTGCCGAGTCGCATCTCAAGGAGCTCTCCGAAGGTCTGGCGTCCCGGGGACATGACGTAACCGTGGTGACGGTCAATGTCCGTAATGCCTGGCAGTTGTTCCGCGGCGTGGCCGACGACCTTCCAGGAACAGAGGTGATCAATGGAGTGAACGTCGTGCGATTGGATCCCAATGGGCGAACGGTGGGATCGTGGATGAGGCGATGGGTTCAGGCTCGCGGAGGATGGAGGTCGTTAAGATTCGTCTTTGGAGAGGATGGAATGGAGATCTTGACGCTCCATCCTCAGCCTCTCGAGCTCATTCCCTATCTTCTTCGTACTCGGGCGGACATTGTGACGGCGATGAATTGGCATTGGTCGCCCGCCTA
The DNA here is from genome assembly GCA_035252115.1 of Nitrospira sp. Classification (GTDB taxonomy): domain Bacteria; phylum Nitrospirota; class Nitrospiria; order Nitrospirales; family Nitrospiraceae; genus Nitrospira_C. Next base: position 10,481 of record DATFDJ010000179.1, on the reverse strand, counting down.
TTACACCTACTTGGCAAGAAAGCTCAAAAACTTCGTCTTTGTAGGGATCCCACTGTTTCATACGGCCGAAGGATGGTGCCGGAGACCGATCTATAGGAAACTGGCGGCGGCGACGAGCGCCATCGTAGCCAATACCGCGTACGAGCAGCAGTATTCGTTCGGGCTCGGAGCGCGCCGGGTGGAGGTCGGCGGTGTCGGCGTGCATCCCGAGACGTTTACCAACCGGGACGGGAAAGCCATTCGAGCGCGGTATCAGATTGGAGACGCGCCGATCGTGGGATTCGTCGGACGACAGGGAGTGAACAAAGGGGTCGTCGAGCTCGTTCAGGCCATGAAAATCGTGTGGCGCTGGAATTCGGACGTGCGTGTGATCATTGCAGGCCATGAATCGACGGAGCATCAAGACGTTGCCGTTCGTTCGGCATTCGATCGGTTGACCGCTTCCGAGCAAGCCAGGCTCATCCGAATCAGCCGGTTCGAAGAAACCGAGAAGCCTTCGCTGTACGATGCGTTCGATGTCTTTGTCCTTCCTTCGATCGGGGAATCCTTCGGCCTGGCCTATCTCGAGGCCTGGCTGTGCGGGAAACCGGTGATCGGCGCAAAAATCGGTTCGACGCAATGTGTCATAGAGGATGGCGTCGACGGATTGCTCGTTGAACCAGGCTGTCCTGAAGATGTCGCCGACAAAATCATCACATTGCTTGCAGACCGAGAAAAGCGGGAAAGCTTGGGGAGAAAGGGGTATGTGAAAACGGTCGGTCACTATACGTGGGATCGAGTGGTGGACCGGGTCGAAAACCTGTATCGCGACCTTCACATGACCAAGGTGCCGGTACGTCAGAGATGTGCGAAGTTCGAAGATGCATCCAGCCGATCCCAAGCGTAGTCTGCCAGATTGATCGCGATGTGGGATACTTCGAGAAGATGAAGGTAGGAATCTTCGACCATCTCTCTCTCCGCCTCGGGGGAGGACAACTCGTCGTCGCGCATATGGCGGCGCAGTTGTCGAAAGTCTATGACGTGGAACTGATCCATAGCGGGCGGGGATACTCGAAGAGCGGTCTGGCGGAGGCGTTTGACGTGGATCTGACCGCGGTCACCGAGCGGATTGTGCATGATGCCATGGGATCATTCTGTCCGCCGGGGCTGAGCCTCGCCTATATATGCCGGACACCCCGATTCGATCGAACACTGACAGAACCGTATGACCTATTCATCTATTCCGGACATGGAGTTCCACCTTTCTGTTCGGCCAAACGAGGCTTGATATACTGCCATTTTCCGATCGAGTCACATCCGATGTACGATTTGCCTTGCGTCGACGGTTGGAACAATCACGGCCGAGTCAATCGCTGGGCGCGATTGCAGGGTTACAAATGGGTATGGAACCGGCGCATGCGGGGGTATCAAACCGTGCTCGGCAATTCACAGTTCACGAGCGGTTGGATTGAGCGGCGGTGGAAAAGATCATCGGAAGTCCTCTATCCTCCTGTCGCCGTCCTGCCTGTTTCCGCGGCAAAAGAAAACATCATTGTCTCGCTCGGCCGGTTCATCGTCACGGACCAAAAAAACCACGCGCTTCAGTTGAGGGCGTTTCGGCGGTTCCAGTCGACGGCCGGACAGAAGTGGCGTCTTTGCTTGATAGGATTTTGCACGGATTTGCCGGAAGATCGCGCGTATCTGGAAGAACTTCGGACCATGTCCCGTGACATGGATGTGACATTTGTGCTGAACGCTCCGAGACCCACCCTATGGAGTTATCTGGCCAAGGCGAAATTGTACTGGCACGCGATGGCTCTCGGCGATGGAAACACGCTCCCGCCGGAACGGATGGAACATTTCGGTATTGCGACCGTGGAAGCGATGGGAGCGGGCTGCGTCCCGTTGGTTCCGCGGAGCGGCGGGCAATTGGAGATCGTCGAACATGGGATCAGCGGGTTTTGTTGCGGCGATATCGACGAGCTCATGAAGCACACCGAGCGGGTAGCCGGAGACGAATCGCTGCGTCGGCAGATGGCGCAAGCAGCCGCGGAACGAAGTGCATCGTTTCGTCCCGAGAGGTTCAATCGACGCTTGAATCAGTTGGTGCCCGAATCGGCGAGGGGGCTCGATCGTGCCGATCCGAAAGGCTGCAATGCTTCGGATTGCCGCTCTTTCGACCATGCCACGCGGGAGATGAAATGAGACGTTTCGGTATTGGAACCGGTGTGATTTCTTTCAATGGGGGAAAGACGATGAGGCGTGAAGGACAACCCCTGACGATTGCCTGGTGCCATACCGCCGATTCCGGCGGATCGAAGAGAGCGGCCTTTGAAATGGTCCGCGAACTTGCCAGGCGCGGTCATGTGATAGACGAATATATTCTGCGGATCGGTGAACCGAACCTCCAGCATTGGCCGTTGACTCCGTATGTTCGACACAGTTATCGGTGGAATGTTCAGCCCATCGCCAACCACTATCGTCCATATGCGCTGGCAGCGTGGATGGGGGTCCTGCAGGAGCGGCGGAAAACTCGAACGCTGACCGTTGAGTTTCAGAAGCTGAGCCATGAGCTCACGGCTCGGGGGTACGACTATGTCCATATCGATCACTGTTTCCCGAGTTACACGGTCCAGTTGAGCCAGCATCTCTCTTTGCCGTCGATCGTGTATACCCATGAAGCCACGGATGCGCGATTCCTGGGCCAGGGCATGATCGATGTTTCGAAGCGTTCCCCATGGCAGCAATACTATGCCAAACTCTGCAACCTGGCCATCGCCCGGGTGGCCGCCATGCAGCGACAATCCGATGTAACGGGACTTCGCGGCGCTGGAAAGGTTCTTACGAATTCTTGTTATTCCCGGGAAGCACTCTGGCAACGACATCAGTTGTCCTCTGCTGTGTGCCGATATGGGGTGGACAGCGACACCTTTAAACCGTTGGGATTGCCGCGAACAAGAGCGGTGTTGAGCGCGGGTCGCATCGTGGAAGGAAAGCAGCACCATATTGTCATTGAAGCGGTGGGCACCATCGCAGAACCTGAACGCCCCACCGTCATCGTGGCGACGCCGGAAATGCCGTCGAGACAGGAAGATCCGGACTATTTTCACCGCTTGGAGCAGCGCGCGAAGGACCTTCACGTGAGGCTGGAAGTTCGAAGAAATCCTTCCGAAACCGACCTTGTCCGATTGTACAACGAAGTGATGGCGCTGGTCTTCATGCCTCGTATGGAGCCATTTGGTCTCGTGGCCTTGGAAGCGATGGCCTGTGGCACTCCCGTGATCGGCGTGCGAGAAGGAGGCGTCAGAGAGTCGGTGCTGGACGGGGTCACCGGCCTCCTCGTGGAACGAAATATCGGCGATGTCGGCAAAGCTATTCAGTGTCTCATCGGCAGTGACGAATTGCGGGAACGCTTGGGTGCGCAAGCAGCCCGGCATGTGAAGCAAGAATGGGTATGGGAACGAACAGTAGATCGCTACGTGGATGAAGTGTCGAGCCTTCTCAGCCAATCCACACCATTGACTCCTGCATAGAGCATTGAAATGAACGTCCTCATCGTCGTGCCATGGGATCAAGAGTGGGGGGGCGTGGCCTCTGTCGTCGGCAACGTCGGCACGCAGTTGCGCAAACGCGGCCATCACGTCTGGTTTCTGAATCTTGGAGAATCAGAATTGCTGCGTGCCAAGACCACGAAATGGAATTTCCCCGGGTATGAGCTGAACCTTCGCAATATGTACGTGCCGGAGCGGCCTGTGAAATCGGTCCTGGCGTTTTGCGTCTACCTGCTGCGCACGCTGTACCAACTGGGAAGATTGGTGAGACGGCACGATATCGATATCGTGAACATTCATTACCCGCTCGGCTGCGAGATCTATTTTGTGTTTCTCCGCTTCCTTCTGCGTTTCAAGCTCGTCATATCCGTCCACGGCGCCGATCTGTTCCCGGAAGGAATCCCCCAGGCTCGTTACCCGTTCGCGCTCAGATTCCTCATGAATTCGACCGATTGGCTGGTAGCGCCCTCACGAAGCATGCTGGCGCAAACAGTGGCAAAGTTCCCAAGACTGGAGCCGAGAGGATCGGCGATCCACAATGCCGTCGATATGGCGGAGTTCGAGATCAACGGGACAGATCAGGCGGGACAAGGAACACATATCCTCTGTGTGGCCTTGCACCATCCACGTAAAGCAATCGATGTCTTGATCAAGGCGTTCAAGCTCTTTAGCGAACGCCATCAGGGTGTGGAATTGTGGCTGGTCGGCGACGGACCGGCGACGGGAGAACTCGTCGATTTGGCGCGCCACCTCGATCTCGATGAGCAGGTAAAGTTCCTCGGGGCCCGCGATCGATCCGGAGTCAGGACGCTGCTTCATCGATGCCGGGTTGCGGTGCTGCCTTCTCGGGTCGAACCGTTCGGGATTGCCATACTGGAGGCACTCGCGTGCAGGAAACCCGTCATCGCGTCGGCCGTCGGCGGGATTCCGGAGATCATCGACAATCGTAAGAATGGCATCTTGGTAGAGCCAGAGGATCCCGAAGCCCTCTGCGATGCAATGACCGCGGTGTGGAACGATCCGGCTTTGGCTGGGATGCTCGCGGCTGCCGGATATGAGACGGTCAAGGAACGATTTCAGTGGGAAATTGCCGCTGCGCGCTACGAAGCGACGTTCACGAAGCTCTCTCCATCAATACCTGCCTCCACACATTCTTGAATATGACTGCGAAGAGGCCCGCATGACCACCATCCTGGGAATTTCAGCCTATTATCATGACAGTGCGGCCTGTCTGGTACGCGACGGTGACATCATCGCCGCGGCGCAGGAAGAACGATTCACACGGAAAAAGCATGATCCTGGATTTCCGCACCGGGCGATCGACTATTGCTTGAACGCAGCCGGAATTCAGTTCAAGGATGTCGACCGGCTGGTGTTCTACGATAAGCCGTTGGTGAAATTCGAACGATTGTTGGAGACCTATCTCGCCTTCGCTCCCACGGGACTTCAATCGTTCCTGGCGGCAATGCCCGTCTGGATGAAGGAAAAGCTCTTACTCAAGAGCCTGCTGTGCCAGGAATTTCTTCGGCATGGCGAGGGTATGCGGAGGAGTGATCTCCCGCCATTGCTCTTTTGCGAACACCATGAGTCGCATGCGGCGTCTGCCTTTTTTGCATCTCCCTATGATTCGGCGGTCGTGCTCTGCATGGATGGCGTGGGGGAATGGGCAACCACCTCGGCGTGGAAAGGCCAAGGCAACCAATTGACGCCGCTCTGGGACATTCCCTTTCCACACTCGCTGGGATTGCTCTATTCCGCCTTTACCTACTACACGGGCTTCAAGGTGAATTCCGGGGAGTATAAAGTCATGGGGCTTGCGCCGTACGGCGAACCACGATTCGTCAAATCGATTTATGACCATCTGATCGATATCAAACCGGACGGCACCTTCCGGATGAACATGGAATACTTCAATTACTGCACCGGGCTCACCATGACCGGAAACAAGTTCGATGCGCTCTTCGGCGGGCCGCCTCGCAAGCCCGAATCGAAACTCACGCAGCGAGAAATGGATCTCGCCCGTTCGGTTCAGGAAGTGACGGAAGAAGTGATGCTGCGGCTCTCACGATCGCTTCACCAGGAAACGGGAATCGATTACATGTGCCTGGCGGGCGGTGTGGCGTTGAACTGCGTGGGCAACGGCAGGATTCTTCGAGAAGGCCCCTTCAAAGATTTGTGGATTCAGCCGGCGGCAGGCGATGCAGGAGGCGCATTGGGCGCGGCGCTCAGTGTCTGGCATCAGTACGAGAACAAGCCACGAACGTCCGATGGCACGCGGGACATGATGAAGGGATCGTATCTCGGACCAAGCTTCTCCAATCAGGACATCGAGACGTTCCTCCGAAGCAAGAACGCCCCGTACATCCGCCTCAAGGACGAAGAGTTGTACGAACGGGTCGCCAAGGACTTGGCGGAAGAGAAGGTGGTCGGTTGGCTTCAAGGCCGGATGGAATTTGGTCCTCGCGCGTTGGGTGGACGCAGCATATTAGGCGACGCCCGCAGCGCCAAAATGCAATCGGTCATGAACTTAAAAATCAAATATCGCGAATCGTTTCGTCCGTTCGCACCGTCGGTGCTCCGGGAACGGGTATCCGATTATTTCGACCTCCACTCCGGCAGTCCATATATGCTGATCGTCGCACCCGTCCAGGAAAAGCGCCGGAAAGCGATGACGTCGACTCAACAAAATCTCTGGGGAATCGACCTGCTGAACGTGCCGAGATCCGACATCCCGGCCGTGACGCATCTTGACTATTCGGCGAGAGTGCAGACGGTGCACGAAGACACGAACCCTCGTTATCACAGGCTTCTGAAGGCATTCGAGGCCCAAACCGGGTACGCGGTGTTGGTGAACACTTCATTCAATGTGAGGGGCGAGCCGATCGTCTGTACGCCGGAGGACGCGTATCGCTGCTTCATGCGGACGGAGATGGACGTGCTGGTGTTGGAAAATTGCGTGCTCTACAAGCCGGATCAAAAGCCGCTCGAACAGGATTCCGATTGGAAGAAGGAATTCGAGTTGGATTGAGAATGGGAAGTAAGAACGTGATGGCGCGTGGCATGCAGCGCCATCACGCCAGGACGATAGGTATCCTGCTGATGGGATGTGTCTTGCTGCAGAGCCCTTCTGCCCGGGCAGGAGATGCGGATCGCGAAGGCTGTCCAAGCGACGCCGTGTCGTTTTATCGATTGCGAATCGAATACATGACCAAGACCCATTGGAGCCGGCTTCGCATAGAGAATCCGGACAGGATTCTCACGGCGCGAGTCATGACGTTGAATGGTGAACAGAAATGGTACGATGTCCGTACCGATGGCGTCAGCATAGGACAAGAGATCACGGGAGCGAAAGAAGGACACGCGATCGGCATCACGGTAGACTATGCTTTATCGTCTGAAGTAACGAACCACCCTCTATCAATACGTCTCCGGAACGGCTCCTCGAACGAGAGCCGCGTGCGATTGTCTCTCATGGTCGGAGAGACTCCCAACCTGATCAAAGAGACCGTGCTGGCTACGGGGGGAGAGCACCCTGAGCGCGACGAATTGTCGCTCCTTGTTGACATCAACGGCGGCCCCGGGACGTTGTCGTGCGGCGCCATGCCACCGGGGATCGGCAAGCATCTTCTCTGGGCGTTTTATTATCCATGGTATCAGACGAAGAGTTGGTCAAATTCGGTGCTCAAGGATCATCCGGTACGACCCTATGATTCCGGTGATCCCGCTATGTTCGTGCAACACATCGAAGCGGCACAGCGAGCCGGGATCGACGGTTTCATCTCTTCATGGTGGGGCCCCGAGAGCGGCAGCGATCGAAATTTCTCCATCCTACTCGACGCCGCCAAGGAGCGGGGCTTCCTGGTGAGCCTCTATTTTGAAACGTTGGTAGATGACGGTCGGGACGCATTGCCTTCGGATGCCATAGTGAAATGGCTTTCGTATGCGATCGCGACGTATCGAGACCATCCGGCGATGATGAAGATCGAAGGAAAGCCCCTCATCGTGATATGGGCATCCGACAAGGTGCCGCTGGACACGTGGAAGAGCATCTTCGGCGAATTGCAGGCTCAGGGCCTCGACGCGGTGTATGTGGCAATGGGGACGGGCGGGCGAAACCTTGAGGTATTCGATGGAGTCCATGACTACGGGGTGTTCGAATCGACGATTCAGGATTTGGCCAGAAATGACCAGCTCAATTGCCGTCTCGCGAAGTATTATCCATTACTTTCGAACAGCCGGACACGAAAGATTTCGATTGCCACCGTCCAGCCTGGTTACGACGAGCGAGGGATCCCCGGCCGTCGGGGCGCCTTCCGCGACCGGGAGGACGGAGCGTTCTATCGGGGCACTTTCGAGGCGGCGATCGACAGCGGTGCGGATTGGATCTTCATCACCTCCTGGAATGAATGGTACGAGCATACGCATATTGAAGAAAGCCAACTCAATGCAACGAAATATCTCGACCTCACCGCCGAGTATGCCAAAAGATGGAAAAGCCGATTCTAATTCCCAATCGTCTTTCCCTGGGCTCGCCACATCCGCCCATTGACGCTGCTTTCGAAGGATTCCCCTCGGAAGAAGAATTGAGAATCGTGAACGTGTCTCGTATGTTTGAGGAGGCCATCTCGGTGTTTTTAAGGAGACCAGCCTAATGCGGATCTTGATTACAGGCGGTGCGGGGTTCCTGGGTAGTCATTTGTGTGAGTTGCTGATCGGCAAAGGCCATCACGTTATCGCAATGGACAATTTGATTACCGGACGCGTGGACAATATTACGGATTTAATGGGGCATTCCCGTTTCAGCTTCATCAAATACAACGTCTGCGACTACATTCACGTGGAAGGTCGCCTCGATGCCATTCTCCATTTCGCCTCTCCGGCCAGTCCTCAAGACTATCTCGAGATGCCGATCGCGACGATGAAAGTCGGCGCGCTGGGAACGCACAAGGTGCTCGGTCTGGCCAAGGCGAAGGGGGCGCGGTTTGTGTTGGCCAGCACCTCGGAGGTCTATGGCGATCCGCTGGTCAATCCCCAGCCCGAAGCCTATTGGGGAAATGTGAACCCGATCAGCCCTCGCGGCGTCTACGATGAAGCGAAGCGGTTCGCCGAAGCGATGACGATGGCGTATCACCGATATCATGCGATCGACACGCGCATTGTCCGCATTTTCAATACCTATGGTCCTCGCATGCGACCCAACGACGGTCGCGTCGTGTCGAATTTTGTAGTCCAGGCTCTGCAGGGCAAGCCCTTGACCGTATTCGGTGACGGTAACCAGACCAGAAGTTTCTGCTATGTGGATGATCTTGTCCGCGGCATCACCTCCTTACTGATGGTGGAGTCGGACAAGCCGGTTTCTGAACGGACCAACAAGGCGGCGTTCCTGACAAAGTCCGCGCAACCGCTGCCGGAAACGGTCCACGATCCCGTCAACATCGGCAACCCGCGCGAGTTGACGGTGAAGCAAATCGCCGATCTGGTCCTGAAACTCACCGGGTCCGCCAGCAAGATCGAATACAGGCCGTTGCCGGCCGACGATCCGAAAGTACGACGCCCGGATATCAGGCGCGCCCAGCAATTGCTCGGATGGGAGCCGCAGGTCGATCTGGAAAATGGATTGCAGAATACGATCGAGTATTTTCGGAAACTACTCTAAGACTGAGACATCGTAGATGTGTGGTATTGCGGTGATGTGTGGAATGGCGGGCAAGCCGGCTGAGCCCGCCGTGCTCGATCGTATGACGCAGAGTCTCATCCATCGAGGCCCTGACGACGGCGGTCGGTACCTCGACGGCCCGGTGGGTCTCGGTTTTCGGCGCTTGGCCATCCTTGATCTTTCCCCGGCCGGACATCAGCCGATGATCAGCGACGACGGTCGGTTCGTCCTCGTGTTCAACGGGGAAATCTACAACTATGTCGAACTCCGCAAAGAGTTGGTGAAGGAGGGGTATGTCTTCCGGTCCACCGGCGACAGTGAAGTTCTGCTGAACGCGTATCGCCATTGGGGAGCAGAGTGCCTGCCCAAGTTAAACGGGATGTGGAGCTTCATCGTCTATGACCGCGTACGCCGTTGCCTCTTCGGATCCCGTGACCGGTTCGGGGTCAAGCCGCTCTTTATCTACCGCGATGCCGATTACATGCTCTTTGCCTCTGAGATCAAGGCGATTCGCACCTCAGGAGTCTATCGGGGAGGCATCAATTGGCGGGTCGCTTCCCGCTTCCTGCTCGAGGGACATCTCGATGACGGCCGTGAGAGCTTTTATGAAAGCATAGAGTCCATTCCGGCCGGCTCGGCATTCGAGCTCGATCTGCAGGGTGCCTGGAAGTCGTGGACCTACTGGAATTTGGAACAGGCCGAGCGCCTTGATGTGCACGATCCCGCGCGCGACTTTGCCGAACTTCTCGAGGATTCCGTGCACCTCCGGATGCGGAGCGATGTTCCGGTCGGCGTGTGTCTTTCCGGAGGATTGGATTCGACGGCGATCATCTGCGCGGCATCGAGACAGCGTGCGGAAGGTAGACAGTCGTCATCGGGTCCTCTACAGGCCTTCAGTTATATGGCCAAGGAGTTCGATGAGTCTCGCTATATCAGCGACACCCTGGCGATGACCGGCGCTGAGTTGACCGTCTTGGAAACCAGTCCGCGGGACTTGTGGGACGATCTTCCGAGGATGCTCTGGTATCAAGATGAACCGGTACATACGATGACTGCGGCGGTCGGATACCACCTGATGAAAACGGTCGCCGGTCACGGCATTCGAGTGGTTCTCAACGGCCAAGGAGCCGATGAAACCATCGGGGGGTATTCCAGTTTCTTTGCCGACTACTGGCGTGAGTTGTTGAGTCAGGGATGGTGGGGCCGGACGATGGCCGAAATTCGAGCGCATGTCGCGGTGCATGGCGGACAGACGGCACATCACGCCAATCATGTGGCCATGCGCTGGCTCGTGT
>DATFDJ010000178.1:0-2973 GCA_035252115.1 Nitrospira sp. | reverse complement strand
TCGCGGTGGCGACGCGGAGATCAGGTTCGCCTCCCCGGAGGGATTACTGCGCCGGGTCGTTTTCCGTGGCGGTCAGTTCCGGCGAACGGCGTTTTTGTGTATGCGAAGGAGAATTGGCGAGAGTCGTCATTCCTGCACATTAATGAGGGCGCTCGCACTGTTGATGGAAAGAGTCGTGTGCTGCTGGTCAGACCGGCAGGGTGCACCGAGAGGAAAGATCGTCAAATCCCGCCGCACGCTCACCATCAAGTCACCGGTTTGGCCCTGCGGGATCGTGAACTTGAGTTGATAAACACCAACCAGACCAGGAGCGAGCCCGTCATAAGAGGGCGAAACTGAAGCAGCGCCGATCAAAAGCGTGTCGGCGCCATCGCAGACATACGGTCCGATGCCGTTGGGATTGAACGGGCTCGGTACATTCGGCGGCGCGGAACTGCCGGTTGGCGGTGGGCTGGAAACCGGTCCCAAATTGATCGCGTAAGCAATTACATTCTCGCCGCCATGCGCAGGTCGTTGCGGTGTAACCGGGGTCTGGTCAGCCGCGTGCTGCATGATCGCATGCCCCGTTGCATCCACAAAGAATACGCTCCACCCGGGGGCGGGCGTCCAGTCATAGAACCCGGCATTTTTGAAGGGCGTCTGAAAAGTCGCCCGCCTGCTTCCCTGAATCACCTCGACGAACATCGGATCCCTGACGCCCTCCCATGGCACCTGAACATTGATCTGCTGGAATGCGTCTTCAAACGCCACCGATAGGATCGGCGCGGGGGAGAAATTGATCCAGACGGAGAAATCCAGCAACTGATTTAGCAAAGGAGATTGGGTGTTGACTATGACGCCCCCGGGTCCGTCGAGTCCGGTAAGGAAAATTGAAGCGACACTGCCTCTCTGCGGCATGCCTGATTTAAAATCAGCGCTGTTTGCGACGGCAGTAATCTGTAGCGGAGCCTGCGCCCACAGTGACGCAGCGCTGAGACAAATGAACACATAACTGCCGAACCGAAAGAGGTTTCCCATTGGTCTAAATCGCTGCGCTCGTTGTTTCATGTTCGGTGGTCCTTTTCCAGCGAATCGAATTGGCGGCAGATAGCCTGCCAAAAGGCTTCGAGGACCGCGCCGGTTTCTGAATGAACGCCGGTCGTCGACCGGCTCCGAATGCGGATGAATGCTTCGGTGGGAGTGGGAACGAAGTGAGAGGCAAAAGAACCGCTCCCTTTAGTCGCGGCTCCGAATGCGGATGAATGCTTCGGTGGGAGTGGCAACGAAGTGAGAGGTAAAAGAACCGCTCCCTTTGGTCGCGGTCTGGGGCTTTTGAGGGTTCGCTCGGTTGGCCGAGGGGAGCCGGCAACGATGGTCAGTTTCCGTGGACGCCGTGACCAGCCGCTTCAGTCGAACGCGACGTTGCGATAGGGCCGGTCTGTACTTACTGTAAATACGAATGTTCTTTGATTGGGACACGGCGAATGTGAAGCACATCGCTCGGCACGGAGCGCCAGAGACGGAAACACGAGCGTCGTAGACTATGCCTGGGCGAGACTAACAGAGGCCGACTGCTCACGTTTGTGGTCAGCGAGCGCACGGGAAAAATCCGCTTCGTGACCGCGTACCCCATGGACGCATTGCAACGAAGAATCTACCGAGGGGAGGGTGAATAATGGCAACCAAACACAAGGTTCCGATGTTCAAATCAGAACGGGAAGAGGCAGCATGGTGGGACTCTCACCCCGAGGTCATCACTGAGCTGTTTATGAAGGCGAGAAGGAAGGCCGGATCAAGCGACTGCCGGTGGTCCGTGGGGCTACGAAACCTGTAACTATCCGAATGCCGGTAGCCGATCTCGAGGTCGCGCAAGAGATTGCCGAGCGGCGAGGCGTACCCTACCAAACCTACATCAAAGGACTGTTGCACACCGCTTTGAAACGCGATCGAAAGGCCGGTTGAGCAGGACTCCGGTGGCCGATCGGTCGGACGGTTCAGATGGAACACTGCCCTCTTGTGACATGATCTCCTGAGCCTACGAAATGGAATGCCGGCGGATCTCCCACACGCGAGGGTTGCGTTAATCTAACACGCTGGATGCCACTATGCCTGCGAAGACCACTCGTGATCAAGTGCGGCTATGGAAGACGGGCGCGGTAATCGCGTTTGCGGCCTTATCAGGCGTAACCACTTGTTCATTGCTTCCATGCCCGGCAGCTCTCGCGGTCCAGGCAGAAACTCCGGGCGCGTCGCAGTTCGAGGCGGCATCTCTGAAATTGGCCGCCGATCAGAACCTCATCGAGAGCCGGCCGAAACGATCGGTCGGACGTTTCAGATGGAACACTACCCTCTTGTCCATGATCTCCTACGCTTACGAAATGGAATGGTGGCGGATCTCCGACACGCCCGGGCTGGGTAAGTCTTACGCGCTGGACGCCACGATGCCTGCGAAGACCACTCGTGATCAAGTGCGGCTTATGCTGCAAAATCTGCTGAGCGAAAGGTTTCACCTCGAACTCCACCGTGAGACGAGGAACGTCGCCGAAGGGTATGCCCTGACGGTGTCGAAGGAAGGTCCGAAGCTCCCGCAGACGAAACCGCCTGGGCCGGAGGCCGGGTCCGCCGAATTCGACGACGGGTACGTCGTGGCGACCGGCCCGGCAGCGGATACGATGCTTCTCCGCGGCCATAATGCCTCGATGCTGCAACTGGCGGACTGCCTACAGCGGATCACCGGGACGTCCGTTCTCGATAGGACAAGCCTGACCGGAAGATACGATTTCGAGCTGACCTGCACCAGGGATGGCCCCCAACCTTCTCCCGATCTCCTGGCCAATTGCGTGAAGAAGGCCGGCCTCCTGATGGGGAAATACAAGGGTCCGGTGGAATTCCTGGTGATCGATCATCTCGGAAAACTAGCCGAAAACTGACTGACTTTGGTCTGGAGGATGGCAGAGCGGAGGGAAACGACGGGGGAAGCGGAAAAGGCGAAAC
>DATFDJ010000177.1:0-4034 GCA_035252115.1 Nitrospira sp. | reverse complement strand
TCTGAACGGCGGAAACTAAGAGAATCGATCGCGCACCGAGGGAGGGATACACACACGCGCGAGGGACAGGATAGTGACCGTGGTTCGCGGTAAGCCTAGCACATTGAGCCAGGAATGGCGAATGCGGATGCTTCTGCGTTCCATGCCATCGGCAGCTATCTCATGACGGGCTGAAACGGCATCTTGAGGCTCCGCTAGGCTGAGGGGACGAATCTGTCCTCCGAAAACCCTTTACGGAGCTGCTCGGTCACGAGGCGACGATACTCGGGCTTCTCCTTGCGCATGAGCACTAACCCCTCGTCGTCAATCAGGATGGCCAGGGCGTCTTCGGCCACGAGCATCCGTTCAGATTGACCGAAGTTAATCCGATATTGCGTGCGCCCATCAGGGTTTCTGGCTGGACCGATCACCAGTTCCGTCAGCCCGTCGATCACGCCTTCTTCGGCGTTTTCGCGCAGGCGGACTCTGATTCCATCGGGAATTCTCTTCCACGTCGTCACCGCCCTTTTATTCGAGTCATTCTGTGGCATGGCGCCTCCCTATAACGGTGGTTTACGCACCTTCCGACGAAGCAAACGTACTCTGCGACGACTGCCTTCGCACTGGCATGGACGGCGTCCCCTCACCGTGCAACCGGCGTTGTGCGTTCGCGAAAGACGCCCGCCCTTTTCGCCGTTGAGTTCTCGTCGGCCCTGGCTGATCCGTTGCAGGCTGTGGACTGCCGGCGGCCCACGGCAGCGCATGGCCCAGAAGGCGTTCGATGGCGTGAAGCTGCGGGGGATCTTCCGCGGTGACAAAGCTTGTGGCACGGCCGGTGGACTTCATCCGAGCCGTCCGGCCGATTCGATGAACATAATCCTCAGGGCAATGCGGCAAATCGAAATTGATCACGTGCCCGATATTCGCCACATCGATGCCCCGTGCCGCGATATCCGTCGCGACAAGTACGTCGAACACGCCGCGCCTAAAGCCCTCCAGCGCACGACGGCGTTCCGGCAAACTGCGGTCGCCATGCAGGACGCCCACGCGATGTCCCGCACGACTGAGCATACGGCCGACATGATCGGCTCGATGCTTGGTGCGGGTGAAGATCAGGACGGCCTCCGTCTCCTGCTTCAACAACGAGAGGAGAAGATCCGGCTTTCCGACATGCGTCGTGTAATGCAGTGCTTGCGTGACGCCGTCCGCCGTGGTGGCCGATGGCGTCACCATGACGCGAACCGGATCATGGGCACTGGCGCGCAGGAACTGCGTCAGATCGGACGGCAACGTGGCGGAGAAGAGCAACGTCTGTCGTTCTTCCGGAAGGGCGTCGAGAATTTGATTGATCTGCGGAGCAAAACCCATGTCCAGCATCCGATCGGCTTCATCAAGAACAAGAAACTTCATGGGCAGCAAGTTGACGGTGCCATTCCACATGTGATCGAGTAACCGCCCGGGCGTGGCAACAAGAATATCCGGTCTCTGACGGAGCCCCCGCACCTGGGCCTGCATATCAGCGCCACCGACGATGACCGTTGCCGACAGTCCCCGGCGGCGACCGAGCGTTTCGATGGTCGCCAGCACCTGCAGCGCCAGCTCTCGCGTCGGCACGAGTATCAAGGCTTGCGGCCCACCTGTCGGCAACCTGGCCAACCGCTCGAGAATCGGAATGACAAACGCGGCAGTTTTCCCGGTTCCGGTTTGCGCGCATCCGATCACGTCGCGTCCGGCCAGCGCCGCCGGAATCGCCTGGGCTTGTATCGGGGTGGGTGACGAGAGCCCTGCCATGGCGAGATCGTTGGCCAATACCTCGGACACACCAATGGCGTGAAAACTTAATGCAAGAGACGTATCCACTACCTATCCTTTCAGTATGATCGCATGATGACGGGATCAGAGAACCGAGGGGAGAAACAACCAGGAGAGGTGCTGCTCCAGACTGGACCTGGTCGCGATGCGATCGCGAAGTCCGTAATGCTTTCTGTGTCCCTCGTCGGACTTATACAAGGGAACATCTGACGACAGCATACAGGATGCTGTACTCGCAGTCAATGGATTGCCATGAACCTAAACCTAAGGACGAAACCCTATGCCATTTTTTCTTCTAACGCCGACGGGAATAGGAGCAAGCACGACACTGTGCGCACTGCCACGGATACCATCCAAACCAACTCACGACGTGATCTAGCCATCCGCGACGAGCCACACGTTGCCAGATGCCTTGGCATGGCGAGATAGACGTCGGCGGCTTCTTGAGCGTCGAGTCATTATCGAGCGATCGAAATAAAGAATCTCGATCCATCATCTAACTTCCCTTCGCCGAGCCACGAAGCTTTCCTGCTATTGGCGAGGAAGTGGCCGTTCCGATTGTTATTACAATCGATAGTGCCTTCAGTATGAGCGTCCGAAAACGGAACCAACATTTTCCCTTCGCAGGAGAGCCCATCCACATCGTTCACAGTGAAGACCACATCGTGCCCTACGTTTCCACGGGCGGACCCTCTCAACACTTTGGCGTTTTTGTATTTGGCGCTTTGTATGATGATCGTCGTCGGAAAATATGTAGAGCAGGAAGCAAGACAGATGCAGAGCAGAACAAGTATCGATCCTTCCCGGCGTTTACGAGTCACTTGCTCAACCAAAGGCGCTAGCGGTTGCTGCACCTCCGGCGTCAGGAATGACAAAAGGCGATTTTGATGAAAACCAGCAGAAGGAACAGCGGAGGCCATGGGCGCAAGTCCTTCCATGAGGACATTGCGCGACCCTGGGAAGCAGCTATGAGATCAGGGCGAGAGACGCGCAACGTCAACTAGTCCAAGGGGACAGTGCGCCTTCGCGTCCAAAGGCTCTTTTGGAGGGACGCCCGAGAGTGAGTGAATGTTGGTCCGTCCGAGCGAGGCGATCGTACGCCGTCTCTCCACTAAACGCAACTTCGTGATCACGCACACTGTTCAAGCGATCCAGACCACGATTTGCTGGTTTGCTGACTTTCGAAATCCTGGAACTGGCTATTAGCTCTATGTGCAGGACCGTTTCTGCAGTTTTTGAGCACAAATTTCGCACCGTACAGGGGCAGATGCATTAGCATTCAGAACGGTGATGCTCGAAGCGATCATTGGCTCCCGGATTGTCTTACCCATACTGAATAGTGCAGTTGGACAATTGCCAGATTGTTCTCGATCGAGAGACGGTCTATGTCGGTAAGTGGCACGCCTCTTTGAAGCAGTCTTGCAAGTGAGAACGAGGATTGAGTGAAGGCATTTAGGACTGAGGCAATATCGACATTCTCATCTGATTGAAGATCCTCTTTCACCAATGCATCCTTCAAGTCAGCGAGGCGTAGAATATCTTTCAGAAACTGCTTTCCCGCGATCAGATAACTGGAGGAGAACGATGAACGAACCTGCGGTGTATGCTCATTTTGTCCGGAACTGGGAGTCTGTCACATCAGTAATCTCCGATTTCGCTTTTGAATCTTCACTGATTGTCTTTTCGATAGGAGGGTCTTCCATCACGAGAATCGGTCGAACCGCTGCGACCGCTTCTTGGAGAGCCTCATAGAGCTCAGTAAGCGCGCCGTTTTTATTTACCACTTTGAACGCCCCGGCTTTTTCCATGGCGTAGATTTGGTAATCTTTGGGATCGACCGAAAGACCGACAACAGCGATGTGCGGGCTCCGCAGTTTGATGAATCGCGTCGCCGTGATCCCGTCCATTTTCGACATGTTAATATCCATCACGATCGCGGTGGGTTCCAGCTTGATGGCGCTCAAGACCGCTGTCTCCCCGTCTCCCGCTTCACCCACGACCTCAATGTTGGGATACGCTTCCAACGCAGTCCGCACGCTTTGCCGAATCAGCGTATGGTCCTCGACGAGAAGCACGCGAATCTTTCGAGCGATGGTCATTACTGCCCCCCCGACACGGGGGAACCGTATAGGCCTTAGCGAAGACGCGGAACTGGGGATATCCCTAAAATTGTAATATAGACGACTTTTTTAGGCCCGTGGCCTGGAATTGTCGTCTAATCGACAATATGAGGTGCTGAGCAC
>DATFDJ010000176.1:0-4919 GCA_035252115.1 Nitrospira sp. | reverse complement strand
CGGAAGCATTATTGGTGAGATCGTTGGTGGGATTTTGGTCGTCCAAGGAGCAGATTGCGCTACGCCGTCTGTTGTTGGATCGAACCATGTGCGGAGTCTTAGCCCCGACCTCGGAGCTGTCTGCATCGACCGATCGGCTTGGGCTGATTTGGATGGTTGCAGCACTCCTCACGGAATCCTGTGTTCGGTTCTCGGATCGAGACATGCAGGACTTCGTGAATTGGTTGATCCAGAGTCGGGATGCTGAACTCCGGATGTTCCTGCCAGATGGTCTCCAAGAGATGCCGTTGCCGAACGCCTATGCCAAGATCAGGTCTTGGATGCGGAGTTGTGCGCAACGGGTTCGAGGATTTCGTTCACGTGCAGCTGGTGTGCGGATGTTGGCACCCAAGTTTGGCGTGAGCGAACGTGCGTTTGCCCGAGCGGTTGAACTGATCGCCTAGGTGATTTGCACGGCCACCATGGAGTCAGAGGCCAATCTTGACCTGGAGACATTCAGGCGGGATTGAGCCTCTGACCAGGGGAAAGGGAGCGGATTGGATGTTGGACATGGCGTGCTGTCATCGAATGATCGAACAGACCCCAGGGACACCGATCGCGTTCCCTTTCTTTTTGCCTGAAATCGGCCGTTAGGCGGCCTGTGCCATCTCCCGGCGGGGCTTTATCCCGAAATCGATGTGGTGCGCGACCACTTCGCCAACGGTGATCTTCTTGCCCTCGATATCGCGCTTGCGGAACTGCAGCCGGCCCTCGATGTTCACTTCCTGGCCCGCGACCAGGTTGGCGGCGCAGGTGTCAGCCTGCCTCCCGAACACGGCAACGGGCACGTAAGTCACGGGCCGCTCCTTGGTCCCCTTCTTGGGGAGGCCATTGACGGCGATGCTCATGTTGCACACGTTGCCATTGCCGGTGGACCGCAGCTGTGGGGTGTCCGTCAAGCGTCCGATCAGATGCACGCGATTGAGATTCATATCAGAAACTCCTTGATGTGAGTGGATGGAAAGGAACAGACCCAGACATGACGCCGCTGGGGAAGGCGGGTGAGGAGACAATCACCTCGATGAACGATGCAGATGCTCTCTATCGAGCCGCTCAGTTGCTAGCTTAAGCTGCGGCTTGGGTAGGTGGCGCCGGCGGGCCTGGCAGCTGCCCGCTTTGGATAGCGATCTGCCGAAGACTTTCCTCCGCGATGCCGTAATCACTGGCCAACATCGTGCAGCCCGTCTGCTTCTGCCGGAACCGTTGCAGTTCGTTCGCAAAAAAGCGGATAAGCGGAGCGAGCAACGTGTCGGTGCTCTGGAACACTTCCGGATCCGGATGATGCACGAAGGGATGGCTGGATTCCGGATCGCCGGCGAGAATGGCGAGATCCTCCTTACTCAGTGATAGGAACCAATCAATGATGGGTTGCACTTCAGACTTTTTCGCCTGCTGCAGCGATTTCCAGAACTGCGCCCGGGCTTTTCGGTCGCTGGGAATGCGAGCATACCGTGCCGCCGCGCGATAGTCTTTCAACCACTGCACATGGGTTTCGTTGAGCAACCGGCCGGCAGCCGCCCAAATCGCCATGCGTGTATCCGGCGTATCGTGCTGTTGAATGGCGCGATCGAGCAATTCCTGCCGGAGGGGCGAGCAGGAGGCCTTGAAGAGTTGACACGCCGGATCATGGAGCAGATCGCCGAGGTGACCGACTTCTTCGGCGACGACGCGGCGAAAGACTTCCTGGAACAGCACATCGTCCTGGGGATTGTCGAGCCGTGTGTTTGTGATCGCGAGTAGTTGCTGAATGACGATCGAATGCCGTTCGGCATTCCAGCGCTCGCTCGGCGTATCCAACAGGGCTTGAATCTCCAGGAGCTCGGTGACATCCAGAGGCGTCGTTTCTGGCGCGTGGTCGACGGAGTAGTGATCGTCGAACGGGGAGAGGATCTCGGCGTCGTCCTCGATCTGGGTCAGCGTGTCGGAGTCGTCGTGCTCAACCTGTTCCAGGTCGAGATCCACATCAGCGTCGTCGTCCTCATCGGTGCTCTCCGGCGTGACCGCCGCGTTATTGATGGCCAGGAGCTGGGCAATCGCGCTGTCATTCGCCGCTTCTTCCTCGTGGCTCAACTGCGAGAGAGGACGAGCGACACGGGTGCCGCAATGGAGACAGACGAGCGTGTCCGGTCCGTCCCAATAGCTGGAGCTCGCCAGGTTGCTCTGACATTTCTTGCAGGGGATGATGCGCGGCGCGTGGGACTCTCGGGCCGACGAAGCAGAACGATCCGCGAGGTGCTTGCCGCCACAGCTGGGGCAGTGCCGTCCGCCGATGGGTTTTCGCCGGATTTGTTGCAGATCACGGAGCAGAAGAATTTCTTGAATGCCGCACTGGATTTGCACCCGCTGGCCATCCAGCAGGATGGCGCGCCGGCCGTCGGGGAGCACGACTTCGGGACGAGGCCGTGTTGAGCGGTGGAGCGTACGCACGACCATGGGGAACGTCGGCTGGTCATGATCGTGCTCATACCGTGTTTCTCTCGACTGATACGACTCGAGCTCCTGATGCGCCCATTCGTCGATGAGTCGCGCATAGCGTTTGTCGAGACTTTCCAGCACGGCCGTTTCATCTTCCTGTGGATCCAGAATGACGCGTGTCGGCATCGTGAAGTAGTCACTGTCCGGGTCGATGGGTTCGTTGAACGGATTGAGATATTCCATGAGGTCCTCCGGTTGTCCAACCAGGTGACGGGTTAGGATTCGCTCTCGGGTTTGTCGTGCTTGGCCGGGAGATCATGGAGCCAGATTTGATCGAGCCGGCAGAAGAGATGAAAACTGCGCTTGCGTTCGCCGTCGCCCTGGTCGTACTCCTTCATCTGCAACTCCCCGTTGTGGATGCAGACTTTGCGACCAACGGGTAGCCGCTGGGCGAAGGCCTCGAGTTTGGCTCGGCCGCTGGCATCGGCGACTTTCACTTCGAGAAAGAGCGGTTTGCTGTTGCCGGCGGGGTAGTTGGAGTGGTTCGCGATGGAGAAGGAGAGGAGAAAGCCTTGATTGTTGGTCGAGTAGATTCCGGGCGCATGGGTCACACGCCCGCCGATCGTGACGAAATTTTGATCCTTCATGACAGCCTCCCATGGGAAGAATGAACAGGACAACGTCGTACTGCTCACCCATCCACCTGCGCGGAGCGCCGCATTGGACGAAGGAAGAAAGAGAATCTGATGGGGATGCTCTGTTTATACGAGTCGTGACGTCTGATGCTGCATGAGGACTTCGAAATGCCTGAAGAATTGGCGCACCCGCTGTCGTCCCAGCGCGCTGATTTGGATCTCTTTGCGGCGTTTATCCGTGTCGTGTGGAATATAGGAGATGAGGCCTTTCTTGTAGAGCGCTCTTGTGGCCTCACTCAGCGTGCTCATGCGGACGGCCAGGATGGGAAGGAGTTCGCGGCTGGGCTTGACCGGTCCTCCACGTTCGTGCAGGAGATAGAGCACCTCAACCTGGAGTTGCCCCAGATCGACGCGATCGCCGGCATCGCGAATTGCCCGAGAGAGTTGTCGATACGCCTCGATCTGCTCAACAGCCGGGCGCGTGGTGTGCGAGTGGGCCATCCTCGATGTCTGTCGTTGTTGGTGCTGTGCAAATGGGAGTGTGAGGGACTTGTCGGGTCTCATTGACGCAGATCGCTTATGGCGTACTCCGCAGAGCGGCGCTTAGTATACCGTAGTGATCAAAAAAACAGTGTCAGCGGACATGACGCTGGTCATATTCCGAGACATCGAAGAAAAGAGCAGAACAGAGGAAGGCAGTGCTACATGTTGGCCGTGGCGCGCCGTCGGGACTTTCGCCCAGCGCTTGCACGGGCTAATTTAAGCATGGCGTTGACGTCCTGGTGGGCGTGCGCCTGATTCGCGAGCGTGGCATCGAGGCCGGTCGACATGGAAAACACTTCGTCGAATATGGCCTGTCGCTTCTTCGGGCTCAAGGTGAGCACGGTCTTGCGCCAGAAATGATCGATCTGTTGTGGATCCTTGGGATTAGCCTTCCCATAGGTCACCGCAGCTTGAGTCATGGCTTCCATGATCGTCGACATGTGCTAAGTGTACCTCCTCTCCCAGAGAAGCGTCAATGAACGATTATCGATACGTATCAAACTGTTGTGAAAAGACGGTCGCGTTCGCCTCATCAAAAAAGAAGTACCGGCCGTCATTCACCGCAAACATGCCTCGCAGCCGGGGAATGACAATGTCAGGATCGAGAAGCGACATGCCAACCGGCTTGTTCCCGTAAAATTCCAACAGCACGTCTTTCCCACCGGCGGTTTTCGGGGCTTTGGGATCGGCATGCAGACAGATCCGTCCATCATGGTGCTCTTTGAACGAGCAGCAGACCGCGATGTCGAGACAGAGCTGGCTCAGTCGCTTCGGCATGGCATCGTCTTCGAAAAAGGGACGAAGCGCTTGCGCGGGAGCGGCCGCGCAGAGCCAGACGAAGCCGGCTTGTCGACGGGGGCTCCGGGGGATCGCGAGATCGGGAAGGTATAGAAAGTCTCTCGCGATCAACACGAGGGCGCCCACAATGGGTTCGGTCTCTTCCGGTGCGGTCGCCAGCACTGCGTAGGTCATGGGGCGCTGTCGGATCCCAGCGAGTCGGTACAGGTTCAGGAACCATGGCCAATTCCATCCCGCGTCGGCTCGCTTGGTAGGTCCAAGTCGATCAATGAACGGCTGGATGAACGTTTGCCAGAAATCCATGTGTGTCGGCTTCGCCGGGACGACGGAAAGCGGGGTCCATCCTCCTGGCTTCGTGATCGTGCGCGTAATGAACTGACGCATCGGCTCCTCTCTCACAACTCTGCGCATGATCGTGAGGAGTTAGCGGAGATCGTATTTGCCCAGCCCAATCTGACCCACGGCTTGGGAGCCGGGTGGCGTCGGCGT
>DATFDJ010000175.1:0-56030 GCA_035252115.1 Nitrospira sp. | reverse complement strand
GTTTGCGGTCCAGAGTGTGGCCGCGCTGATGGCCGTCTGGGGCGCCGGATTGACCCTTCCCTCCGTCGTCATTCCGGGCCTTGCGACCATTTCGCTCGGCTTGGTTTCCGTACCTGCGACCATCTTGTTCTTGCTCTGGATCACCAATCTCTACAATTTCATGGATGGTATGGACGGGTTTGCGGGCGGGATGACCGTGATCGGCTTCGGATTTTTGGCCTATTTCGGGTGGCGAGCGGGACATCCCTCGATGTTGTTTGTCACGGCGGCGGTCTCCGCCAGCGCGCTCGGATTCCTGTTTCACAATTTCCCTCCAGCCAGGATCTTCATGGGAGATGTCGGAAGCATCCCGATCGGGTTTACGGCCGGCCTCCTCATGCTCGTGGGGGTGCGAGACGGCTTGTTCGACCTCTGGGTTCCCGTTCTGATTTTTTCCCCCTTCATTGTGGACGCCACCATCACGGTGATCCGCCGAGCCTGGCACGTACAACGGGTGTGGCAGGCGCATCGCGAGCATTATTATCAACGGCTCGTCTTGAGCGGGTGGAGCCACAGGAAAACTGTTCTGGCGGAATATGCCGTAATGGTCTCGTGCGGGGGCCTCGCATTGCTCTACCACGCGGCGGAGGACGCGTGGCGGCTCGCCGTCCTTGGGCTCTGGATGCTGCTGTTTCTCGTCCTGGCTTCTGCGGTCCATGCAAGGGAACGACATGTGGAACACGCGGATCGGTAACGGCGCTCACGACGCGGTTCGGACCTCCTCGGAGGGCGTGACGCTGGTCTCTTCTTATCTGGAGCCGGTGATTCGGGCGGTGTTGTTGATCTACGTTGCAGTGCTGCCGTTCAAGGCCTTGCTCATCGTCGAGCGCAACGGGTTTCTCGTACTGCTCGGACTGCTGCTGATCTGGTGTCTGACGAACGGCCGGCTGTTTTACCGGAAAACGCCATACGACGTCGCACTCCTGGCCTTCGTGCTGTGGGTGGGGTTCACGGTTCCGTTTTCCATTTTCCCCGGCTACAGTGTCAAGGAATACGGGCGGCTGCTTCAGTGGATGGTCGTGCTCTATGCGACGCTTTTCTTCTTCGGCACACCGCCGTATCGACGCATGCTCGTGTCCGTGATTGGGATGGCATCTTTCGTCGCCGTGTTCTTCGGCCTGACTCAGCTCAACGTGGCGACTCCCCAACTGGTCGTCGGCACGTTTCCGGCGGAGGTCTGGTTTACGACATTCCTCGTCATGGTGATCCCATTCGGACTAGTGGCCGCTCTTGGCGACACCCCACCGCTTGCCAGGCGGCTCGGAGCGTTGCTGGCTCTTGTCGGCGCTGTCTGTCTCATCGACACGCAGTCACGAGCGGGTCTAGTGGCATTGCTCGGCGAGCTGCTCGCCATGGCATGGATGATCCGAACCAAGCGGGCAAAGCTCTTGATGGGAATCCTGACCGGCCTACTGATCACGGCCATTGTGGCCGGAACATACATGAAGATGGGAGTTCCATTAAGCTCGTATTCCGGCTTTCAAGGTTCGATTCCCGTGAAGACGGACGCCGCGTCGATCGTACACCGGTTCGATATCTGGCGGTTTACCTTGTCCGAAATCGCCAAGCATTGGTTGGTCGGCATCGGATTCGGCGGCGATGCCTATCTCCATGTGTACGGGCACGAAGGGGAAACGGTGGAGCCCGGTCATACGAGGGTCAAAGAACAAGGGACGCATAATATCTTCCTGTACCTTTCACTCCATGTCGGCATCATCGGCATGGTGCTGTTCGTCTGGTTTTACCTCTCCGTGATCCGTAACACGTTAAAAGAGTATTGGACGGCGGGGGACTGGACGGCAAGAACGGTCTTGGGCGGGGCGGTCGTCAGCATGATCGGTTTGTTCGTGCGCCTCCAGTTCGATCAAATGTTCGTCGGAACCTTGGCCACATTGTTTTGGGTGCTGCTCGCCGTCGCGATCATGCATTATCCGTCGTGGGACCGGGCGACGTCTGAATCCCGTCCCGGATAAACGCGCATGCGATTAATCGTCATCAGACTGTTTCAGTCCATCGTCGGCCGGTATGGAGCGGCCCTCGTCGCCTATCGATCGCTGCTCGTCGTCGTGACGCAATTGGGTCTGGTGACCGCCGCGAATTTGACGGCGTTCGCGCTCCGATTCGATGCCGACATTTCGCCGTTTTATTGGAGACTGCTGCTGCAGGGGCTGCCCATCGTGCTGGCGGTCTATTGGCTCAGTCTGATCGTGCTCGGAATCCAGCATGGACTGTGGCGTTATGTGGGCCTGCATGATCTGGGTCGCATCCTCTGGGCGTCGGCGGTGGGAGCGGTTGTCTCATACGCGGTCCTGCACCTGCTGCTGGGTTGGGTCGCCTATCCCCGTTCCGTCATCATTCTGACCGGCCTGCTCAGCGGATTGTACCTCGCCGGCATCCGGCTGGCCGTCCGGTGGTTCCGTGAATGGATGCAGGTCTGGAGTCCCGACGCCAGGCGGGTCTTGATCGTCGGAGCCGGCAATGCGAGCGAGCTGCTGGTTCGCGATATGCTGACCGACGCCCGGTACCACTATCGACCGGTCGGCTTGGTCGACGACGATCCAGTGAAACGGCGAATGAAGATCCATGGCGTCCCGGTCGTGGGCGCCATCAGCGACATTCCCCATCTCGTGCGGCGGCTGGTGGTGCATGAAATCATTGTGGCGATTCCTTCGGGAGGCAACCAGCTGAAGCAGAAGGTTCTCTCCGCGGCGGAAGGCTGTAAAGTGCCCATCAAAATCCTTCCAAGCGTCAAGCAACTGCTGTCCGACCCTGCCGCGTTGCGTCAGATCCGGCCGATGAGCTTGGAGGACTTGCTGCAACGCGAACCAGTGCAGACGGATCGAGCGGAACTGCATCCCTTGCTGGAAGGAAAGCGGGTGCTGGTCACCGGAGCCGGCGGATCGATCGGATCCGAACTGTGCAGGCAGATCGCGTATTATCGGCCCGCGCTGTTGGTCTTGCTCGAGCGGTACGAAAATGGTCTCCATGCGCTGGATCTCGAACTGCGGGCCCGCTTTCCCCATGTACCGATTCTCTCGGTCGTGGCAGATGTCACCGTGTCGGAACGAGTGGCAGAGGTGCTGGGACAGACGCGGCCGGAATTGCTCTTTCATGCGGCGGCGCACAAGCATGTGCCCTTGATGGAGATGAATGCCAAAGAAGCCGTCCGGAACAATGTGTTGGGAACCAAGATCGTGGCCGAGGCGGCGCTGGCCGTCCAGGTGGAGCGATTCGTCCTCATTTCGACCGACAAGGCCGTGAACCCGACGAGTGTGATGGGGGCGAGCAAGCGTGTTGCGGAGAATTTCATTCGAAACCTCAACGGCAAGGGACCATCGAAGTTCACCGTCGTGCGCTTCGGCAACGTGCTGGGAAGCAACGGAAGCGTGGTGCCGCTCTTTGCCGAACAGATCCGCGCGGGAGGACCGATCACCGTGACCCATCCGGAGATCATGCGGTTTTTCATGACGATCCCGGAAGCGGTGCAACTCGTCCTGCAAGCCAGCCTGCTCGGTCGTGGAGGGGACGTCTTTGTCCTCGACATGGGTGAACAAATGAAGGTGGCGGACTTGGCACGAAATATGATCGTGCTCTCGGGCTTGGTTCCCGACCAGGATGTGCGCATCGTCTATACCGGGTTGCGGCCCGGTGAAAAGCTCTTCGAAGAATTGTTCGATGAGGCGGAACAGGTCGAACCGACGACTCATCCCAAAATCCGACGGGCGGTGAAAGACCCGTCCCGTCGTGAACAGCCGATCGGTCTGGTGATCGACCATCTGGAAGCCGCCGTGGCTCACGGAGATGACGAAGGGGTCATTCGTACGCTTCAGGATGCCGTACCGACCTACATGCCGCAGACTCTTTCGAAGCCGCAGCCGTTGGTTCGGTGATCCATTGCCTTCTCTCGTGAACTGATATTTTCGTTCAAAACTCCCATCGCATGCCGTACAGTAGGCATGCTGATCCATACCCTGGAGCAATCGCCATCAAAATGACGGAGGGGGGCATGAAGGGTGTCGTGTTGGCCGGTGGACTCGGAACGAGGCTCTTGCCGTTGACCAAGGTGACGAACAAGCATCTCTTGCCGGTCTACGATCGCCCCATGATCTATTACCCCATTCAAGCGCTCGCCAACGCGGGGATCGACGAAATCATGCTCGTCACCGGCGGGAACAGCGCCGGCGACTTCCTCAAGCTGTTGGGTAACGGAAAGGATTTCAAACTGAAGCGGCTAAACTATACCTATCAGGAAGGCGAGGGCGGGATTGCCGATGCGCTGCGCTTGGCGGAGCACTTTGTCGACGGAGAGCCGGTCTGCGTCATTCTGGGCGACAACATCATCGAGGGAAATATCGCTCGTGCGGCCGAGTCGTTCCGGTGCCAAGGGCGGGGCGCAAAGATCTTACTGAAAGAAGTCAAAGATCCGCAACGGTTCGGCGTTCCGGTGCTCGACGGAAACCGGGTGGTGAAAATTGAAGAAAAACCTGCGAATCCCCGTTCGTCTTATGCTGTCACGGGGATGTATTTTTATGACGCCGAGGTGTTCGACATCATCAAGACGCTCAAACCCTCGCGGCGCGGCGAGCTCGAAATCACCGACGTCAACAACGCGTACATCGCCGCGGGCACTCTGACGTGGGACGTGCTCGACGGTTGGTGGACGGACGCCGGGACCATTGAATCGTTGTATCTGGCAAATCAGCTCGTCAGCCGGACCGGCGCCAATAAGATTGAGTAAGGCTGAGCCATAATCTAACCCTTCATGAAAATACTCGTCACCGGCGGAGCCGGCTTCATTGGATCCCACTTGGTCCGTCGTCTGATCGTCGGCGGTCAGGAGGTCGTGAACCTCGACGCGCTGAAGTATTCCGGCAACCTTGCCAACGTGCAAGATCTGGAGGGCAAGAGCTCGTATCGCTTCATTCACGGCGATATTGCGGATCAACCGCTCGTCGAGCGGATCTTGCGGGAGCATCGCATCGAAGGCGTGATCAACGCGGCGGCGGAAACCCACGTCGATCGGTCGATCTTGGATCCCGGCGCCTTCGCTCGGACCGATGTGGTCGGAACCGGAATCTTGATCGAAGAAGCCAGACGCGCTGGCGTGCGGCGGTTTCTCCAGGTGAGCACCGACGAAGTGTACGGCAGCGTCGAAGTCGGGACATCGACCGAGGAAGACCGACTGATGCCTCGAAGCCCCTATTCCGCGAGCAAAGCGGGGGGGGATCTGCTTGCGCTGAGTTACTGGACGACGTACCGGTTTCCCGTGATGGTGACGCGCGGCAGCAACACCTACGGTTCCCATCAGTATCCGGAGAAGTTCATTCCGCTCTTCGTGACCAATGCCATTGATGATCAACCGCTTCCGCTCTATGGCGACGGACGCCAACGCCGCGATTGGTTGGCCGTCGAAGACCATTGTGCCGGCATTGAACACGTGTTTCTGCACGGCGAGCCGGGTCAGATCTATAACATCGGCGGAGGGAATGAGCGCGAAAACATCGTCGTGGCGGAGCTCATGCTCGCGTATCTCAACAAACCGAAGAGCCTCATACGATTTGTCCAGGACCGTCCCGGGCATGACCGGCGTTATGCCGTCGATTGCCGAAAAGTACATCGGCTCGGCTGGAAACCTGCCGTATCGTTCGAAGAAGGGTTGCGCGCGACCGTGGAATGGTACCGGACCAATGTCTCGTGGTGGAGACCGATCAAGTCGGGCGAGTTCAGGCAATATTATGAAGCGCAATATCGAAAGCGACTACATGAAGCAGGCTCCTCAACCTAAACCTGAGCCTTACCCTCAACCTCTCTTGACATGCGTATTCTGATCACCGGCGCGCAGGGGCAACTCGGTACGGTCTTGCAGCAGAGCCTCCAGAAGGAGACGCTGATCCTCAAGGACCTGCCGGAATTTGACCTGACCGACCCAGCCTGCGAAGAACAGATCGTCTCCGCACGTCCGGACGCCGTCATTCATGCCGGCGCCTACACGAACGTCGATGGAGCGGAACGTGAGCCGGAAAAAGCCATGGCCGTCAATGCCGCCGGCACCGCATCGGTGGCCCGGGCGGCCCAGCGCAGTCACGCCAGGCTGATCTGCATCTCGACCGATTATGTGTTCGACGGCGAAAAGACGTCACCCTACGTCGAAGAGGATCGGCCCAATCCGGTCAACGTCTATGGGCGGTCGAAGCGGGAAGGTGAAGTCGCGGCCCTGCAGCATTGCAGAAATACGCTCATCGTGCGGACGGCCTGGCTCTACGGATATGCGGGGCACAATTTCGTCAAGAGCATCATGCGACTGGCCGCCGAAAAGCCGGAATTGGACGTGGTGGACGACCAGCGCGGGTGCCCGACATTCGCCGGAGATCTGGCCGAGGCATTGGCGGTCCTGACGAAAAGCGGTTTGCAGGGGATCTGTCATGTGACGAACACCGGAGAGGCGACCTGGCATGAGTTTGCGGAAGCCATCGTTCGGCATATGAAGGTGCCGGTGACGGTTCGTCCGATCACGACCGCGCAGGCCGGGCGGCCGGCTCGGAGGCCCGCATACAGCGTCCTGGCCTCGAGACGCTTCGGTACGGTGCGCGGACGACTCCCCCATTGGAGCGACGCGCTCGGCCGATTCATGGAGTCCGTTGCGTCGTCTTCTCCGGCAACGTGAACACGATATTCATCGGGTGGGACGTCGCGGAGAATTTTTGTTTGCACTACCGTGTTGAGCGGGTATGATGGTGCAGTCGGTTCCGGAGCGAGCTTCATGGATCGAGCCACCATGTCGAAGCGGGCGACGAAAATCGCGAAACCTCGGTCGGCACGCTCGCGTGCCGACCGCTTGAAGGGCATCCGTCTCTTTGCCACCGATGTCGACGGCGTGTTGACCGATGCCGGTATGTATTATGCCGAGTCCGGCGATGAATGGAAGAAGTTCAACACGCGGGACGGCATGGGCATCAAGCTCCTGCAGAAAGCAGGGGTCGTGACGGCGATCGTGACGCAAGAACGGACCAAGCTGGTGGCCAGGCGGGCGGAGAAGCTCACGATACCGGAAGTGCATCAGGGTGTGATGGACAAGCTGGCGGTGGTGCGCGAGATGGCGCAACGGTACGGATTGACATTGGAACAGGTCGCCTACATCGGCGACGACGTCAACGACATGGAGACCCTCAAGGCCGTGGGGTTTTCTGCGACGCCGGCCGACGGAGCCCCTCAGGTCATCTCGGTGGTCGACCACATCTGCAGCAAACGAGGAGGAGAGGGCGCGGTACGCGAGATCATCGACATGATTCTCGAGGCACAGGCGTCGGGATCGGAGGTCCGAGGCAAGGAGGGGAAGAAATTCACATGACAGCCAAGATGCGCACTGCGAATCAAACCCCAGGCCGTTCGCCTCTGTCCTCGGGCCTCGACCGTCTCTATCCCGTCATCATGGCCGGCGGCAGCGGGACGAGATTCTGGCCGCTCAGCCGTCATCTGTTTCCCAAGCAGCTCCTCAGGATCATTGGCGACGAAACGCTCATCCAGCAAACGATGCGGCGCGTGGTCCATAGCGCGCCGCCCGAACGGGTGTTGATCTCGACGAACCCCGCGCAGGCGGATTCCATCCGCGTGCAGCTTGCCGAGTGGAAAGACGCGCTGAAGGATAACTTTGTCCTCGAGCCGGAAGGGCGCAACACGGCTCCGGCCATCGCACTCACGGCCTTGGAATTGGTCAAGCGCGATCCTGAAGCCGTCATGCTGATCGTGCCAGCCGACCATATCGTCAAAGGCCAAAAAGACTTCGATGCCGCGGTCGCATTGGCGATGGAATTGGCGACGAACGGCTATTTGGTCACGTTCGGGATCAAACCGATCAGGCCGGAAACCGGCTACGGGTATATCAGGCCGAACAAGAAGATCACGATTGCGCGGGCGGGAGGGCTGAAGGGGCATCCAGTGAGCCGTTTCGTCGAAAAGCCCGATGCGGCCAAAGCCGCGCAGTATGTCAAGGCGAAAGACTACTATTGGAACAGCGGGATGTTCGTCTGGCGCGCGGCGGCGATTCTCGAGGAGATCGAGCGTCATCAGCCCAAGCTCTACCGAGGCGTCGAGCGCATGCAGCGGCTGATGCAGGAAGGAGCGTCCAAGAGCGCCATCGACGAGGAATATAGGAAGCTCGAGCCGGTTTCGATCGATACCGGCGTGATGGAACGGTCGACAAAGGCGGCCGTCGTCCCGGTCGCGTTTCAATGGTCGGACGTCGGCAGTTGGGGAAGCCTCGATGAAGTAGCGCCGAAAGACAAGGCGGGCAATGTCGTGGGAGGGCGGATCATCGATCTCGACAGTCATCGGTCGATCATCTATGGAGACCGACGCGTCGTGGCAACGATCGGATTGTCCGACATGGTGGTGGTCGATACGCCGGATGCCACATTGGTCTGTCCGAAGTCCCGCGCCCAAGACGTCAAGCGAGTGGTCGAAATTCTGAAGGAGCAGCGCGCACCGGAACACTTGGAGCATCTCACGGTTCATCGACCCTGGGGATCGTACACGGTGCTGGAAGAAGGGGACGGCTACAAGGTGAAGCGGGTGACGGTGAAGCCCGGCGGCCGTCTCTCGCTGCAGATGCATCACCGAAGGAGCGAGCACTGGGTGGTGATCGCCGGGACGGCGCGGGTGACCAGGGGAGACGAGGTGTTCGATCTGCAACTCTCACAGAGCACCGCCATTCCGGTCGAAACCCGCCATCGTCTCGAGAATCCCGGTCAAGAGACGCTTCACATTATCGAAGTCCAGAACGGTCCCTATTTGGGCGAGGACGACATCGTCAGATTTCAGGACGATTACGGCAGAAACGTGAAGCGTGATGCGTGAAGCGTGATGCGTACGAGCCAACTCGACACCCTTTTTAAGTTTCTTCATCTCGCATCACGCATCACGCCTGACGCATAACGAGGACATAATGGGATTGTTTCGTGAATATGATCTGAGAGGCATCGTCGGAAACGAGCTGACTGCGTCGATCGCCGAGCAAGTGGGTCGCGCCTATTGCACCTATGTGAAGGATCGGGCCGTCAAGACGGTCTCCGTCGGTCGCGACGGGCGGTTGAGTTCCCCGGATCTCTTCCAGGCCCTGGTTCGCGGTCTCCTCGCCGGCGGCTTGAACGTGGTGGACATCGGGGTCTGCCCCTCGCCGCTCGTCTACTTCTCCTTGTTCACGTTGCCGGTCGACGGCGGCATCATGATTACCGGCAGCCATAACGCCGCCGATTACAACGGGTTCAAAATCTGTGTCGGCAAGGAAGCGATACACGGGGAGGCCATTCAGGATCTGCGTCGGATCATGGAACGCGGAAGTTTCGTGTCCGGCTCCGGGACGCTGTCCCAGCATCCGATCATCCCGGATTATTTGAATTACATTCGAACGAGCTTTGCCGGTGTGGACGCGACGCGACTGCACGTGGTCATCGACTGTGGGAACGGCGCCGCGGCGCTCGTGGCCAAGCAAGCGCTGGAACTGCTCGGCTGTCACGTGACGGGACTCTACTGCGACTTGGATGGTCGATTTCCCAACCATCATCCTGACCCCACCGTGCTGGAGAACCTCCATGATCTGATGGGAGCCGTCAAACGGCAGAAGGCCGACGTCGGCATCGGCTACGACGGAGATGCCGATCGTATCGGCGCGATCGACGAACGGGGGCAGGTGCTATGGGGTGATCGTCTGCTGGTCGTGTACTCCCGGGACATCCTGGCGTCCAGGCCGGGGAGCACGATCATTTCCGAGGTGAAAGCGTCACAGAGCCTCTACGACGATATCGCCAAGCAAGGCGGCAGGCCGATCATGTGGAAGACCGGGCATTCGTTGATTAAATCGAAAATGAAAAGCGAACAGGCGGTGCTCGCCGGGGAAATGTCGGGCCACATGTTTTTTGCCGACCGCTATTTCGGCTACGACGACGCGGTCTATGCGTCTTGCCGGTTGATCGAAATTCTGTCCAAGACTCGCCGTACGCTGTCCGAGTTGGTGGCTGATCTGCCGTGCACGTCTGTGACGCCGGAAATCCGCGTGGATCTTCCCGATACGGTCAAGTTCGACGTGGTGAAGGGCGTCCACGACCGATTTGCCGGTTATTTGAAATCCAAGCAAAAAATCGGCCGGCCACAGTTGGTCCTGAAAGACCTGGTCACGATCGACGGCGTGCGTGCCGTGTTCGAGGACGGGTGGGGATTGATCCGCGCGTCCAACACCCAGCCGGCGCTGGTGCTGCGTTTCGAAGCCTCTTCGCCCGAGCGCCTTGAACTCATCCGATCCGTCGTCGAGGGCGAGTTGACGGTCGCCAGACAATCCCTCGGCCACTGATCGCTTCGCCGGTTCTTCCACCGGCCGGCGCTTTTCTCCAATCATGCGATTGTTCAGCGCGCTCCTTGCGGCGTGTATGATCCTGGGATACGCCCGGCAACTCGGGGCGGATGAACTGCCGCACACCTCCGCGGTGCAGGCCGGTGAACGCCTGACATACGACATCTCGTGGCTCGGTATTGTGGCCGGGACCGCGGTCATGGAAGTCAACAATGACGGGGCCGGCAATGGAAACGGCGCGCTCAGACTCGTCACGACGGCCCGGTCGAGTCCGAAGGTGACCGTCTTCTATCCGGTCGACAATCGCGTGGAGTCCCTCGTAGATCCCCGGAGTTTTCAATCGGAATCCATGACGTTCCGGCGGCGTGAGGGTAAGCGAAAGAACGATTTCGTCTATACGTTCCATCATCGGGAGGGCACCGTGACGGCCGTGAAGGACGGCGTGGAAGAAACCCTTCCCATTCCGCCCGGCACGTTGGACGCCATTTCGTGTCTGTACTATGTGCGCAGTACGTTGTCGTTGACGCCGGGAACGAGCCAATCGCTGAACGTCCATCACGACAAAAAGAACTACAAGCTGGAAGTCCGAGTGGAAGGGCTGGACACCATCGAAGGATCGTGGGGAAAAATGCAAGCGGCGCGTCTCTTGGTGATCATGCCGTTTCAGGGCATCTTTCTGAATCAGGGAAACATCCGGGTCTGGCTGGCCAACGATAACCGAAGAATCCCGCTCCGGATGAAAGCCAAAGTGATAATCGGCTCAATTGTCGCGGATTTAGTGAGTGGATTCCCGAGTACTGCATTCCTGAAGTGACCGACTGCAAGTTTGATTGCCCCTCCTCCAAAAGACGGGCTATAATGGTTTTTCATCATCTTTACATTTTATCCGGGATCCGCGGGTGCCCCGTCTGCAACGGCCGTGATGCACGGCGTTCCACAGCCGAAATCCCGCCCATTCATGGCCTTTCACCCGCTCACCCTCGAAGAATACCTCAACAGAAGTGATGTGGCGGTGCCGGGAGACCGGCCCGCCTTCCTCACTCTGTTGTTCCATATCGCGCTCGCCGGAAAAATCCTCGCGCGAGACCTTCGGCTTGCCGGGCTGCTCAATATCCTCGGGACGACGGGGGAGACCAACGTCCAGGGCGAATCGGTCAAGAAATTGGATCACATCGCCAACGAGGCGTTCGTTGAGGCGCTGCAACGGAGCGGCGTCGTCGGCGCCCTTGCCTCCGAGGAAATGGAGAAGCCGCTGATGGTGTCGAGCCGGCAGCATTCGCCGTATGTCGTGCTGTTCGACCCTCTCGACGGCTCATCGAATACCGACGTCAATAATCCTTTGGGTTCGATCTTTTCCGTCCTGACTTCCGATACGGATCGGCCGACCGAAGCGGATCTTCTCCGAAAGGGGACGGAACAGGCGGCGGCCGGGTACCTGCTGTTCGGTCCGAGCACCATGCTCGTCATCGCGATCGGGACCAACGTCCATGGGTTTACTCTCGATCCCGCTCTGGGAGAGTACGTCCTCTCGCATGAGGACATGAGGATTCCGGCCCGTGGCAAGGTGTATGCCGCCAATGAGGGGAATTATCGAAAATGGTCCGAAGGAATGAAAGCCTATTTCGATCATGTGAAGACCGAGGATAAAGCCGGCGGACGACCGTACAGCGGCCGCTATTCCGGGTGCCTCGTCGCGGACGTACACCGCATCCTGCTCACGGGGGGGATTTATCTCTATCCCGGGGAAGTCGGAAAGCCGGAGGGAAAGCTACGCCTGCTGTATGAAGCCGATCCTCTGGCGCTGATCGTCGAACGGGCCGGTGGCAGGGCGAGCACAGGTACGATGCGCATTCTCGACGTGGAACCGAAGAAGCTGCATCAGCGCGTCCCGCTCCTCATTGGAAGCCGGGAGGACGTGCTCGATGCCGAACAATTTATCCAAGGAAGACGTTCGTCGTGACCGCAAACGAGGATGAGGGGACGGTTGGATGTTGGGCCGTTCGCGTTGACGAACAACGTTTCACGGATCGAGACATTGGAGGAGCACATGGCGGACCGGGTTCAGGAAATTCTCAGTTGGTATGGCAGCGACAATGCCGGTACGAAGACGA
Source organism: Nitrospira sp. (assembly GCA_035252115.1). GTDB lineage: Bacteria > Nitrospirota > Nitrospiria > Nitrospirales > Nitrospiraceae > Nitrospira_C. Next base: position 43,538 of record DATFDJ010000175.1, on the reverse strand, counting down.
ACATTGCGCGGCTCCTGAGAAGCGGCAAGCTGGCCGGGACCGGAAAATTGGTCATCCTGCCCGTCGATCAGGGGTTCGAACATGGACCGGCCCGGAGCTTTGCCCCGAATCCTCCAGGCTACAATCCGCTCTACCATTTCCAGCTCGCGATCGATGCCGGGTGCAATGCCTACGCCGCACCGCTCGGTTTTCTTGAAGCGGGCGCGAGCTATTTCGCCGGTCAGATTCCGCTGATTCTCAAGCTGAACAACCACGATGTGCTGCACGACGACAAGGACCCGCTTCCTTCGGTGACGGGAAGCGTGAAGGATGCGCTCCGGTTAGGTTGCGCGGCCGTGGGATTTACCATTTATCCCGGATCGGCTCACTGCAACGCCATGTATGAACAGCTGCGGGGGATCGCCGAGGACGCGAAGGACAACGGCTTGGCCGTCGTCGTCTGGTCGTATCCCCGCGGGTCGGCCCTCAGCAAAGAAGGGGAAACCGCGATGGACGTCGTCGCCTATGCGGCGCAGATCGCCGCGCAACTGGGAGCGCATGTCATCAAAGTGAAACTGCCGACGGCCTATCTCGAACAGGCGGCCGCCAAGAAGGTCTACGAATCGGAACAGGTTCCCATCAAGACGCTGGCCGAACGGGTCAAGCACGTGGTGCAAAGCGCGTTCGACGGCCGCCGCATCGTGATTTTTTCCGGCGGCGCGAAAGCCGAGGACAAGAATGTGTTTGAAGAGGCTCGTTCGATTCGAGACGGCGGGGGGTTCGGCTCGATCATCGGGCGCAACTCGTTCCAGCGTCCCAAGCCGGAGGCGCTGAAGTTTCTGCACACGGTCATGGGGATTTACGCCGGGGAGATTCAATAGCGGGGCGGTGAACGCCGAGTATCTCACCTGTTGAGTCGGATGCAGGAGACGAACGCGTGAAGATGAGAGTCAGCCGTCCCTGGGTCGTAGGGTTTGCGCTCGTGGCCGTAGGGATGGCGATCGGCATCGTCGTGGCATCCGATCTGGGCTGGTTGCCGTCCGGCACAGCCGGTCCGGAACTGGCGCCGGACCCGGTCGTGCGCCCCATTGCGACGGCACCGCAACCGCCCATCGCGCTCGGAAACGGAAAGAGCTTCGTCGAGATCGCCAAGCTGGTGAAGCCGGCGGTCGTGAACATCGCCGCCACCCGCAGCGGGAAGGCCGGGGACGGTCCGCATAGTTCCCCGTTCGACGACCCATTTTTTCGGCGGTTCTTCGGCGATGAATTCTTCAAGCGGGAATCGCCTCAGCGCGAGCGCAAAGAACGGGGACAGGGTTCCGGAGTCATCGTGGACCCGAACGGCGTCATTATCACGAACAATCACGTCGTCAACAAGGCGGACGAGATTCGGGTCTTTCTCTCCGATAAGCGCGAGTTCAAGGCGAAGTTGATCGGGACCGATACCAAGACGGATATCGCGGTCCTGAAGATCGAGGCGTCCGGCTTGCCGACCGTTCCCTTCGCCGATTCGGATCAGCTCGAGGTCGGAGAATTCGTCCTGGCCGTCGGCAGTCCCTTCGGCCTGACCCAGAGCGTGACGATGGGGATCGTGAGCGCCGTGGGCCGCGCCAGCATGGGCATCGCCGAGTACGAAGATTTCATTCAAACCGATGCGGCGATCAACCCGGGAAACTCCGGCGGCGCATTGGTGAACGTGCGCGGAGAGCTCGTCGGCATCAATACGGCCATCTTCAGCCAGAGCGGCGGCAACATGGGCATCGGCTTTGCCGTGCCGAGCAACCTGTCCCGTTCCATCATGGATCAGTTGATCCGAACCGGCAAGGTGGTCCGCGGCTGGTTGGGCGTCGCGATTCAGGAACTGACGCCGGAACTGGCCTCACAATTCGGCGTGACCGAAACCAAGGGCGTCCTGGTGAGCGACGTCATGGATGACAGCCCGGCGAAGAAAGCGGGATTCGAGCGCGGCGATGTCATTCTGGAGTACGACGGCAAGGCGATGGATTCGCCTACGCATCTCCGGAACGCCGTGGCGCAGACGCCGATCGGACGAAAAGTCTCGATCAAATTGATTCGCGACAAGAAGCCCAAGACCGTGGAACTCACGATCGTCGAGCAGCCCAAATCGATGAGCCAAGCCGGACAGGAAGACGGCGGGGACTCGGCCTCGCCGGCCGGCGTGCTGTCGGACATCGACGTTCGGGAGCTGAACGAAGAACTCGCGTCCCGGTATGGATTGAAGCCGACGGATCGCGGGGTTGTCGTGACTCGCGTCAAACCGGGGAGCCCGGCCGAAGAGGCCGGGGTGCGCGAAGGGGACGTGGTGCTGGAGGTGAATCGCAAGCCGGTCGGTTCTCTGAAAGCCTACGAACGGGCGACATCCGGTTTGGCCAAAGACCAGTCGGTTCTCCTCCTGCTCAAAAGAAAGGGACAGGCCATTTACCTCACGCTGAAGCCATAGCGGCTGGGCTGACGAACGATAGAGCAATCTGAAATGCAGACAGGCAATTACGAGAGGAGGTGAAGGTATGGTATCGAGAGCCATATTTGTCCTTCTCAGTGCATTGGCGGGGATGGCCTTGTTCATCAAGGCGGACGGAGCCGACGCGACCTATTGGCTGTACGGATTCGTCATCGGCGCGGCCACCGGCGGCATCATCATCGCCGGCGAATATGCGTTGCGGAATCTTTCATTCGGCATCATTGTCGGCGGGACGGCGGGACTGGCGGTCGGGCTGCTGATGACGGGCTTGGTGGAATGGGTCGGCGGCGAAATCTTCGATGTCCAGACGTTTCTGTTCCATATCGGCGGACTCGCTTTTCTCCTGGGATTTCCGTACCTGGGGTTGGTGTTCGGCGCCCGGTTCGGCAAAGAAAAACTGCCCAGTACCGAGCAGAAATTTTTCGAACTGTCCGGCAATACCGTCTGTCCGAAAGTCCTGGACACCAGCGTGATTATCGACGGCCGCGTTGCCGATCTGTGCGAAACGGGATTCCTCGAAGGCACCTTCCTGGTCCCGCACTTCATCCTGGACGAACTGCAGCACATCGCGGACTCGTCCGACTCGTTGAAACGGGCGCGGGGACGCCGGGGACTCGACATTCTGAACAAGGTGCAGAAAATGCCCGGCGTCGACGTCCGGATCATCGACGAAGATTTTCCACACGTGAAGGAAGTCGATGCCAAACTGGTCGTCATGGCGAAAAAAATGAACGCCAAAATCATCACCAACGATTTGAACCTGAACAAGGTGGCCGAACTCCAAGGCGTGCGAGTGCTGAACATCAACGAGCTGTGCAACGCCTTGCGGCCTGTCGTGCTGCCCGGCGAAACCATCCGCGTCTTCGTCTTGAAGGAAGGCAAAGAGGCGGGACAGGGCGTCGCCTATCTCGACGACGGCACCATGATCGTGGTGGACAATGCGCGGCGTTACATCGGAAAGAACATCGATGTGGTCGTGACGAGCGTCCTCCAGACGACGGCAGGACGCATGATCTTCACCCGCCTCAAAGAAGAGACCGAGCGTGAGGAGCTGCAAGTCGCCCGCGGCTAGACCGGATGCATAGGACGGTCGCCATCGTCCCTGCCGCCGGACGCGGGTTGCGCATGGGCGGTTCCGTGCCGAAGCAGTATTTGGCGATCGGAGGCCTGCCGCTGGTCGTCCACTCGCTCCGTGTCCTGGAAGCAACCCCCTCGATCGACGCGATCATTCTCGCCGTCCCTCACGCGGATGTCGCGTATTGCCGCTCGGATATTGTCGATGCCCATCGTTTCGCCAAAGTGACGACGATTGTCCCAGGAGGCGAGGAACGACAAGATTCCGTCCGGAACGCCTTGGGGGCCGTGGACGACCGAGTCGAGGTCGTCGTCGTGCACGATGCGGTACGGCCCTTCCTGACGGTCGAAATGGTCGAAGACGTGGTGAAGGCTGCCCAGGCCGGCGGCGCCGCGATCGTTGCCGTCCCGATGCGGGATACGGTGAAGCAGGTGAGTGCGGACCGCGTCATCGACCGCACCATCGACCGAGCGTCCTTGTGGCTGGCGCAGACGCCTCAAGCGTTCAGGCGAGACTGGCTCCAACAGGCGCACGACAAAGCCAGGCAGGAAGGCGTCACGGCTACGGACGACGCCTATCTCCTCGAATGGGCCGGCCGCCCGGTCTCGATCGTCGAGGGAAGCGGAGAGAACATCAAAGTCACAAGGCCGGAGGATATGGTCATCGGCGAAGCGATTTTGGCTGCGCGGAAGAACGTAAAGCGTTAGGCGTAATGCGTGAAGCGTTCGCTTTAGGACAGAGGAATATCTTCTTCGCGGTTCATGCATAACGTATGACGCATTACGAAAGGAGCCCAATGCGCATCGGATACGGATACGACGTGCATCCGCTCGGTCCCGGACGGAAATTGATCCTCGGCGGCGTCGAGGTCCCCCATGACAAGGGTCTGCTCGGACATTCCGATTCCGATGTGTTGGTGCACGCTGTCTGCGATGCCTTGCTGGGTGCGATGGGAGAAGGCGACTTGGGACGGCACTATCCCAGCTCCGATCCGCAATACCGAGGGATTTCCAGCCTGAAATTATTGAAAGACGTGTTGTCGAAGCTTGTCAAGAAGGGCTATCGCGTTGCCAACGTCGACACGGTCATCGTCGCACAGGCGCCGCGGTTGGGGCCGCACTTGGCGGCCATGCAAAAGACCATGGCGCACGTGATGGGCGTCGATCCCGATGTGATCAATGTCAAGGTGAAGAGCGGGGAAGGATTGGACGCGGTGGGAAGAGAAGAAGGCATGACCGCCCATGCCGTCTGTTTGATTGAGCCGGTCTGACCGTCGTAGAATGTCGTCTATGCTGAAGGCCATCCGGCAGGATCTCCGGGCCATATTCGACCGCGACCCGTCTGCCACAAGCACGCTCGAAGTCGTCCTCACCTATGCAGGGTTCCACGCGGTCCTTGCCTATCGGATTTCCCATTGGCTGAAGGCGCATGGGGTGCCGTTTTTTCCGCGCGCCATTTCCCAATTGGCCCGCTGGTTGACGGGGGTGGAAATCCACCCGTCCGCGAAGATCGGCACCGGGTTTTTCATCGATCACGGGATGGGAGTCGTGGTTGGGGAGACGGCGGAGGTTGGCGACTATGTCACTCTGTTCCAAGGCGTCACGCTTGGAGGAACGGGGAAGGAACGCGGGAAACGGCACCCCACGCTGGGCAATCACGTGGTTGTCGGCGCGGGAGCGAAAATTCTCGGCGGCATCACGATCGGCGACAATGTGAAGATCGGTGCCAACTCGGTCGTGCTCAAGAATGTCTCGCCCAACTCCACGGTGATCGGCGTGCCGGCCCGCGTGATCAAAACGCTGGGCGAGCGCTTGCCGGACGCCACGATGGACCATACCAACATTCCCGATCCCATCGGCGATCGGTTCCTGGCGTTGGAGCAGGAATTGATCGAGCTCCGCAAGAAGCTCGAGAATCCAGAACAGGAGTGACCATCCGGTAGGCGTGTTGGGCGTGAGGCTTCGCCGGCTCGATGTTCGGCGCGGCGGTCGCCGCGCCGAACATCGCGATCATTAGCTCGACAGACACGTGCTCATGAATTTCCTCCGCTCATCGCCTGCCAGTTTCTTCTCGCCCGCTTCTCTGTTGCAGGTTTTCATCTTCTCCTGCTGAGCCGTCCGCCCGTTCTTCACCGGCTTCGCGGAGAGACACTCCTTCACGAAGGCCTTCCGTTCCTCTCCTTTCCCTTCACCGCTCAATCCCTTCTCGTCCGCTTGTGCGTTGCAGGCTTTCATTTTGTTTTGCTGGGCCGGTGTCGCGCCGGCCGCCGGCGCGAATGCCACGACGGCGGCAAAGAGTAATAGAACGAAGGAGCTGGCTGTCTTCATCATGCTCTCCTTGGTTATGGGTGAAAGGCCGAGGACGGGTTGCTGCGGGCGGCACTATAACAAATGATCTGGTGGTTGTCTCTAGGTGTAGCCATCGAGATGAAAAAAAACATCGATATGCAACCAATCCTATAATGCGTGTAAATGCCGTTGTGAACGGTGCGCCCTTCACCAAACCGTTGGGATAACTGAAGAGGTTAGTAATCCACTCGGAGGAGAAATAATCCGTGAGGTGGCGCCGTTCTGCCGGCCTTCGTACGGTCTTTGGCGTGAAGAATTGCAACCATTTCATCCGCGGCTCGCTTGCCCTGTCCGATTTCAACCAACGTGCCGACGATGTTGCGGACCATGTGCTTCAGGAAGCGATCGGCGTAGGCGTCGATAAGCAGCAGATCTTCCTCCATCGAGACTGTCAACCGTCCGAGTCGGCACATTGGATCTTCATTGTCGGTGAGCGATCCTTCGAACGAGGAGAAATCATGCGTGCCGACCAGGTTCATCGCCGCTTCGCGCATGGCCTCGATTGCGAGCGGTCTGTAGACGTGCCAGACATACGCGCGATGGAGCGCCGGGCGCTCCGGCCGATTGAGGATGCGATACTGATAGAGCTTCCCTTTGGCGGCATAGCGGGCGTGGAACTCTTCGGGCATGAGATCGGCCGAGCGGACCACGATGTCGTCCGGAAGTCTCGCGTTCATGCCCTTGATCCACTCGTGCGGCGTCCACTCCTTGTCGATGCGGAAGCTTGCGACCTGGCCCAATGCATGGACGCCGGCGTCCGTGCGGCCTGCACCAATGACAGAGACGTCTCGTTGTGTCAGTTGCTTGACGGCGGTTTCGATCGCTTCCTGGATCGTGGGTTGATCGGGTTGGCGCTGCCACCCGGCGTAACGGGTTCCGTCGTACTCGACGATCAGTTTGACGGTGGGCATGGAGCGACGCACGGATTCCGAGGCGTCATCGCAGCGGTCTCGAAGAGGCGAGATAGGACTTCACTCCTTCTCGAAGGGATTCGGCGACACGGGTCAGGAAGGCATTCGTCCGAAGGAGATCTTCTTCCGACTGATTGGAAATATAGGCAATCTCGGCCAGGATGCTGGGCATGCTGGTGAAGCGCAGCACATAAAACGGCGCTGTTTTCACCCCATGGTCCACGAGAGCGTACTGACCGTTGAGATGCGTGATCATCGATTCCTTGGTGTTCCAGGCGAGCTCCAGGGAGGCTTCGACTTTCTTGGTGGCCAGGAGGTCGGCGACCAAGTATTCCCAGCCGACTCCCGTGCTGTTGAGCGGCGTCCCGTTCTCGCGGGCGGCCACTTCGAGCGCCCGCTGGTCCTTGGCTTCTCCGAAATGGTAGATCTCGATTCCCCTCACCGAGCGTTGCGGATGGGAGTTGACGTGGATCGACACGAAGAGGTCCGCTTCATTACTGTTGGCGAATTTCGCGCGGTCTTCCAATTCCACGAACACATCGCGCTCCCGCGTCATCAGGACACGCAAAGCGGGTTCCTTGCTCAGGATATCGCGCAGCTTCAAGGCGACTCTGAGGGTGATGTCTTTTTCTTCCGTCCCGCGATTTCCGTGAGCGCCGGGGTCTTTCCCTCCATGTCCCGGATCGATCACAATGGTTCGAAACGGCCTGGACCGCGGTGGAATCGGTTGCGGCGGCGGGTCAAAGGCGGGTGGAGGTTCAAGGGACTCCATCGGAGGAGCCGGAAGCGATTGGCTCGGCACGATGTCGACGACCAGTCGCGGAGGATTTTGGAGAGACGTCAATTTGTACGTCTGAAACGTGCCCGATGGCAGAGACACGGATACGGCCCGGTCGGAAGATTGTGCGATCACGAACGGCTTGGCCAGCGTTCCCTTTGCCACTTTATCTTGCGCCGACTTGCTGAGCCTCGCATTGGGAATCTCGATCACGATGCCTTCGGATCCCGGTGCGGGGCGCGAGGGCGTCCGTGTTCTTCGGTCGAGGTCCAACACGAGCCTGGTGAAGCCCGGGGACATGGCAGTTCGGATATTATGGATGGTAATCAATCCCAACGTGGAAGGGCCCAGACTGACTCGGGAACTGCGTGTCCGCTGAGAGGGGGTTCCTTGCTCTCGAACGGGTTCACCGGTGGCTGCCCATAACGGGCTTGTTTCCCATAGGCAAAGCGGTCCCGCAGACACATGCGTCAGAGAGAATGCGAGCACAAGTGTCGTGAGACGCCTGAACACGAAAGACATGAGCATCCGAGACCGATGGACAGGATGCTATCTATGTCTCAGATGTCCGCCGGCTTGTCAAGCGGAGACGCTGAATAATCCGCCACTTGGGAGCGTTGACAGGTCGAGCCAGTAAGTTCACCACGATGCATATCATCATCGACGGATACAATCTTCTCGGAGGACTCGGAAAATCGTTCCGAAGGGAAGGACCGTTCTCTGAGGCGGCCAGAGAATCTCTGCTGGGGGAACTGGCAGCCTATCGCCATCGGAAAGGACATCCGTTGACCGTCGTCTTCGATGGATGGCAACAGGGGCAACCGAGCGAGGGTCGCGAGCATCGCGCCGGGGTCCACGTCGTCTATTCGAAGCGCGGTGAGCGGGCAGACCAGGTGATCCAGCGGCTTGCTCGACAGTATGGGGCCGACTGTGCCGTCGTCAGCTCCGATCATGAGATCATCAACACGGCGAATGCCCATGGAGCGATCGTCATGACGGTACAGGAGTTCGCGGCCAAGCTCCACCACGAATCTTCGTCAGGAGATATGGTGCACAAAGAACTGGATACCGGAGACGACATCCCCCGGCGGAGTCCGGAGAAAAAAGGCAACCCTCGCAAATTGCCGAAGGCGCTCAGACGTCGGGCGAGACAGCTCAAGCGATTTTGAAGAGCCGCTTGGCGTTGGCCGTGGTGGCTTGGCCGATCTCTTCGACGGCGTCGGCGTCATCGAAATGGATCAAGGCCAACTGTCGTGCCACATGGGACACATAGGCCGGTTCATTGCGCTTCCCGCGATGCGGCACCGGCGTGAGGTAGGGACAATCGGTTTCGATTAGAGTGCGATCCAACGGCGTATTCTTGGCGATCTCACGCAACATCGAGGCATTCTGAAACGTCAGAATGCCCGAAAAGGAAAGGTAGAATCCCAGGTCCAGCGCATCCTTTGCCAGCCAGGCATCCCCGGAAAAACAGTGAAACACCCCGCCGACGTCTGACGCGCGTTCTTCCTTCAAAATCCCGATCGTATCTTCCTGCGCTTCCCTTGTGTGGATGATCACGGGAAGCTTCAGTCCGCGCGCGAGCTGAATTTGCTCGCGGAAGCGATCGCGCTGCTCGTGCGGTGGAGAATGGTTGTAGTGATAGTCGAGTCCGATCTCGCCGTAGGCCACGACCTTGCCATCCCGAGCGAGCCGGCAAAAAGCGTCGTACCAGCCGTCCCCGATGTGTTTGACCTCATGGGGATGCACGCCGATGGATGCATAGACGAAGGAGTATTGGTTGGCCAATGCTACGGCGGCTTGACTTGTCGCAAGATCGCAGCCGATCGTGACGAACGCGCCGACGCCGGCTTCTCTCGCCCGATCGATCACCGCCTCTCGGTCTCCGTCATAGCGGGCGTCATCGAGGTGCGTGTGGGTATCGATCAGCATGGAAGGCCAGGGAGTCAGGAACCGTTTGTGCGCAGCATAGGGGTCTGGTCCCCTTCTTCGCGCTGCGCGTGGGACCTGATCCCTTTCTTCAAGGACACCACAATGCAGTGGGAAAAGGTGTCTGACCCCGACGACAATTGGTTCCTGACCCTTACTACCTTACTAGGCGGGTTTGGCCTCGATCGAATCGGCCATTTCGATCAGTAACGAAGCGGTTTCGTCCCAACCCAGACAGGCGTCGGTAATCGAGACGCCGTGAGCGAGCGTGACTCCCTGTTTCCAGGTCTGCTTGCCCGGATGGAGATTGCTTTCGATCATCAGTCCCATGATCGACCGGCGTCCTTCGCGGAACTGGCGCAACACTTCGCGCGCGACGAGACCCTGGCGCGTATGGTCCTTACGCGAGTTATCATGGGAGCAATCGATCATGATGGGACGCGCGATGCCTTCGCCGGCCACGGCTGCTTCGGCCTTGGCCACATGCTCTTCGTCATAATTCGTTTTGCCGCCCCCGCCCCGAAGGACGATGTGACGGTCGGGATTCCCCATCGTTTTGATGATCGATGTTTGGCCATCGGCGTTGATGCCCACGAAGTGATGCGGCGTACAGGCGGAGATCATGGCATTCACTGCAACTTGCAGGCTTCCTTCCGTGCCGTTCTTGAAGCCCACGGGCATGGATACCCCGCTGGCCATTTCCCGGTGAGTCTGGCTCTCGGTGGTTCGCGCGCCGATCGCGGTCCAACTGATCAGATCGGCGATGTATTGCGGCGTGACGGGATCCAGCAACTCCGTCGCACAGGGCATGCCGGATTGATTGATGCGGAGGAGAATTGTCCTGGCGAGTTCCATGCCGGTCGCAATGTCGCAGGTGCCGTCGAGATGAGGATCGTTGATGAGCCCTTTCCATCCGACGGTCGTGCGGGGTTTCTCGAAATACGTCCGCATCACGATCAGCAACCGGTCGCGCACATCATCAGCCAAGGGTTTCAGCTTCGTGGCATATTCGTACGCCGCCTCGGGATCGTGAATGGAGCATGGGCCGACGATCACCAGCAGGCGATCGGGGTCCTGACCGTGGAGAATTCGACGGATGGCTTCTCTCGTTTCGACGACCAGAGCCGCCGCTTGGTCGGTGATCGGCAGCTTCGTCTTGATGGCGCGCGGTGAGGGCAACGCCTTGATTTCGATGACGTGTTGATTGTCGAGCGGCCGATTCATAGCGCCATTCCTAGGGATAAGGGGCGCAGCATAGCGAAATGCCAATAAAAAGTCTACTCATGCAGAGGTAAGCCGTTGAACCAGTGGGAATTATCGCTGGAGAGATAGGTGTGAGTTTGACACCGTTCTTCCTATTGTGGTACTCACTCCCCCCTCTATGAGCGGCCCATTTTCAGCCTATCGGCGGACGGTGAGCGGGACGTCCATCGCGTTGATTCTCCTGCTGCTTGCGATCGCGCCATTCGCCGTCGCGCAAGATGTCCATCATGAGTTGGCTGCAGCCGATACGGACGGCCATGAGCACTCTGATACCGACCTGTGCCAGTGGGTCCAGCATCACACCTCCGGTTCCATGGACCTTGGAGTGCCGTCCCTTGCTGCCTGGGGCATAGCCGGTCAGCACGAATTTCCATCGCCCGTCATTCTTCTGTCTCTCGACTCTTCCGCCCTCGGACCGTCCCGCGCACCGCCCTACAGTTAGCGTCTCACGTCATACGGTGAACGGCTGAGCGGTCGGCTCGCCGCTTCAACTTATTGGTGTCTCATCATCCGCTTCCGATGAAGGGCTGACGATGCGATGTGCCGTGCCCGTCCACGTGGCGAAAGTTTGTTCATTGATGGTGAGTGCGGTCTTGATACAGGGGACCTGGTCCGTCCTCGAGGCCGGGCAGCAAGAAGCGACTCGAATGGTCACTGGGATCGTTCAACGGCAGGATCTCCGTCGCGTCGATCAGGCCATCATTGAGGTCCGCGATCAAGAAGGCAACATCGTGGCTCGGGGTCTCACAAATCAGGCCGGGGAGTTTGCCATCACCGTGCCGGAAGAAGGCGCCTATTCGGTGAGTGCCGTCCAAGAAACATATCGGAGCGAGTATGTGGTGGTCCGAGTCGGCCAGGAACAGCCGGCACCCTTGTCGCTCACATTGGCCGTCACGAAGGAAATCGCGCTGGAAATCATCTCACCATTGCCCGCCATTCAATACAAAGCATCGAGCGAGACGTATCAATTAAGTCGTAAAGATGTCGAGGCCATCCCACGCGGCAACAATAACACCGTGGCCGAGGTACTCCAGACGGTTCCCAGCGTGGTCTACGGCGGGCTCGGTCAAACGCACATCCGCCAAGATCATGCGAATCAACAATTCAGGATCGACGGCGTGCCGATCCCGGACGGGGTCAGTTCGACCTTTACGGACGTGATTTCGCCGCGGATGTGGGAGCGCGCAGATATCATCCTAGGCGGGATGGAGGCGCAGTACGGTAATAAGACGGCGGTCCTGGTCGATATCACCAGCAAGAGTGGAACACATCCCGCCTTCGGTTCTGCGCAAATCTTCGGCGGTTCGAACCAGACCGTCAACCCGTCGTTCGAGTACGGAGGCACGATCGGCGAGAAGTTTCGCTATTATGCTCTCAACAGCTATAGGACCACGAACCGCGGGATCGAGCCGCCGACGCTCGGGCATTCGGTCTTTCACGATCAAAGTGAACGCAATCAAACCTATCTCCGGGGGGATTACCAACACGACAATCACAACAGTCTAAGCTGGGTGTTCATCAACGCGGTGGCCAAATACCAGATCCCGACCATTCCGGGCTTGTCCCCAAACGGCGACGTGCTGCCGCTCCTTCAAGCGCAGGACCCGGCGTTCTCACCGGTCGCCTCTCAGGCGGTGGACCAGAACCAGAAGGAGAATTCCCAATACACTCACCTGGTTTGGCGTCATGACGTGAATGCCAGCAATTTTTTTCAACTGGCCGGATTTCTGAGAAATAGCTATGCCAACTTCAGTACAGATCCGTTGAACGCATTGGCCTATACGCCGGAGCAGCAGACGGCGAGTCAGAAACGGAAGGCATACTCGCTGGGGACGCGGCTCGATTACTCCTGGATTCCCAATCAGAGCCACTTGGTCAAAACGGGATTTCAGTTGGAATACACGAATGCGCAGAATCAGTTCCAAGTATTCGACTTCGCCGTTGATCCGTTGACGGGCCTGCCGACAGGACCGGTCATCAGTCAAACTGCCGCGAACACCAACATCCAAACGCGCGAGGAGTTCTGGATTCAGGACCAATGGAGTCTGAATGACTCCGTGACCTTGAACCTCGGCGTGCGGGGCGACGTCGTGCAAAGTTTCTATAATGAAGGACAGTTGAGTCCGCGTATCGGGGTCACGTACAAGCTGAACCGGTCAAACGTGTTCCATGCCTACTATGGACGTCTGTTCACGCCTCCAAATGTGGAACAGATCGCGTTTACCAAGGTGAATCTCCAAGGGACGACTGCACAACCGGACGACCCGACGGGATTCAGCCCCAGGGCGGAGCGCTCGCACTATTTCGAGGTGGGAAGTTACCATTCACTAAACAATTGGGCCACACTCGAATTAGCCGCGTATTACAGACGAAATCATTTTCAGTCGGATGCCGGCCAGTTTGGAACCACTCCGATGCTCAACTTCTTCGCCTTTCAGTGGGGCTATCAAATGGGCGTCGACGGCGCGCTCAAAATGCAATTCACGGACGACCTCAGCGCGCGCGGCAACGTGGCATGGGGTCGATGCAAGGCCAATGGCCTGCAGTCCGGTCAGTACCTCCTGGATGCGAAGGAGATTGCCGACATCAACACCGCGGGAGGCATCTTCTGCGACCACTCGCAATTGATCACGAGTTCGGCGGTCGTGGCCTATCGCTTTCCGTTCAAGACGACGGTGTCCGGACAAATGCTCTACGGGTCCGGCCTGCGGACCGCGGAAAACGATCAAGCCTTGACCAACTCATCCCACTTTCAGTCATGGACGATCTACAACGCCTCGATTAGCCACACGTTCACGTTGCCGTGGGATCAACAAAAAATGCTGGTGGGATTCGACGTCATCAATCTGCTCGACCAGAAGTACTTCTACAACACTGGGGGAGGCAGTATCGGCCTCGGAATCGCGCATGCGGGGATGCCCCGCTCCTTCTTCTTCCGTGCGCAGTGGTTTTTCTGATACAAGAATCGTATGAGTGCGGTCGTGAGCAGCATGATGAGAGCAAGCGGGGGGATGGTCTTGCATTGTGCGCTGTATGCCTGTTTCTGCCCGGCTATCATCCATGCCGCGGCCGGCGATGAGGCGACGCACGAAAGCGACCATCAGGAGGACATCCTGGAGCTGCCCGAAGTGCATGTGCACGGGATGCCGCTCAATAAAGATCAGCAACTCGGGCCCGTCCCACGTTCCACGCCCTGGCCCGGGATTCCTCCCGCGTTGGATGGAAAGGTCATCGACGATTGGATGAAGGCCAGAATGTTGGTGAGCAAGGACGCGAAGGTGATCGTGGTCGTGCTGGAACCGGCCCAGCACCGTGAGCTCACCCAGTCGGGCATCGCCGCGCTCAAGAAATGGACGTTCGATCCTCAGATGAAGGGTGATGAGCCGGTGGACGGCGAGCTCACCGTTCGCATCCACTTTAGAACGCGATAAATAGAGCTGATGGCTTATGGCTGATGGCACGAACCTGATAGACAGACTAAACGGACCTGTTTAACTGTTGACGATTGACGCATGACGGTTGACGTCTTATCGTCCTCTTCATGAGCTGGGACGAATCGCTCTTTCGAGCCATCAACGGACAGGCGGGGCAATGGCCGGCATTGGACTGGCTCGCGCTGACTCTGTCGTCTCCAAGCCTGCTATGTGTGCCCGGCATCGTGTTGGGCTGTTATTGGCTGTGGCTGTGCCGGCACGAGATGCTGATCGGCGCACCGCTGCTCGGCGGCACGGTCGGCCTGCTGGATTTTATCGGCGCGCGGATCAAGGATTTTGTCGCCCGCCCGCGTCCCTGCATGATCCTGTCCGACGTGCATCAGATCGAGGGATGTGGCAAGGTGTTCGGGTTTCCGTCCAACCATGCAATCAATACGGCCGCCGCGGCCGCGTTTCTCCAGGTGCTCTATCCGCGATCGGGGTGGATCAGTTGGCCTCTGGTGGCGATGATCGGACTGGCGCGCGTGTTCATCGGCGCTCACTATGTCACCGATGTATTGGGTGGCTGGGCGCTTGGAGGCATGTGCGGAGCGGCGATCGCCTGGGTCTTGCTCCAGTGGCCCACGTTCCGGACCAAGGCGGTCGAATCGTCCTTGCCGCCGCTCAATCGAGCCGGTGCCAGGACGGAGTCGTCACTTCCTGACTGAGGATTCGACGCAGTTCAATAGTTCGGTGCGGCAGCCCTCCACGTCATAGCCTCGCCCGATCAACACGACCGCGTAATCCGGTTCGTCCAGCAGCGTCACCGGCGCGATGCTCGCCTGTCCCGGCGGCGCATATTGGAATTCCTGCAGTTCCGGGTCATTCTCCCACCGAAAAAACCCCTTTGCGCGCTCCAGCTCTTTCGGAAGAGTCTTGATCCAGGTGAGAAACCGCCGGCGGTTCAGCGGTCCCGGCAGTGTGATCGTGGTCGCGATCGGATGGTAGGCCGCCCGATTGTGCGGTGTCGACGGCCGCGACTCGCCAAAGACCACGTTGGTGTGCCGTGGCCGCGTTTCCGAATCGCGAGGCGCCAACAGCGCGGCAGGATCGACTTTCGCGTGCACGGTCTCCCAGACCCTGGCCGCCGCGTTGTGTGCCAGGACGGATGCTCGGAACTGTTCCCAATGGCCCGGCACGTAGAGGTCCTTCTTGTTCAAAATCAATTCGTCGGCGCAACGGATCGCCTGCGTCGTCACGTACCGGGTCGAATGGCTCTGCTCGGAAGAAAGGGGATGCAGCAGCGCGATGATCCGTTCCAGCCTGGCGAGGCGGGCTGTGTAAAAATCGGTGACGGCATCGACCACTTCAGCCGGATCGGCTAACCCGGAACATTCCAGAATGATCTGCTCTGTTCGGTAATCGGCGACCAGTTGAGCGATACCCCAGGAAAGATCTTCTTTGGTATCGCAGCAGACGCAGCCGCCGGCGAGATTCGTGACCTGCTCGGCCAGCGTGCCGGCGCGGGGCCCGTCGATGCTGATTTCACCCGCTTCATTCATGAGCACGCCGGCCCGACGGCCTTCGCGTTTCCAATGTTCCAGGAGCCGCATCAACAGAGTCGTCTTGCCGGCGCCTAAGGATCCGCAGAGGATATAGAAGGGAACGGGCGACTGCGTCATGACGTAAGGGCTAGTGGTGAGCGTGGAGCGGTTCCGGGTGCTCCGTGAGCGTATTCAGATTGCAATGCACGGCGTGGGAATGGCAACAGTCGCTTTCCAATTGGATCGTCATATGCTTGATGCCGAAGTCGCCGACGATGCGGGACCGAATCGTTCCCAAGAGCGCGTTCGTCAGAGCCGCGTCGTCTCCGTCGACGAGAATGTGGCAGGTCAGCATGACCAGGCGAGGTTCGATGGCCCAGATGTGGAGATCGTGAACATTGGTGACGCCGGGGATCGATTCAATGGTTGCCGCGACATGAGAGGCGCTGATGCCGGGCGGCGTCGATTCGAGCAGCACCTCCAGGGATTCTTTGAAGATGGGCCACGCTCCCCGAAGAATGGCTCCCACCACCAGCAAACTGATGAGCGGATCCAGTATCGTCCAGCCGGTCAATAATATCGCGCCGCCGCTGATAATCACACCGAGCGAGACCCAGGCATCCCCCAACATGTGCCAGAAGGCGCTCCGAATATTCAGATCATCTCTCGCGCCATGTTGGAGCAGCAGCGCGATTCCGAGGTTGGCCGCGAAACTGACGGCCGCGATAGCCATGATCCACACGCCGTCGACGGGCACCGGTTGCAGCAGCCGTTTGGCACCGATCAGGGTAATGCCGAGCGCGGTCAGCAAGAGGATAAAGCTGTTCAAGAACGCGGCGATCATGCCGGCACGGTGGTAGCCGAACGTCCGCGTTTCCGAAGCCGGTCGCGCCGTCAGCAAATGTGCATAGAGGGCGAGGAAGAGCGATCCTTGATCGACCAGGTTGTGCCCGGCATCGCTCATCAAGCCGATGCTGTTCAACGCCCATCCGCCGATGAATTCGGCCGCGATAATGACCGCATTGACGGCCAACGCCAATTGCAGGCGGGATCGGAGATGTTCGTAGGATGCCGGTGCGGTCATGAAACACAGTTTCGCACGAGGGGCACAGCCCGGCAAGTCTTGAAAAACCTTCCGTCGGCTCTCAGCGGCCTGCTATGGGCTTGGGGGGAAGCCGTTCGGTCAGGACTGAATAGTTGGCGGTTCCCATGCCCGCATTCCCCGTCGACAGGTCCGTCGCGATGACACGGAGCGTGATCCCATCGGAGGCGTCTTTTGAGGGCGGTACAAAGAACGGCGCTTCAAAACTGCCCCCCTCTCCGGCGTAGAACATCTGCAGCCGTTCAACGATTCGATCGCCGATCAGCACTTCGCCATAGATTCTGATCTTGCGCGAGTCCCAATCGCCGTGCGGGCGGACCGGAGAGCCGGAGAGCGTTCTGACGGAGGCTCGCAGCGTGACGTCTTCCTTGGCAATCACCGCCTCGCCTGGTTTCGGCCGTTCGATCTGAACCAGATACCCGTGGAGATGCAGCACGATCCCGTCGTTGGTGAGATCCTGCCCCGGAACCAGCAGCACGGTCTTGCTGGTTTTTTGTGCGGAGGCGGGATAGGAGAGCGGGCCTTCCGCCGTAATTTCAACGAGCGTCGGTTTGCTCAACTCCAGGGTCGTGGTGAATGCCGCAGAGGGACGCGAACTGTAGATCGGTTCTTCCATGACGTGAGGCGTCCGCATGATCTGATTCTGATCGCCGGCTTCTCCCTGTTGGATTCCTGTCGCGAGAATCTGTTTGGTCGCAACATCGGTGATCGTGATGTGGGCGCCGCCGACTTCCCGGCCCAACACCATCGCGCCGTGGGCCACCACACGCACCACGATCGACGTCGGTTTCGGGTCGTTGAGATGAGGGTCAGGCGGCGGTTCATCCTCGGCCGGGATGGCCGGACAAGGAGACGGAACGAATACGGCGAGAGCGAGGGTCAGTGGGAGCAGGATGAACCGTGTCATTTCACTTTCGTGCCGGGTTCCACTTCTTCGAGAATGGTAATCAGACCGCGGACGTCGCTGTCGCCGGCCGCCAAGACCATGCCTTGAGACTCGATGCCCATCAATTTGGCCGGCTTGAGGTTCGCCACGATGACGATGGTCTTCCCGAGCAGCGCGTCCGGCTCGTATTTCTTGCCGATGCCGGCCACGATCTGCCTTTCCTCGTTGCCCAGGGACACGTTGAGCTTGATCAATTTTTCGGATTTGGGCACGCGCTCGGCCGAAAGCACTTTGGCAGTTTTCAGTTGGATCTTCTGAAATTCATCAATGGTGATTTGAGGGGGTGTAGCGGGAGCAGGTGTTTGTATCGTTGCAGCGGCTGGCGATGGCGAACCTGTCGTCGATTGCGGAGGAAGCGTATTGTCGTTCACAGACTTGGCTCCTTGTGGTTTCGGTTCGATGCGAGGGAAGAGCGCATTGGCCTTGCGAATTTTTATTCCCTTTGGCAATGGCTCCCACATGAGTTTCTCTTTGAGTAGCGGCAAGCTGAAATCGGTAGATAGCCCCAACTGTTCCCGTATATTTTTTGCGGTGGTGGGCATGAAGGGATAGATGTAGAGACTCAGGATACTCAAGCATTGTACTGCAGCATTCAAGACAGCATGGAGTTCCAACTGCTTATCCGGATCTTTCGCCAGCTTCCAAGGCTCATGTTTGTCGATAAATACGTCGACATCACTGGCGCGACTCACGATGTGGAGGAGTAAATCGTTGAACTGAAACGTTTCCATGAATGCGTCAAGATTTTGGTCCAAGAGGAGAAGCTGCTCCTTCGCAAAACGGACCAGGCTGTACTTCTGGCTCTCTCTCTCGAGAAAGTCTGGAGGGACATCCGGGATAATGCCGTCACAGTTTCTCTCAATCATCGTCAACGTGCGGCTCAGTAAGTTGCCTATACCGTTTGCCAAATCGCTATTGGTCCGTCGTGCCAAAGCCTGCTCGGAAAAGTCCCCGTCCTGTCCGAACGGCACCTCGCGCAGCAGAAAATAACGGAACGCATCGGCGCCGAACCTATCGATGATCTTGTTGGGATCGACCACATTGCCCCGACTCTTCGACATTTTTTCTCCGTCGACCGTCCACCATCCATGAGCAAAGATCATGTCGGGAAGCGGAAGATCCAACGCCATCAGAATCGTGGACCAATAGACCGCGTGAGTCGTCAGGATATCCTTTCCCACCAGATGGACCGAGGCGGGCCAGTACCGGTCTACGGAAGGAACGGGAAGCTGATATTCCAGTGAGGAAAGATAGTTGACGAGCGCATCGAACCACACGTACGTGACGTAGTTCTTGTCGAACGGCAATTCGATGCCCCAACACAGACGGGATTTGGGTCTGGAGATCGAGAGGTCTCCAAGCTTTTGCGTCTGGAAGAACCCGAGCATTTCGTTTCGACGAGGCTCAGGACGGATAAAACGTTCGTGCGTCCTAATGTATTCAATCAACCGGTCCTGATACTGCCCCATCTTGAAGAAATAGTTGTCCTCGCTCAGTCGATCGACCGGTCGTTTGCAGTCCGGGCACAGGCCGCCGGAGACGTCCTTTTCAGTCCAGAACCGTTCGTCGAATGTGCAATACCAACCGGAATACGAATCCTTGTAAATCAGTTTCCTGTCGAACAATCGTTGAAGATATCGTTGAACGACTTCCCTATGCTGGGTGTCCGTTGTTCTGATGAAGGCGTCGTTGGAGATTTCCAGACGTTTCCAAAGGTTCTGGAATTGAGGAGCCAGGCGGTCGCAATAGGCTTGCGGATCGATGCCGGCCTTTGCCGCAGCCTGTTGGACCTTTTGCCCGTGCTCATCGAGGCCCGTGAGGAAAAAGACGTCGCGGCCCCTGAGACGCCAATAACGGGCTAACGCGTCGGCGGCCACCGTGGTATAGGCATGGCCGATGTGCGGGACGTCGTTGACGTAGTAGATCGGGGTCGTGATGTAAAAGCTGTTTTCGCTTCTCATAGAAGCCGGTACGAAAAGATAACAGGTCCGTCGAGCCGAAAGCTAGGCGGGTTGCGGGGTCGGCCCGATGATGGCATCGCGCAGGCGCAGCAAAACATTTTCCAGCGCCATCTGAAGATTGAGATGTCTGGCGGCCTGTTGCTCGGTCTTTTCGATATCATGCAGCAGCTCAACCAGCGCATCGGTGTTTGCCGTCTTCGCATATTGTTCCAACAGGGCGATATGGTCGGTGAACAAGACGGAATCGGGATCCCCCCCGGCTTGGAGCAGGACCAGGTCTCTGATCCAGCGGAGGAGCCACGACAACACATGGGGAATGCGATCGGTTTTCGCCAGCGCCTCCGAGGCGGTCAAGATCTCACTTGTCGATTGCAAAAATTGCAGATGCGTGAGCTGAAGAATCTCCCGCTGGTCGGCCCGGATATCTTTGGGGTTGCCGGTCAACGCTTCCCCGATGCGTCCCTCACTGACCACGGCAAGCAGCCGGGCATCGGCGGGAGGCATCGCGCGCCTGAGAACCAGCGCCTGTTCCACCTGCGTCCGAGCCGGAGTGGCGAAGCGAAGGGCTTGGCATCGAGAGCGGATCGTCGCAAAAAGCGACGCCGGTCTACTGGAGATAAGCAGGAAGAGGCTGTGATCCGGCGGCTCTTCGAGTGTTTTGAGCAGCGCATTGGCCGCTCCGATGGTCATGCGATCCGCGTCGTCCACGATGCAGATTTTTCGCTCGGCCACCAAAGGCCGGTACATCATCTGCTGTTCGATCTCACGGACCTGTTCGATTTTGATTTGTGGCGTCGCTGATTCGGGATCCGGTTCAACGACGAAAAAATCGGGATGGGTCTTCGCGTCAATCTGCCGGCACGAGCGGCAGATTCCGCAAGGATCGATGGTCCTGCCCGGCGGTCCCTGCTCGCAGCTCAGCGCTTGAGCAAATCGATCGGCGGTCAGGCGTTTTCCGATGGCCGCTTCCCCATGGAACAAAAGGGCATGAGCCATTCGTTGGCGTCCCACTGCGATCTGCAATGCCGCTATGGTGGCTGAATGCCCGATGATGTCACGAAACGGCATGTGTGCGAATTTTTCGGCGTCGAGCAGCCCAACCTAACACAATTCGTTCGACTTCGGCGCGGATCTCACCGGCGGGTCTGGATGCATCGATGATTGTCGTCCGCGGCGACTGCTTCGCCAGCGCAAGAAATCCTCGACGGACGAGGCGGTGAAACTGAAGCGATTCCCGATCGAGTCGGTTTTGCCGGCCTCGGTCATTTCGCCGTCTGGCGAGCCCTATGGAAACCGGTACATCGAACAGCAGCGTGAAGTCCGGTGTCAACCCTCTCGTTGCCACATGGTTCGCGCGCTTCAGCCACGACAGGTTTACACCCCGGGCGAATCCCTGGTACGCCAGCGTGGAATCCGAAAAACGGTCGCACAGGACGATCGAGCCGGCGTCGAGCGCCGGCCGGATGAGGTGCTGCACATGCTGACTACGAGCCGCCAGAATCAATAAGGCCTCCGTTTCAGCCGTGATATGTTCCCGTGAGGAGGACTGCAGCAGAATGTTTCGAATCGCCTCGGCAATGCCGGTTCCACCCGGTTCCCTCGTTCGGACGACGGAGTAGCCGGCGTGTTTGAGGGCCTTTGCGAGATGTCGGATCTGTGTGCTTTTCCCGCTCCCTTCCGGTCCCTCCAGCGTGATGAAGAGGCCCCGCATTGTCTTCCTCCGCATGGATGGCTCCGGTGGTGGGAAAAGCGGGCGGGATGGTAGTCCAAGTTATTGAAAATAGCAAGAAAAGGCTTGCGAGCCCGTTGTGAACATCTGTATGATGGAGCCCTACCTCGACCAGCACGGTTTTATGCTGAAAGCCTCGCTAAAACGCTACTTTCTGACAGGTCTTCTCGTCGTTACTCCGATCTGGGGGACGATCCTCATTTTGAAGACCCTGTTTGTGGCGCTGGACGGCATACTAGGAGACCTCCTCGTACAGCTGGTGCCGGGTCATTATGTCCCCGGGTTGGGCATCGTGACGTTGGTGCTATTGGTTTTCGTCACGGGACTGTTCGCCGCCAACTTTATCGGAAAACAAATCGTCAAGATCTGGGAAGACTGGCTGAATCGGGTCCCGCTGGTCCGCGGCATCTATTCGACCTTGAAGTCGATGATGGATATTCTCTCGTTTTCTGAACGTGGTTCCTACAATCGCGTCGTCCTCATTCAATTCCCGAAGAACGGCCACTATTGTCTCGCGTTTGTGACGGGCATCACAAAAAGCGAAGCGCAGGATCTTACCCAGGAAGCCCTCATTCATGTGTATGTGCCCACTTCGCCCAATCCGACGTCCGGCTATTTCCTTCTCGTTCCGGAACGTGAAGTGACGTCCGTCGATATCAGCGTCGAGGAAGCCATGAAGCTGATCGTCTCAGGCGGACTCTATTCCCCCACGCCGTCGCTCGCCGCCGCCTTCTCGGCGGAAGCCAAGTGGGGCGAGGTTAAGCAGCCTGAAACGGGAGTGCCCATCGGATGAGCCGTACAAAAGCCGCAATCTCCGCAGCGTTACGGCGGCCGGCGGAAGGCAACCAGGCGGGGAAAGTTTCGGGACTCGGCGTCGTCGTCATGGCAGCCGGTCTCGGCAAGCGGATGCGCTCGAAACAGGCGAAAGTCCTGCATCGGGTCGCAGGCCGTGCGATGGTCCTGTACAGCGTGGAACTCGGTTTGCGCGTCGCCGGCCATCGGGTCGCCGTCGTCGTCGGTCACCAAGGCGACCGTGTTCGAGAGACGATCGAATCCGCAGCCGCGGATCGCAACGGACACGGAACAGTCTCGATCGTCGAGCAGAGAGAGCAGTTGGGGACCGGACATGCCGTCCTGCAAAGCCGTCCCGTCTTCTCGGCCGCTCAGTCCGCTCCGACACGGTATCTCATCCTGAATGGCGACACGCCTCTGTTGCGGGAAAGTACCGTACGGACGCTCCTGCACACGCATGAAGAGCACGCGGCGACCGTGACGATTCTCACCGCTGTCCTCGACGACGCCGGCGGATATGGACGTGTCGTGCGACAGTCAAACGGCGGCGGCGTGGCGCGCATCGTTGAAGACCGGGACGCGAGCGAAGAAGAGAAAACCATTCGGGAAATCAATGTGGGCACCTATGTGGTCGACGGCGAGTTTCTGTTCGCCGCATTGGAGCGAATCGATCCGAGCAACGTCCAAGGGGAATATTATCTGACCGATATCGTGCAGATGGCCGTGGCGGAAGGTCGGCGGGTCTCCGCGGTCGTGCTGGACGATCCGGATGAAGGGTTGGGTGTCAACACCAGGCAACAGCTTGCGGAAGCCGAGCAGGTCATCCGCCGCCAAATCCGCGAGCGATGGCTGGAGGCGGGCGTCACGATGATCGATCCCGCGTCGGTCTGGATCGATGCCGGCGTCACCATCGGAAAGGATTCGACGATCTATCCCGATGTGGCGATCGAAGGCTGCACGGTTTTGGGTGAGGACTGCGTCGTGCGCGCCGGAACGCGCGTCACTGATTGCGCCATCGGCAACGGCGTGGAGATTCTCGACCATTGCATCCTCCGGGAGGCACGCATCGAAGATGAAGCCACGCTGGGCCCGTTCGTCCATTTGCGCCCGGGCGTCGTCGTTCGGAAGAGGGGCAAGGTGGGCAATTTCGTGGAGATGAAAAAAACGGAACTGGGCGAAGGCTCGAAGGCCAACCATCTGAGCTATCTCGGCGATGCCACGATCGGGAAAGACGTGAACATCGGCGCCGGAACGATTACCTGCAACTATGACGGAGTCAGGAAATTCCAAACCGTGATCGAAGACGGTGTCTTTGTCGGCAGCGATACGCAACTCGTCGCGCCGGTTACCGTCGGGGCTCGGGCCATCGTGGCCGCCGGGGCCACGGTAACGAGAGACGTCCCGGCCGATGCGCTCGTCATTGCGCGCGTGCCGCAAGTCAATCGTGAAGGATGGGCGGCGCGCAGGCGGGCGCTGCAACGCGACGTGAAAGGTGAAACGTTAAACGTGAAACGCGAAGCCCCATCCTCTCGCCTCACGCCACACGTTTCACGCCTGACGAACAAAGAGTCGATGACTTCGAAGACCGCACAACGCAAAAAAGCCAGCAGGAGTTGAGCATGTGTGGAATTGTCGGCTATGTGGGGAATCAGGATGCGGTGCCCATTCTCGTCAGCGGTCTGTCCAAGCTGGAATACCGCGGCTATGATTCCGCCGGTGTGGCCGTCTTGCAGGGAGAAAAGATCGAAGTACGCCGCAGTGTGGGAAAACTGGCGAATCTCCAGAAGTCCCTCAAGGAAAAGGCTGTCGCCGGTGTGTGCGGGATCGGGCACACTCGTTGGGCGACCCATGGGAAACCATCCGAACAGAACGCGCATCCGCATCGTTCGAAAAGTTGCGTGCTGGTGCACAACGGCATCATCGAGAATTACCAGCCCCTCAAGCAGCAATTGGAACGGGAAGGATACAAGTTTCACTCGGACACCGACACGGAAGTCGTCGCGCATCTTATCGATAAGCATATGCAGAAGGGCTTGGCCTTGGCCGAAGCGGTTCGTGCCGCCACGAAGGAAGTGCGGGGCAGTTATGCGCTCGCGGTGATTTCGGAACGTGAACCCGGAACGTTGGTTGCCGCGCGTCTGGGCTGTCCCTTGGTCGTGGGGCGGACCAAGCAGGCGTCCTTTGTGGCATCCGATGTGATGGCGATGCTCGCCCATACACGCGATGTCACGTATTTGGAAGAAGGCGACGTCGCCGTCGTGACGGCGTCCGAGGTGTCGATGACGGACGCGGACGGGAATGCGACGGTTCGCAAGCCCTGCAAGATCACCTGGGATGCCGCCGATGCGGAGAAGAGCGGATTTCCTCACTTCATGCTCAAGGAAATCCATGAGCAACCTCAAACGATCCTCGATACGATGCGAGGCCGATATTCCTACGACACGGGAGAGGCCGATTTGCCGGACATCGGTCTGACGGCCAGGGAATTCGCGGCCGTGGACCGCGTCTGGATCGTCGCCTGCGGGACGTCCTGGCATGCGGGGTTGGTCGGGAAATATCTGTTCGAAGAGATGGTCCGGACGCCCGTCCAGGTCGACATCGGCAGCGAGTTTCGATACCGGGATCCGCTGGTCGGCAAACAGGATCTGTTCATTACGATTTCCCAATCGGGTGAGACGGCCGACACGCTCGCTGCCGCACGCGAAGCGAAACAGAAGGGCGCCCGGGTCGTGTCGATCGTTAATGTGGTCGGCAGCACGCTGGCTCGCGAGTCGGACGGTGTGCTCTATACCCATTGCGGTCCCGAGATCGGCGTCGCCTCCACGAAAGCCTTTACCGCGCAGTTGACCGCGCTCTATCTCCTCGCATTGCATCTCGCCCGGGTGCGCAGCGTGATGAAGGTGGCGGACGGAAAGGCTTGGCTCGATCGTTTGGTGCGATTGCCCGTGCTGGTGGAGAGTGTGCTGCGGCGGGAGGCGGAGATCGTCGCGATTGCCAAGCGGTACTACAAGAAGCGCAATTTTCTCTTTCTCGGCCGAGGGATCAACTATCCCATCGCGCTGGAAGGCTCGCTGAAGCTCAAGGAGATCTCCTACATCCACGCGGAAGGCTACGCGGCCGGCGAAATGAAGCACGGTCCGATTGCACTGATCGACAAAGACATGCCCGTGGTCGTGCTGGCTCCCCGCGACCGATTATACGAGAAGACGGTCAGCAATCTGATGGAGGTGAAGGCGCGGCGTGCGCCCGTCATTGCGCTGGTGGCCGAAGGGGAGCGAGAATTAGGCAAGACGGCGGACGCGGTCTTCACGATTCCGGAAACGCATCCGCTGATCTCACCGATCCTGTTCACGATACCGTTGCAGTTGCTGGCCTATCACATTGCGGTGCTGCGAGGCGCGGATGTCGATCAGCCGCGCAACCTGGCGAAGAGCGTCACGGTGGAATAACCGCGTGCGCACATAGGTCCCGCGGCGTACTGGGCCCGGGAACATCCTCAACGTACCCAAAAGTGCGCCTGCGGCCGTGCCGGAGCGACGCAGTCGAGCAAGCGGCAGGAAAGAGGAAGAGATGGAGATTACGAAATCGGAAGTCGAAAAAGTGGCCAAGCTGGCGCGGCTGAATATTTCGCCGGCCGAACGGGA
Organism: Nitrospira sp.; assembly: GCA_035252115.1. Taxonomy (GTDB): domain Bacteria; phylum Nitrospirota; class Nitrospiria; order Nitrospirales; family Nitrospiraceae; genus Nitrospira_C. The sequence continues at coordinate 17,642 of DATFDJ010000175.1, read as the reverse complement.
CACGTTTGCCAAACAACTCAGCGAGATTCTCAGCCACGTGGAGAAGCTGAAGCAGTACGACACGAACGACATTGAGCCGACCGCCACGGTGCTGGGCCAGGTGAACGTGTTTCGTGAAGATGTCGTGCGTCCCTCGCTGCCGGTGGAGAAGGCATTGGCCAATGCCCCGGAGAGGGAAAGAAACGGGTTCTGTGTGCCGAAAATTTTGGAGGAGCGTTAATCGTCAAGCGCCAAGCGTCATGCGTGAGTCCACGAGTGACGAGTGACGAGCGACGAGCGACGAGAGCACGGATGTTCCGACAAATGTTGCGTTCGAAAATTCACCGCGCGACCGTGACGGGCGCGCATCTGGAATACGAAGGCAGTCTCTCCATCGATCCGGACCTGATGGAAGCGGCGGCGATTCTGCCGTATGAGGCGATTATCTGCTCCAACTTGAATAACGGCGAGCGGTTCATGACCTATGCGATCGCCGGCCGCCGCGGCAGTGGCGATATCGTCCTGAACGGGCCGACGGCCCGCAAAGCGGCGCTCGGGGATCAAATCATCATTTTCTGCTACGAGTACTACGGCGAAGAAGAAATCAAGCGCCATGCGCCAAGAATCGTCCGGGTGAACGAAAAGAACCGTATCGTCGAATCGACGGAGAAACGTTGATGTCGCTGCACAAGCTGTCCCTGGTTGATCTTCAGAAGAAATTCACGGCCGGCGAAGTGACGGCGACGGACATCGTTCGAGGCTATTTTCTCCGGATCGGTCAGGTCGAACCGAAGGTCAAGGCCTATGTGACGCAGGTGAAGGAGGGGGCGCTGGCCCAAGCGACGGCGTTGGACCACAAACTGAAAGGATGGCGCAAGACCAAGCCGATGATGGCCATGCCGATCGCGATCAAGGACAACATCTGTACGGAGGGGGTGTCGACGACCTGTTCATCCCGCATGCTCCAACAGTTCGTGCCGCCCTACGATGCGACGGTCGTCTCGAAGCTTCGCGAGCATGAATATATTCTCCTCGGTAAAACCAACCTGGACGAATTTGCCATGGGGTCGTCGACGGAGAATTCGGCGTTCGGACCGAGCCGGAATCCCTGGAATCTTCACTGTGTCCCAGGCGGATCCAGCGGCGGGTCCGCCGCCGCAGTCGCGGCCGACGAGTGCGTGGCCGCGCTCGGCTCCGACACGGGCGGATCCATCCGTCAACCGGCGGCGTTCTGCGGGGTGGTGGGCCTCAAGCCCACCTATGGCCGCGTGTCTCGTTACGGATTGGTCGCGTTTGCCTCCTCGCTCGACCAGATCGGTCCGATCACGAAAGACGTGTCCGATGCGGCCTTTCTGCTCGGCGCGATTGCCGGTCACGATCCGATGGATTCGACGTCCGCCGATGTGCCCGTACCGGACTACATGAAGGCGTTGAAGAGAAAGGATCTCAAAAAACTGAAGATCGGCGTCCCGGCGGAATTTTTCGGGGAAGGTCTCGATCCGGAAGTGGAAGAGGCAGTACGGGCGGCGATCGAGGAGCTGAAAAACCTCGGCGGTGAGATCAAGGAAATTCGGTTGCCCCGGACCGATGCGGCCGTGGCCGTCTACTATGTGGTCGCGACCGCGGAAGCGAGTTCGAATCTCGCCCGGTTCGACGGTGTACGGTTCGGGTTGCGCGCGAAGGAAACGAAAGACCTCCTCGACCTCTATATGAAGACGAGGCAGGAAGGGTTCGGACCGGAAGTGAAACGTCGCATCATGCTGGGAACGTACGCGTTGAGCTCCGGCTATTATGAGGCCTATTACGGTAAGGCGCAGGCCGTGCGCACATTGATCTGCCGGGATTTTTCGGACGCGTTCGAGGAGGTCGATCTCATCGTGACGCCCGTCACGCCGACGCCGGCGTTCAAACTCGGCGAGAAAAGCGAAGACCCGTTGCAGATGTACCTGTCCGATATCTTCACGATTTCGGTGAACCTGGCCGGATTGCCGGCGATCGCGCTGCCTTGCGGATTCGGCAAAACGGGGTTGCCGATCGGATTGCAGATCATCGGGCGCGCGTTTGAAGAAAGCACCATATTGCGCACGGCTCATGCGTATGAGCAATCGACCCAGTGGCATGTGAAAAAACCGGCCGTGCGTTGAAGAGCTCAAGCGCGCAGGGGCCGGGGCTCTGAAACCGAAGAATCGTCCCGCGCCGTTGGTCTTACGCTGTTAGCCTGGAGGTTTCTATGACGGTCGTCGAGGTCGCCGCAATTCTGGTTGCGGTCGCGTTCGCCGTGTTGGTGGGTTGGTCGGTGCCGGTATTGATTCAAGTTCGCAAAACCGTGGCTGAGTCGGAGCGATTGTTGACGAAGATGAACGACGACCTTCCAGCGCTCACGTCAGAGCTCCGCTCCATGAGCCGCAATGTGAACGAGTTGGTCGAACAAGCTCGCGGCGGAATCGACCATGCGTCGGTGCTCCTTCATGCCATGGGAGAAGTCGGCGAATCGGTTCAGCAGGTCCACAGTGTGATGCGGGGGTCCGGCGGCACGTTGTTGGCGAATTTGTCCAGCGTGGTGGCGGGATTCAAGGCCGTGACGCGCGTGATGCGGGAGCGGTATCGAGAGGAAGGAGGACCACACAATGGCGGATAGTCGTGGATCGACAGCGGCAGTCATGCTGGCATTTTTGAGCGGGGCGGCGTTGGGCGCGGCGACCGCGCTGTTGCTGGCGCCGCAGTCAGGGCGGGAATCGCGCGAACAGTTGCGCCGGTATGCCCGCCGGGCGGAAGACAACCTGCGCGACCTGGCTGAACGCGCCGGAGAAGTGTTGGAAGAAGCGGTCGACGAAGGAAAGGAATTCGTCGAGACGAAGAAGTCGGTATTGCGCGAAGCGTTGGAGGCCGGCCGTGAAGCGATGAAGCGCGAGCGCGATCGGATGAGAGGAGAGGGATAGCGGCCGCCATGATTTATGAAGTCGTGGTCGGGGTCGAAGTCCACGCGCAACTGCGGACCAAATCCAAGATGTTCTGCGGGTGCGGCACGGCGTTCGGCGCCGCTCCGAACAGCCAAACCTGCCCCGTATGTCTGGGTCTGCCGGGAAGCTTGCCGGTCATCAACAGGACGGCGGTTGAGATGGCGGTCCGTGCCGGGGTGGCGCTGAACTGTACGATCGCGGCGAACAACCGATTTGCCAGGAAGAATTATTTCTATCCCGACTTGCCCAAAGGCTATCAGATTTCTCAGTACGAAGCGCCGATCTGCGAGAACGGATGGATCGAGATTCCGGCCGGAGAAGGAAAGAAGCGGGTCCGGATTAGGCGGGCTCATCTGGAAGAAGATGCCGGGAAGAATATTCATGACCAGAGAGTGAGCGGCAGCCTCGTGGACCTCAACCGCGCCGGGACGCCGTTGCTGGAAATCGTCACGGAACCGGACATGCGTTCCGCCGACGAGGTGGTGGCGTATTTGAAGGGACTTCGGGACATTCTCATGTATCTCGAGGTCTGCGACGGCAATATGGAAGAAGGCAGCTTTCGGTGCGAGCCCAATCTTTCGCTGCGTCCGTTGGGACAAAAGGATCTCGGCACGAAAGTCGAGCTGAAAAATATCAACTCGTTCAAGTTCGTCAAGGATGCGATCGAGTACGAAATCAAGCGGCAGACGAAGGTCTTGAACGAGGGCGGCAAGATCCAGCAGGAAACGAGACTCTGGAATCTCGATCGCGGCGAGACGGCCGTGATGCGGTCGAAGGAAGAAGCACACGACTATCGCTATTTCCCGGATCCGGATCTCGTGCCGTTGAAATTCGAGAAAGATTGGATCGACGCCTTCCGCGGCACAGTGCCGGAATTGCCGGCGGCCAGGGCGCGCCGGTTTGCGAGCGACTACGGGCTGCCTGAATACGATGCGGGCGTGCTGACTGCCTCAAAAGGGTTGGCCGATTATTTCGAGGCGTGCGTGAAATTGTTCCATCAGCCCAAAACGGTAAGTAATTGGGTAATGGGAGAACTGACAAGAGAGCTGAATCAGTCAGGCCGAGATGTCCTGAATTCACCCGTCGCTCCGGAGCGGCTCGTGAGCTTGTTGCAAATGGTCGACGACGAGACGGTCAGTTTGAAAGTTGCCCGTGAGATTTTCCCCGAAATGTACCGAAGCGGCAAAGCACCGCAGCAGATCGTTCAGGAACGGGACCTCACGCAGGTGTCCGACCAGGGCGCGCTGGAACGACTCATCGACGAAGTGCTTGCGACAAATCCTGCCCAGGTGGCGCAATTCAAAGAAGGCAAACATCAAGTAGTGGGATTTCTCGTCGGGCAAGTCATGAAGGCCAGCGGGGGAAAAGCGAATCCGGGGAAGGTTAATGAGTTGTTGAAGAAGAAGTTGGGTGCATAACAGGAGAGGGACGAGACGCATGAGCGCGATTCGGGAAATCAAAGGCAGGCAGATCGTCGATTCGCGAGGTAACCCGACGGTCGAGGCGGAAGTGACGCTGGAGAGCGGTGCACAAGGACGAGCGGCGGTGCCTTCCGGTGCGTCGACAGGGGAAAAGGAAGCGATCGAGCTGCGCGATGGGGACAAGAAGCGCTGGATGGGGAAGGGCGTCTCCAAAGCGGTCGCGAACATCGCCAAGGTCATCGCCCCGGAGCTCCTCGGCAAAGAAGCCTTCGACCAGACGGAAATCGATCAAGCCATGATTTCGTTGGATGGGACGAAGACGAAGAGCAAGCTTGGAGCCAACGCCATCCTCGGTGTCTCATTGGCCGTGGCTCAAGCGGCGGCCAATGAAACGGGGCAGCCGCTCTATCGATATCTCGGAGGTACGAACGCACGAGTGCTGCCCGTTCCGCTCATGAACATCATCAATGGCGGCGCGCATGCCGACAACCGCCTGGATCTTCAGGAGTTCATGATCATGCCGGTCGGCGCGGCGCGCTTCGGCGAAGGCCTTCGCATGGCGACAGAAGTGTTTCATTCATTGAAGGCTTTGCTGAAGAAGAAGGAGCTCAACACGGCGGTCGGCGATGAAGGCGGGTTCGCACCGGATCTTCACTCCAACGAGGACGCATTGGGACTGATTATGGAGGCGATCGAGGAAGCCGGATACGAGCCGGGACGGGACATTGCGCTGGCCTTGGACTGTGCCGCAAGCGAGCTCTATGAAAAAGGCCGCTATGTCCTCGAAGCGGAAAAAAATCCCGAGCGGTCATCTGAAGACATGATCGGCTATTACGGAAAGCTGCTGGACCGGTATCCCATTCTATCGATCGAAGACGGACTGAGCGAGGTGGACTGGAAGGGATGGAAGATGCTCACGGAGAAGCTGGGGAAGCGCGTCCAGCTCGTCGGAGACGATATCTTTGTCACGAACGTCGAGATCTTTTCCAAAGGCATCAAGGAAGGCATTGCGAATTCGATCTTGATCAAGCTGAATCAGATCGGCACCTTGACCGAGACGTTGGACGCCATCGAGCTTGCCAAGCGAGCCGGATATACGGCGATCATCTCGCACCGGTCGGGCGAAACGGAAGATACGACCATCGCGGATGTGGCGGTGGCCACCAACAGCGGCCTGATCAAAACCGGTTCGCTGTCGCGGACGGATCGCGTGGCGAAATACAATCAGTTGCTTCGGATTGAAGAAGAGCTGGGTTCGGCGGCGATGTACCGTGGCCGGGAAGCGGTTCCGGTCAGGGCCTAGGACGAATCAGCGACACGATGATCATCAAACAAAACCGCGGACGCCAATGGCTGGACTGGCAGCGACGCATGGTGGCCGGAGTCCAGTATGCGGGTGCGGGAACGTGTCTGTTGTTGCTCATCGCCTTGTGCTTCGGCGAGATGGGTTTCCCCGGGTATCTCGCGATGCGAGACCGCGCCCGACAATTGGAAATCGAAATTCAGGATCTGCAGCGCACGACGCGTGTGCTGCGCACGGATATCGATCGCCTGGAGCATGATCCCTTCAAGATCGAACAGTTGGCTCGGGAACGGCTCGGGTACGTTCGAAAAGGTGAGACAATTTATCAATTGATTCCCGAAACGTCGCAGGGATCGTCCAGACCGTGAGGCTATGAGATTCGGGACTGTCGCCATCGCCGGTCGATCGAACGTCAGAAAGTCGACACTCCTGAACCGCTTGCTGTGCGAGAAAATCGCGATTGTGTCCGAGAAGCCCCAGACGACGAGAACCAGAATCCTTGGCGTCCTCCATACGCCGGACGCGCAAATCGCCTTGCTGGACACTCCCGGTATCCATAAGCCGCAGCATTTGCTGAATCGCCGCATGGTGCGGACCACCGTGGAGACGTTGGAGGAAGCGGATCTCCTCTTTGTCTTGATGGATGCGACGTGTCTCCCGGGGCCGGGAGATCTGTTGGTTCTCGATCATGTCAACGCCGCGCTTCAGAGGCGCGGCCGCCCCGTGATTCTTGTGCTGAACAAGATCGATTTAGTGAACAAGCTCAAATTACTGCCGGTCATTGAGGCGTATGCCAAGCTGTACGTCTGGACCCAGGTGGTGCCCGTGTCCGCACAGACGGGGGATAACATCGACCGACTGCTGAACGTGACGGTGTCCCATTTGCCGGAAGGAGATGCCGCCTACGACGATGAAATGATTACTGATCAAACCATGCGTGTGCTGGCCGCAGAAATTGTCCGGGAAAAGCTCCTCGCTCACACGCATGAGGAAGTGCCCTATTCGATTGCAGTGGAAATCGATGAATTTGTCGAAGAAGGCAGGTTGGCCCGCATCAGCGCCTCAGTCTTGGTCGAGCGCGAGTCGCACAAGGCCATCGTGATCGGTAAGGGAGGAGACCGTCTGAAATCGGTCGGTACCGAAGCGCGGGTCGAGATGGAGCGGGTGTTTCACATGAAGGTGTTTTTGCAATTGTGGGTCAAGGTACGGGAAGCCTGGCGGGAAAACGAGCAGGCATTGATACAATTGGGGTACTAGCGGGTAGGGCATGACCGACAAAGCCACAGAGACTCGTCCCGTCGAACAGCGGCCCCGCACGGGCGATCGTGATGGGCTGCGCGATGCGCTCCGCGACCAAGCGGAACGGGGTCACACAAAGTCCGATATCGTGCTCTTGTCGGTGCAGCGTCTGCTGCGCCGCGGCGCCATCACGAATCTTTCCAAGATGCTGGGCCGCATGCACCCCGCCGACGTGGCGAAGGTCATCGTCCATCTTTCCTCTCCCAAAGAAAAGCGCGAGGTGTTCGAGTTGGTGCGCGGCGACTCCAAGCGCGGCCAAGTGCTGAGCGAACTCGATACCGAAAGCATTACGCAAGTACTGGCCGATCTTCTCCAGTCGGACATCGCCTGGCTGATCAAGGACCTGGCACCAGACGATGTGGCTTATATCCTCGGTGTCCTGCCTGAAGAACGAGCAAAAGAGATCCTCTCTTTGATGCGGACCGAGGATTCCACCGAGGTCGCCGACATTCTGAAGTATCCGAAGGACACCGCGGGCGGCATCATGACGACGGAGTTCTTCGCGCTTCAGGAAGATGCGACCGCTCAGGACGCGATCCGTCGCTTGCAGCAGGCAACCGACGCCGAAATGGTGTTCTACATCTATGTGACCGACAAGGACGATAAATTGGTCGGGGTCCTTTCCCTACGCCAACTCCTGACGGTACCGCCCGCTACGCCGCTGAAGAACATTGCCACGCGGGATGTGATCAGCGTCACGGTCGATATGGATCAGGAGGAAGTGGCGCGCCAGGTGGCCAGCTATAACCTCTTGGCCATTCCGGTAGTTGATAAGGAAGGCGTATTGGTCGGAATCATTACGGTGGACGATGTGGTGGACGTCATCCGCGAAGAAGCCACCGAAGATATGCTCAAAATGGCGGGCGCCGTGGAGGAAGAGGCAGTCTCGAAATCCTCGAGCCTGGCAGCGGCCAAGGTACGGCTCCCGTGGCTGTTCACCAATCTGGTCGGCAGCTTATTGTCTGGTGCGATTCTCTGGGAATTCCGCTACACGATTCAGGAAGTCGTGGCGATCGTGAGTTTTATCCCGGTCATCGCCGCCATGGGCGGGAATGTCGGCCTGCAGTCCTCGACCCTGATCATTCGAGGATTGGCGACGGGGGTGGTCGAATTGACCGATGTATGGACCGTGTTCTTCCGTGAAGTCAGGATCGGCCTGCTGATGGGCGTAGCTTGTGGGATGATCCTGTCGTTGGTCGGGTGGATTTGGCATCAGGGATTTCTCGGAGTCGTCGTAGGAGTCTCGCTCATTACGGCGTTTCTGGTATCCACCAGCATGGCCACGTTCATGCCGATCGTGCTGAAGCGAATCGGCGTCGATCCTGCCGTGGCTGCCGGGCCATTCGTCACCACAGCGAACGACATCACCGGCATCACGATTTATTTGACGCTGGCGACGATTTTCATGCCGTATCTGCGATAACGTGTTGGGACGTTCCCCCTCATTCTAGGTTTTGCTCGCATGCCGCTCGTCAAAACGTTCGCGATCACGCTGAAGAGCCGAAAATGGGGCGAGGCAGACCGTATCGTGACGTTATATACCAAAGAAATGGGAAAAATCCGCGGAGTAGCGCGAGGTGCCAGGAGGCAAAAGAGCCGGCTTGGACCGGGATTGGAACCTCTGACCATCAGTGAATTGAATCTTTTTGAAAAATCCGGAGACTCCCTGTACCGGATCTCGCAAGCTGATATCGTCGAACCATTTGTACGGTTCCGCGAGGACCTCATGCGGATGGAGGCGGCGGCGCGGATGGCAAACGTCGTTGCGGCAGTGACGGCCGACGGCGATCCCGATCCACAATTGTTCAGTACGCTGGAACAGGGATTGTACTCGTTGGTTTCGAGCGACGATCCGACGCTGACCGCGCTGCTGTTTCAAATTCGGCTGTTGGGACTTACGGGGTTTCGTCCACAGACCGATCATTGTGCAGCCTGCGGAAGGAACCGAGTGATTCAAGAACCGCAGTTTTCTCCGCTATCAGGGGGCTTGGTCTGCCATACTTGTGCGGCGCGGCAACAGGCTCGTTGTCTGCCTCTTTCCCGGGGCAGTCTGGCTTTTCTTCAGCAAGCGTTGCGATTGGCGCCTGGCATGGTGACCCGGTTGAAGGCCATCGGACAGGTACGGTCTGAGGTTGAAGAGGCTATCGAGGGTTATGTCACGGTGGTGGCGGGAAAACGTCTGCCTCCCGTCGACTTTCTCTCACAACACCTGTGATGGCTTGAGGAGTTGAGACTTGATCATGGTCGAGACGAGTATTGAACCGAAAGACATGTCGTGGATCGACAAGGGCGTGTTGGGTATTCAATGGAACGACGGGCATCGGGGAATCTATCCCGTCCGCCATCTCAGACAACAATGTCCCTGTGCCGCCTGCGTGGACGAATGGACAGGAGAGCGCAGATTGAACGCCGACGACGTGCCGCTGTTGATCATGCTGAAAGATATTCAGCCGGTAGGGCGCTATGCTCTTCAGTTTATGTGGAGTGACGGACATGACAGCGGGATCTATTCGTATACGCTCTTGCGACGGCTTTGTCAGTGTGATGTGTGTCAACCGATCAAACCTGCAGAGCCCAAGACTCGGAGACTCTTATGACACGTGCCTCGATGGTGGCCCATGTCATTGGGATCTTCACAGTCACGGCACTCTTTGCCTGTAGCCGGCTTCCTCCGCTGGCTGAACAGGAGCGACACATCCAAGACAACCAACTCACGCTTCACCAGTTGACACCGCGAGCGTTTGTCGGAGTTTGGGGCATGCCGGCTTATCAGCGAACGGAGTTTATGCAGTTTTTTGGGATGAAGGATGGCTCGCTCGTCCCCCAGTCCCGTCTTGCCATTGGAGAAGCTCCGCGAGGGTGGGAAACCGGGGTTGAAGCAGGAGAGGGGTTATTTTTAGTTTATCCTGATCGCGGTTGGCTGGTCGTCTTCTATGAAGAAAAGCTTGTCTACAAGGAAGCGCTGAGCGCGGCTCAACTCCATTCGTTGGGACGTAGCTGGCAGCATGAGGATAAATTTCGGTCCAAGCTCGAAGGCCCACCACCCCATTAACACGTCAATACTGTCCTTTTCTTGGAACGTCGCCGACCTTTGAATATTCTCGTTGCCGCTTCGGAGGCCATTCCGTATGCCAAAACGGGCGGCCTCGCCGATGTGACAGGTGCATTGCCTCAGGAGCTGGCAAAACTAGGCCATAATGTGATTCTGCTGCTCCCGAGATACCGATCGCTCGATGAGTCGGGCCGGCGTTTCCGGGTCATTGCCCGCCTACCAGTTCCAACCCCTCAAGGCGATACTGAGGCGGTGATCGAGGAAGACATAATCAGAATTTCAGGAAACACGTCCGTGCGAGTCTGGGCTTTGCGTCAGGACAAATATTTTGATCGAGCGGGCGTATACCAGGAGCAGGGCAAGGATTATCCGGACAACCTTGAGCGGTTCACTTGGTTTAGCCGTGCCGTTGTTGAAGCTCTGACATTCCTTAACAGGGAAACGAAATGGAAAACGGATATTCTGCATCTCCACGACTGGCAAACAGCTCTGTGCGCTGTGTATCAGAAAACTGTCGATCGTGATCGCAGAGAGTTCCACCATGTCAAGTCGGTGTTGACATTGCATAATGTAGGTTATCAGGGCATATTCCCCGGCCATCAGTTTGATGTGACCGGTCTTCCACCGGCCTCATTTGTACCGGAAGGACTTGAGTTTTATGGATCAATCAATTTGCTGAAAGGCGGAATTATTCATGCGGATTATCTTACGACCGTCAGTCCGACCTATGCCAAGGAAATCCTGACACCGAAATTTGGTTTTGGCCTAGAAGGTGTTCTGCAAAGAAGAGGACAGCTTGAGGGAATCATCAATGGCATCGACACAGACCGTTGGAATCCTGCATTGGATCGGTTTCTGCCGGTGTCCTACTCGGCTGGGGACCGTGCGGGAAAGGCGGTATGCAAACGAGCCCTACAGCATGAATTCGGTCTTCGGGAAAATGAGGTTCCCATGTTGGCCGCTATAGCGCGATTGACCCCTCAAAAGGGAGTGGATCTACTCGAAACGATCATTCCCCGGCTCATGGAGTCGGACCTGCAACTGGCAATATTAGGAGCAGGGGATCCGAATCACGAAGAAAATCTCAGAAAACTCCGATCTCGCTTCCCCAGCAGAATCGGCCTGCACATTGGATTTGATGAAGGACTGGCCCACCGGATTGAAGCGGGAGCCGATATATTTCTTATGCCTTCTCGGTATGAACCATGTGGCCTTAGCCAATTGTATAGTCTAAGATACGGTACGGTGCCGGTGGTCACGAAAACAGGCGGGCTGGCCGACACAGTGGTTCCAGTGAATCCCGAAACACTGAGATCCGGCACCGCAACGGGCTATCATGTCGAATCTCCGACAGCAGAGAAGTTGCTTAGCACAGTGCTAACCGCTGTCGGAATGTATTCCGAATCGGCTCTTTGGGAACGAATAATCCAGACAGGTATGAATACGGATGTCTCGTGGGCCAACAGTGCCACGATATATGAGCGACTGTTTTGTAAGCTCAGCGAGCAAGGGGCCTAGAAGTGTGGTTCCATTCCCGGGGAAATCGATTAACGAACCCGAAAAGAAACCCTGATGGCGGGGTTGTCCAATTCTGAGAGCATCGATCTCGCCTGAGTCGAGTAATAGGCATAATCAGAATGATGGTATTCGAGTACGCTTTCCAACAACGAGCGAGCTACATCGTCCTTTCCCCTCTGCATGGCTAACTGGGCGGCTCGAAGGGAGCAGGAGGCCGCCATAGCTTTGACGTCCACTGCAAAGCGGGATGAAGGGGTCGTCACGAGTCTCTGGATCTGTCCCGGGAGAGGAATCACGAAGCTATCCTGAGGAGCTGCGTGACTGGCCGCTTTCTTCAGCATTAGAGCATGCTGACTCAACTGTTCAAGGTCTGATTCCCCTTGGCAGAGCGCATAGGTATTCCACAGACTCATGAAACTCCCGCCTTCCGATGCCTTTAAGGAGCCCATGGTCTGGCAACCAGCCATAAAGAACGAGATACTAAGAATGGATCCTATAAACTTCGTCTTCATGTTCGTATAAACAGTGCAATCTATGAGCCATTGGTAGAGACATTTAACTCTTTGATATCTATGTATAATGTTGAAAGAAGCGATGTGTTACAGATACCGCACTATGGCATTTACGAGACAGCAACCTGTGGTGGAAGATTAAGAATTGAAAATTTGAACGAGGATGCCAGTTCTCGTTGTAGCATTGGTCTTTCTCATGATGTGCTTAATGTGTTCTTTGACAGTCTGCTCGGTTATCTGAAGAGCATTGGCAATCTCCTTATTTGTCCAGCCTTTAGCGAGATGCTCCACAACGGCTTGTTCCCGATTGGTTAATTGAAACTTCTCCTTTGCTTGATCTGTATTTAGTTGCTGCCGCCGACCGAGTTCCTCCAGGGTCACTACTAAACGGGCGTACTGCACACCTCCTCGGTCCGGCAATCCAAATCCTCTCAGAAGGACCGGTTGATCAGGATTTCCAGTCACTCGCTTAATCTCAAATTGCTCCCAGTCTTTCGCCTCGGTTCGAACATGGAGGGCCTTGATGATTTCTCCACAGAGTTCGGTCAACGCCGTTGGGAGGACTCCGTGAGCTGTCCGTGAGCTGCCGCCGCCGTGCTCGGCGGTGTTAATTTGCTTCGCAAGTTCGGATGCCTGGCGATTCATATGAAGCAACTGCATGGAAGCTGACAATACAACAATGCCTGGACCAGCTCGCTGGTCGGCAAGCGTTTCAGATGGTCCGGAAAAAGGCTGTGAGTCGGTCATTTTAGGAGGAAAACTATCGCAACCATTATGAGAGCAATGCTAGACAATCGAACGATTTCTGTTAATGTACCTCAATGAATCTCTTGCCATCAGTCGCGATGGAAACTTTACCTAACCCTTTCGGGGGAGTCAACACCCACCTTTTGGGAAATGCGGCATACGTGAACGGTATTGTCCCAGCCCCGTCTGCTTTCTATACTCACGAGCACGAAGATACCACTTGCTCCGTGTTACACCAAGGTTTAGGCCTTCCCCACGTGGGAACCTCGACGCGGAAGGGGTAAGTGAAACGGCATCTGTTGCGGTGGGATGAAAGGGGGAGGACGTGGCACAGAATGAGTGGGAATGGCCAATCATGTCAGATTTTCAGAAGCATAATGAGCGGGTTGCTCTATTGCGCCCTATTCCATACGAAATGACGGCTCCTGGTGACGATACGGCGGTGTCGGCTCGCCATGGAAAAGCTTTGTCCGTCAACATAAGCACTGGAGGGATGCTTATTCTCATGGATGAAGCCCCGGCGATTGAACAAGTTTTGAAGGTCTACGTGCCTACACCGACAGCGGTTGCGGAAACACCAACTCTGGCCGAGGTGCGTTGGACCAGGAAACTACCGTTCGCTAAAGCTAACGGCGCTGGTCCTTTCTTTGTCGGGTTAAAGTTCATGTTCTGATGTGGCAGCTTCAGTGATTCATTCGCCCTGTTCTCAGATGAGTATCGCTAAGCAGGATACACATCAATCCAGAGGCGAGACGGGTGATAACTCCAAGCAAAGGGACGGCTGGGGTAATGGAGAAATGGTATGCAGTGATGGCAAAGCCGAGACAAGAGCGGTCTACAACTCTCATGTTACAGCAGGCAGGGATCGCGACGTATTATCCTGAAGTCAGGGAATGCTTATTTGTCAGAGGTAAACGATTAGTCCGACCTTCCGGTCTCTTCCCCGGGTATTTCTTTGCCAAATTTAACTACGAGACACAATATCGGACCGTTTCATATTGTCGGGGGGTTCGTAAAATCGTTGTCTTTGGGCAACATCCCGCAGAGGTCGAGCCAGCGTTGCTCGACGAAATCCAAAATCGACTGAAGCAACGAGATACGATCCAGATGCCGCGTTTTCAGCGTGGCGAAGTAGTCCGTATCACCCAGGGTCCCCTGGCCGGCATCAAGGCTGTGTTTGACTTATCGCTGCCTCGGAAAGAACGAGTGGTTGTGCTTCTCCGCACGCTGTTTTACCAGAGTCGAGCCGTTGTGCAGTTTTCTGATATCGAAAGATATTCAGAAGCTGTATAAGTAGTGAGGAAGAAAGTTTGGTGGGTTTTCCTTGAAGAGGTGCTACCTCAAATGGCGGTAGCCTATCCTGAAGGGGATATCTAAACACAATGTATTGAGGAGTGCCAGTATGCGAAAAATCTCTACCATGCGTCATTATCGCTTCGGCTTCATCCTGATTTTGGTAGCCCTGGTCTGGCCAAGCGGAGCGATAGGGCAGGACGTAGATTCAAAGAAGCACGCCGCTGCTTTGTCGAAAACAGTACCGGGGGCCGCGGATAAGTCGCTGTTGATCGTGACGCCGGACTATATTATCGGTCCCGAAGACATTCTTGAGATTACCGTCTGGAAGAACACCGATCTTTCGAAACAGGTTCAAGTTCGACCCGATGGAAGAATTTCACTTCCATTGTTGGGAGATATTTCTGCCGTTGCGAAGACTCCGGTCCAATTGACCGAAGAGATTGCGGCAGGTTTGAGGGCCTATATGGAAAACCCCACAATTTCTATTATGGTTAAAGAGGTACAGAGCTACAACATCTATGTATTAGGCGAGGTAAACAAACCAGGAAAGTATCCGTTGAAAAGTAAGACGACCCTGCTCCAGGGAATAACCGTAGCAGGAGGATTTACTCCGATGGCTGCACGCAACAAGATCGTTGTATTTCGTTTTACCAAGGACGGTGAAGGCCAAACCAAGCTAAAGGCCAGCTACGACGATATCGTTGTGCGGGATGGCGCAAGCCAGAACATTGAATTGAAGCCCGGAGATCAAATCGTTGTCCCATCAGAGACAATGGTCGTGTTACCAAGCCGTTGATGTTCGGCTGTTCCAATTCGGGGAGTGCAATGAGAACAATCAATGCCGGCAGAGCAAAATTGAGCAGAACACGTGAATGGCGAGGGTTTCATACCATGGCCTTAACTCTGCTCTTCGCGACGGTAGCCGGATGTTTTGGAGAGGATGTTCAATATCGCGGCATGGCAGTTCCACCGACGGAATTTCTCATCGGACCCGAGGACGTATTAGTGGTCACAGTGTGGCGCAATCAAGACTTGTCCCGCGAGGTCATCGTCAGGCCAGACGGCAAAATCTCCTTGCCGTTGATCGGAGACATAGAGGCGTCAGGCCTCACCGCACAAGTACTTTCGAAACACATTGCGGATGCACTTGCAGACTATATGTCTACACCAACCGTCTCCGTTCAGGTCAAAGAGATCAACAGCTACCATATTTATGTTGTGGGAGAAGTGTCGAAACCAGGAAAGATAGTTCTAAAGTCATTCACGAGTGTCGTACAAGGCATCTCCTATGCCGGTGGTTTTACGACCTTCGCATCTCGAAATAACGTTCATGTGCTACGGATGGTGAAGAACGGCCAGGGAGAAACCAAACAAGTCATGATTCCTGTTCCATATCAAGATATCGTGCAGGGGAAGAATCTCGAGGCCAATTTCATTCTGAAGGCTGGTGACGTCATTGTGGTACCGTGACGCCGGCCTGTGGGGCAGAGGAATCATCGCATTCTTCGCTGGGATAGCAGGACTTACAGCGACAGATATGGGCGCTTCGGCTCAAACACTGCTCATTCCGAGTGTTTCCGTACAGGAAACCTATGATTCAAACGTGTTCTATACTCCCAAGTCATTGCTGCAGCCGGGATCCAAGCCGGAAGACCTTTACACGAGCGTAATTCCCCAGCTTAACGTGGCACATACAAGTTCTCTGATCCAAGGAAGCCTCTTCGCCGGAGCGGCGATTACGAGATACATCAACAATCCCAATCTGGACTATACGGGAATAAATGCAGGCGGTTATGTTGATGCAAAGCGCTGGGCCGATAAAATATCCCAGCGGATATCGGCTTTAACTGTAAGAGGCTTGTATCAATTTACCCCGGCTTCAACCGCATTTGCGGCGCCAAGTGGTGGACTGGGGACGGGCTTCGGATCGACGAACATCACCACTCCAGTAAACGCAGGATTGATCACCAATCGAGTTTCAACGCATGTCTATAATCTCGGGGTCACCGGAGGATATATCCTCACACCGACCACCAATCTAACAGGGATGTACACCTATACGAGAATGTCGTTCGGCAGTCAGTCGGGAGGAGTCGATAACCAACTATTCGGTACGACAGGGCACCAAGCTACGACGACGCTCACAACCATCCTGAACCGCAGAGACTCGGTAGGGACCACGGCAACGTTGTCGCATTACGAACAGGAACAGAGTAGTGGGAGCGGGACGAGTTCATTTACGACCATCGGCGGAACAGCGAACTGGAGTCGAACTTGGACTCAAAGGTTGAACACGAGCCTCGGTGGAGGCGCCATCTTCACGTTACCGCAAGAAACCGGCATCCCTGGGCAAACCATAAAGACCCAGGTGGCTCCGAACGTCTCAGCCCTTCTGACCTATAGTTCTTTTGTAGAGGGATTACGAGACATTGGGACCGCTGCAGATTTTTCTAGCGATGGTCCGCCTGGGCCATTTTACGGGTTGCCCACAATGGTCGGTAGCCTGTCTCCTGGCGGTATTCTTGCTCCAGGTCGTATTCTCACCTCGTTTCGTTATACCTTTAGTGTTTTCCCGAGCTATGCCATAGGAGCCGGGCCAATGAAGACTCACGTCGTGGGCGCGAATGTAAATGGAGGTATAACCTCGAGACTTTCAGCCCAAGCAGGACTGAACTATTCCCATGGTTCGGCAAGTGCTCCGCTGACGACCTTTGACACAGTCGGGCTGACGGCTGGTGCTCGATACCTGATAGGTCCCTTCTTGGCTAATTTACAATACAACTGGCTGTATTTCTCGACATCGAGCTCGCAGGCAGACCAGGCCCTAAACCAAACAGTTTCAAATGATACAATTTTTTCCAAAAAGATGGTGATCCTTTCGGTCTCTGCCGCATTTAACAGCCAGGCATTCTTTAGGATGGGCGGCTTCGGAAATTGGGGAGCACCGACGGCAACTCCTGCAGACGGAGGAACGACGCCGCCGGATTCGACAGGCGGGGGCGCGCCGTCCGGTAGCGGCGCAGGTTCATTGAAGAAGGAGTAGACGTGTTTACCGGTCTCAACACACCTGAGGATTACCTCAGAGCCATTAAAAATCATAAATGGCTGATTATCATTCCTATTGTGCTCTGCGTCGGCATCGCAGCTGCTTTATGTTATTGGTTGCCGAAGACCTATCGATCCAGCACGCTGTTGTATGTCCAGGAACAAAAGGTTAGGTATGTGAAAGGTGTCGATGCACCGGAGTCCGGTGGGGAAAACAGACCTGATGTGGCGATGAGCGCTCGTGTTGACGCCCTCAAAGAATTCCTTTACCGGCGTGAGCTTCTCACGCAGGTCGCACAAGAATTTCACCTCTATGGATACGATAAGGAAACGGCATCTCCCGCGATGGATAACGGGGTAGCTTCACGTCTCAGAGGTTTGGTGAATATCGATGCTCAAGGAAGCGGGTTGATCAAAGTTTCATTTGCAGATTCAGAACCTGCAGTGGCCAAATCCGTAACGGGAAGATTGGCGGATCTATTTATACAGGAGAATACGAAGTCACGTTCA